>CAVAPI010000014.1:0-32355 GCA_963590445.1 Lachnospiraceae bacterium | reverse complement strand
GACGGATATCAAATTCTTCCTTTTCAGGCTTACAAAACTTTATGCGTAATCCCCCCCCATGTTTGTCGGGTGAGCCCTTTTGAAGTCTTGGAAGCAGGACTTTCGGGCAATAAAAAAAGCCACAAATCATTGATTTGTAGCTTTTTGTCCGTTTGCTGACCATTTCTGTCCAGCACGTTCAGCGGAGAGAGAGGGATTCGAACCCCCGGTACCTCTCGGTACGGTAGTTTTCAAGACTACTGTAATCGACCACTCTACCATCTCTCCAAGAGTGTTGCTGCCTCCGTATGGCTGTCTGCGGCGGTTAAACCGGCCTTTGCCATCGGCTGATTACAACCAACCGGGTGCAAAGGTACACATAAATTCCGAGAAAACGAAATCTTGCACACATTTCCGTATTATTTCTTCTTCTATAGAGTCAACCAGCAAGTGCAAAGTTATGAATGGATTTTGAAGAATTCTTCTTTCGGTGTAGAAAATCCAAGTTTATAGAGTCAACCAACAAGTGAAAAATTAGAGCAGAGCCCGAAGCGGATAAAACGCAGACATGTAGAGGCGGAGTCCAACCCACCAGAAAAGGCATTTGCCCCAAATCCACAACATTAAGAAACAGTCGCAGATTTGGGGCAAATTGATTAGTTCACTTTTACTACTGTGTTGGATGCAACGTTGGCCTGCAACTCATATCCCACAGGAATTTCTGCTTTTGAGCCACAAGGCAAAGGCAAGAATGTGAAACAGAATACGAGGATAGAGATGCCAGTACGGTTCACTCCTGTCACGTACACATTGCCGTTGGACAGAGGGACCATTTCGCCATTAGGGGCAAACATTTCTGTGATTTTGATGCCCAGACGGCCCTTGGTTCCCCACCATGAAGACTTTTTGGCTTCATAAACATTGCCATTGACGATTGTGCCATAAGGGATGGCAGTCACCCCGTCAACGTTGATGTCGCGGGAAACTCTGAAAGCCACCTTCTGCCCTACGCTGACATCGGCAGCCTTGGTGGGGTTTGCAACTTGTAAAGGAACCATTGTACCGGCCTTTAACATCACTTCCTTCTGCGCAAATGTACCGACGGACATCAGGCACAGAACAAAACTAATCAATAACTTCTTCATGCTGATTTTAGAAGTTGCACCCGTCTGATGCCCGAAGACAGGCAGGTTGTTGTTTGTTGAGAGACTGCATAAAGAAAAGCGGGGCATCCAGCCTCTGTTTGCCGTCTCATTAGGTCGTAGGATACCTCACAAATAACAAACAGATACAGACACCCACGCTGTTGGTATATATAAAAGCCCGCCAAATGGTGTGCATGGACGGCATGGTTAGCCGCCGGCACACCACCGGGAAGCATATCTATACCTACCCGTAGCGCCCGCTTCTGCCTTGTCTTTGATTTGGGGTATTGAATTTCCTACGTTCAATGAGACCAATGACAAAGCGTTAGCAAACACTTCTCAATATGTAGTGCGTCCCCCTGGCGCTGCACCGGCTGCTTTTGCAGAGTCAGTCCAGCGTGAGTCCGCAGTGCAAAGATACGACTTTTATCTTAACTTCCAACAACTTTGCAAGAAAATCCGCAAGAGCCGTCGTCGTTCAGCCTATATACAAACGATATGCGGGGTGCGGTTTTGTTCTGCAAAAAGATCGGTTGTTCCGGGCATACGCAGAATTGCACATGTGGAACGGTGCAGTTGGGGTTTCGACCAAGGGAAAGGGGAAGGACAACCTGACGGCAGCCTTCCCCTAACACTATGGAAAATGCACTTTATAAAAGCCTTACTTGAGCTTCTTGTAGCCGTAAGCGGCACGGTCGCCGAGCTGCTCCTCGATGCGGAGAAGCTGGTTGTACTTGGCCATACGGTCGGTGCGGCTCATAGAACCTGTCTTGATCTGGCCGGAGTTGGTAGCCACGGCGATGTCGGCAATCGTTGTGTCCTCGGTCTCGCCCGAACGGTGAGAGGTGACGGTTGTGTAGCCATGACGGTGAGCCATCTCGATAGCGTCGAGGGTCTCGGTGAGCGAACCGATCTGGTTGACCTTGATGAGGATGGAGTTGGCTGCGCCCATCTTGATGCCCTTTGCGAGGAAGTCAACGTTGGTTACGAACAGGTCGTCGCCCACAAGCTGGCAGCGGTCGCCGATAGCGGCGGTCAGCTTCACCCAGTTGTCCCAGTCGTTCTCGTCGAGTCCGTCCTCGATAGAGTCGATAGGATACTTGGTGATAAGCTCCTCGAGATACTTGATCTGCTCCTCGGCTGTGAGCTTCTTGCCGTTGGGATCCTTCTTCTTGCCGTCCTTGAGCTGACGGTAGTCGTAGTACCACTCGCCGTTCTCGCATACAGCAAACTCGCTTGCTGCACAGTCCATGGCAATCTTAACGTCTTTGCCCGGCTCGTAGCCTGCGTCCTTGATGGCCTGGCAGATGCTTTCGAGAGCATCCTCAATGCCGTTGAGTGCGGGAGCGAAGCCTCCCTCATCGCCAACGGCCGTTGAGAGTCCGCGACCCTTGAGCAGCTTGGCAAGAGCGTGGAACACTTCGGCACCCATACGGATAGCCTCGCGCTCGCTGGCTGCACCTACGGGACGGATCATGAACTCCTGGAATGCGATGGGAGCGTCAGAGTGTGCGCCACCGTTGATGATGTTCATCATAGGCACTGGCAATACGTATGTGTTGGCACCGCCGATGTATCTGTAAAGGGGTATCTGGAGATAGTTGGCTGCTGTGTGGGCTGCTGCCAGCGACACGCCGAGGATGGCGTTTGCGCCGAGTTTCGACTTTGTTTTGGTGCCGTCGAGTTCGAGCATCTTGTAGTCTATTGCGCGCTGTTCGAGCACAGACATTCCTATGATGGCGGGAGCGATAACGTTGTTAACGTTCTCAACTGCCTTGAGCACGCCTTTTCCGCAATAGCGGTTCTTGTCGCCGTCGCGAAGTTCGAGGGCTTCGTTCTCGCCAGTGGATGCTCCAGAGGGAACAGAAGCGCGGCCTACGAAGCCAGACTCTGTTGTTATTTCAACCTCTACTGTAGGATTGCCTCTGGAATCCAGGATTTCTCTTGCATGAACATTTTCGATAATCATAGCTTTTCTTGTATTTAGATAATTAATAATGCCTATTTTACAGGTGCAAAGATACTGCCAATAATTTATATATGGCTGTCTTGCATATTGCAAACGGCCTACATTTAATATTATTTAATGTAATATAGTACGCAAATTTGGGCTGGAAAACAGCGGAAAGCAGGGGAGTCAGAAACCGGCTTTGCGCTCGAAACGGAGCGGTTTGCCGGTGACCGGGTGGAGCAGTTCGATGCTTTGTGCGTGGAGAAAGAGGCGTTGTCCATGGAGAGACTGCCGCTGCGCACTGCGTCCGTAGAGCACATCGCCCTCGACAGGCGCACCGAGACCGCTCTCATGTGCGCAATGCAGCCGCAGTTGGTGGGTGCGCCCGGTGTGGGGAACGAGCAACACGCGCGTAAGGCCACGGCTCTCTCCCACTATCCGATATTCGGTCTGCGCCTCCTTGCCGTACACTTCATCTATCACCTGTCGCGGCCTGTCGAGCGGGTCGGGGCGCATCGGCAGGTTGATAACGCCCGTCTCCGGGCGGTCGGGACGGCAGGAAAGCAACGCCACATAGGTCTTCCGTATGGTGCGCGAGGTGAACTGGCGTTGCAGATTGACGTAGGCTGCCATCGTCTTTGCGGCCACTAACAGTCCCGAAGTGTCCATGTCGAGCCTGTGCACAAGCAACGGCCCGTCGGCTGAAGGCCACCTTTTCCGCAGTTCGGACAGCACGGACTTTCGCGCCGACTTGCCCGGAACGCTGAGCATCCCGGCCGGTTTGCACACCACGGCCATCGCTTCGTCCTCATAGACTGTCTCTATCGCGTCGCCGTCGCGCCCGTCGGCCAACGGGTCGGGGTCTGTTTCCATGCCCTGCATCATGTATTCGAGTATCGGTTTGCACTTGCCTCTGCATGCCGGATAGTAGCTCAAGTGGTGGCGAACTTCGGCCTTGGGCGACTCGCCCCACCAGAATTCGGCCATACACACGGGACTTAAGCCGTTGGAAAAGGCGTATTGCAACAGTTTGGGGGCGCAACATTCACCGGCTCCAGAGGGCGGTATGCTTCCGGTTGCGTTCGAGAAGATCTCGAGAAGACTGCGCCTTTCGCCCCGGCTGTTGAGCATTTGGAACTGCGAGAAAAGCCACCGCTGCAAGTCGTCGGACATGGTTCGGCGGCGGTTCTTCAGCCTTTCCATATCCATGCGCATGGCTTCCGCCTCACGCTCCACCGCTTCCAGCCTTTCGGCGTGGCGTTTGCGCATACGCCGCAGTTCGGCTTTCATGTGCTGACTCTCCCTTACAAGTGCTTCAGCGGCCTCCTCGCTGAGCGCAGAGCCGCTTCTCAGAGCGTCGCGCCGAGCCTTTGCTTCGGCCATGAGAGCCTTGTAGGCCTGCTCCTCCGCCCCGTTTTCAAGACGTATTGCGTTGGCCCGCTCCGTCAAAGTGCGGTATTGGTCACTGTTTTCAAGCCTTTCTATCTCGCGCCCCACGGCCTCTATCGCCCTCTCGCCCTGCCGGAACACGCCGTCGGGCCGCAGCATATCATACACAGCCGGCACGAAGAAAGGCCAGTCATTGCGTCCCTGCAACAGCCCGGAATAGGCCGCAAGGTAGCCAAGCCTCCCTTCACTCTCCACAACGAGCACTCCGAACATCTTTCCCCGGCCAATCTCTTCGCTCCACACCGGCTCGGCGGCAATGTAACGCTGCACTTCGGAGGCCGCAAGAAGGCACAGCGGATGCGGCTCGTAGCAGAACGGAAACGTGAACCGCCCGGGTTTTGGAATATCAGTGTCCAGACTGTGGAATCGAACCATGGGTTATGTAGGGAAAAGTGTTGCGGCTGCACCGGCCTGACCGCCTGCCTTCATAGGCCAAGCCGCAGGTTTATACCGGCCAGACATCGGGTTCTGCGGACAAAAGGGGTGGTTTGTGTCTCGTAAACGCACCGTTTGCCTGTGCCAAACCGGCGGTTTACGGTAGCCAAACAGCCCCTTTACGAGTGTCAAGCCGCCGGGTTGTCACCGTAAGGCAAAAACAAAAGCCAAGCATGTCGTTGACAACGCCCGGCTTAATGCCTCGTACCCCGACCGAGAATCGAACTCGGATCTACTCTTTAGGAGAGAGCTATTCTATCCATTGAACTATCAGGGCAACCGATTTGCCATGCAAAGATAATGCAAACGGGGCAATGAAAGCTCGCTTTCATATTGCCGGGCGCCGCTTATCTTATGCAAAGGTACTGCAAATCGCAGACAAAACAAAACAAGTGGATGAAAAAACGGCCTTACCCGGCTTGCCGGACTCGCCGGACAGGCTTACAGGACTCATGGGACAGCCTTGCCGGACTCGCGGCAAGGCCTGTCACCCCTTCAAAGCCCTCATGGCGTTGAGTACTGCGAGCACCGTTACGCCCACATCGGCAAACACTGCCATCCACATCGTGCCGAGTCCTGCGACTGCGAGGGCGAGTATGGCCAGCTTGACGCCTATGGCAAACCACACGTTCTGCCGGGCTATGGCTATGGTGCGCCGGGCTGTGGCTATGGCTGTGGCTATTTTCGACGGTTGGTCGTCCATCAGCACCACATCGGCGGCCTCTATGGCAGCGTCACTGCCCAAGGCACCCATGGCAATGCCCACATCGGCGCGTCGCAACACCGGTGCATCGTTGATGCCGTCGCCCACAAAGGCCAGCCGCTTGCCCTTGACTTTCTCCTTCAACAGCCGCTCCACGTGAGCCACCTTGTCGGTCGGCATCAGTTCGGTGTGACATTCCTCTATGCCAAGCCGGCCCGCCACGTTGCGCCCCACCTCATACCGGTCGCCCGTGAGCATGACTGTACGGCTCACACCGAGACGTTTCAGGGCGGCAATAGCCTCTGGGCTGTCGTCCTTTATGCGGTCGTTGATGACGATGTGGCCGGCATAGCGTCCGTCAACGGCCACATGGATTATCGTACCTACATGGTGGCAGTCGTGCCACTCCACGCCTAAGGCATCCATCATCTTCGAGTTGCCCACGCTTACCGTGCGCCCTGCCACGCGTGCAGTGATGCCTTGTCCGGCTGTCTCCACCACTTCCGCCACCTGGCAGCCGTCGCTGGCCTCGTCAGGAAAGGCGGAACGCAACGCTTCGCCTATGGGATGGGTGGAGAAATGCTCCACGTGGGCGGCCAGATGCAGCAGCTCCTTGGCGTCGAAGTCGTCGGGATGGACGGCCTCAACGGCAAACTCGCCCCGTGTGAGCGTGCCTGTCTTGTCGAACACCACCGTATCAACACTGGCCAGAGCGTCCATATAGGCGCTGCCCTTGACGAGTATTCCCCTGCGCGAAGCACCGCCGAGACCTGCAAAGAAGGTTAGAGGCACACTGATAACCAGCGCGCAGGGACACGAAACGACAAGGAATATAAGTGCCCGGTGGAGCCATGCGGGAAACGAAACGGCAAATCCGGAAGCCGAAAACAGCGGCGGCACAAGTGCCAACAGCACTGCGGCAATGACCACAACGGGGGTATATATGCGCGCAAACCTTGTTATAAACGACTCACTGCGCGACTTCACGCTGTCAGCCCCCTCGACGAGCTGTATAATCTTGGCCACCGTGCTCTCGCCAAACGCCTTGGTAGTGCGCACGCGAAGCACTCCGCTGAGGTTTACACAGCCCGACACCACCGCATCACCAGCCGACACGTCGCGCGGAACGCTCTCGCCCGTGAGCGCCGTGGTGTTGAGTGACGACGACCCCTCGGCCACTTTCCCGTCTATAGGCACCTTTTCGCCAGGTCTCACTACAATGGTTTCGCCCACGCAAACCTCTTCCGGCGACACCGCAATGACTTCCCCACCCCGCTCAACATTGGCCGTGTCGGGACGTATGTCCATCAGATGCGATATGCTGCGGCGGCTCTTGCCCTCGGCATAGCCCTCAAACAGTTCGCCAATCTGGAAGAACAGCATCACGAACACCGCCTCTAGGAACTCTGTCTCTGCGCCCGGCAGGAAACCGATGGACAATGCACCTATGGTTGCTACCGACATAAGCAGATGTTCATTGAACACATCGCCGTGAGAAATGCCCTCCGCCGCCTCGCGAAGCGTGTCGTGGCCAATAAGAAGATAGGGAATGAGATAGACTGCAAGCAGCTGCCACGTGGCAAGGCTGCAGCATTTTTCCACCGCCACGGCTACGGCCAGCAGCACAGCCGTGGCCGCTATCAGAATAACTTGCCCCTTCAGGCCGCCGCAGGCATGCTCGTGGCTGTGGCCGCGGGCGTGGTTGTCGCTGTGAACGTGCCCCTGCGCATGGCAATGGCACCCGTTTGCATGGTTGCGGTTGTCCTTTTCCATATCGTTGTCCTTTGCTTTTTGATGTTTTCTCGTTTGCAAAGGTAGTACAACCCCGGTGCAACCCGGTTGCAAATTGCTGCCGCAACGAACGGAGCCAATCGGGTGTTAAAGGAATTCCCCGATGCTGTCCTTGTAGAGGTTGCCGTAGTGAGTGGCGTTGAATAGAGTGACGTGGGAACCGACGGTGTTTGTGAACAGCTTGTAGTACAGGTCGCTTATGTTTTCTGTGCCTTCGTCATACCACTCATACTCCAGGCTGATGCCCACAGTCTGTCCCTTAAATGCTTTCTTAAGGTCTTCGGCGCACTGGTTCAGGGTTCTTTTCCAATGGGTTTCTTGCCCGTCCTGCATAGGGAGCACCACAGCAATCTTCTTTGTTATGTACTGTGATGTACCATCGTCGCCGCCCGAAGTGTTGCTGTCTTTGCATGACACCATGTTGAACGCAAGCAACAAGACGGCAATCAGCAAGCTAAAAACTCTCATGCTCCGATTCTTTTTGGATGGCTTTGGCCTTTATTTCTTCCAGATCTATACCTTGTTCCGCCAGATTTACATGGCCTTGCACCCAGTCTGTATAGCCGCTATGCAAACCGTAGGCAGCGCTTGCGGGAAGAGTTTTCCCAGTAGCCCAATTCTCGAGGAAAGTACGGAAAACAGTGTCCATCCTCTTCACCATGCTTCCCACTATCTGTGTACACAGGTCGCTCTGGTCCACATCGACCCCTACGGTGAACAGTCCCTTGGGAGTTTCACGTATATACCGATAGACCCCCTTTGCAGAGCCACCGATTACAGGGAATATGAAATTGTAGGTCTTGACCCAATCATACATCATCTTATATACAGAGTCGGCCATGCTGTATCCGGCGTTTGAGTCGGACAGATATACCTTGCCTATGTCGGCTCGGTTGCCGCCGTAGGCTTCAAAACCGTCGGAAAACCCGTCGGCAGCCTGTTCGGTGATGGAGTCAGTGGAGTTGGCCATTACCATGAGAGGCTTCACTCCCAGCTTTCCGGCCACGGCTCCAGAGATATATGACGTGCCGTAGAGAGACAGGTTGAAGGTGTGTACGCCCTTCATGTCCACCTTTTTGCTCTCAAACAGAAGGATCCTTCTTGATGTAGTGTCCAGCGGAGAATTGCAAAAGACTGAATCCAATGTCTTCCTGTATGTCGAATTGGCCAGTACAAGGAGTCTGTTCTTGCTGCTCAGCGTGTCCTCTTTCCATGTGCGGATTATCTTCTCGGCGTCGGCCATGGAGCCGGGGTTGTAGTAGTTTACCCTGATGCCGGACAGGCTGCTGCCGTTCATGCTCTCTATCAGCCCCCGGTAAATCAAGTCATTGTAGCCGTAGTCACCCAAAGCGTTAGGCTCAAAGAGCACCAGTATTTCCTTGTTTGTGTTTACGGTCGGGGCGTTGCTCCCATTAACATTTTCCGTGCATGCTAAAAAGGCATGCACGGAAATGAGTATTGCTAAAAGATTTAGTGTGGTTCTATAAACTTTCACCGTAAAGTGTCGGGGGCTTTCCGCCCTTAAGTAAATTAGTCAAGCGGAGAAATCAGTCAACTATGCCGAATGTCCGGACCTGGATGAAATGCATGCTGGGATTCTTCCATACGATTTCAAACCAGTCAATGTCTCCGTCAGACAGTCTGATGGCAAAAACGCCGCCGCCGAAAACATAGTATTTCCAGTCGTCTATCCAGTAGTAATCTCCGCTACGCAGACGATCCTGACCGGCATCCTTGAAGAACTCCACGAAAGTGTCCCAGCTATTGTTACTCCTCATTGCTTCGGATACAGCTTTGGCCAAAGAGGGAGAAGCGAAGTTGCCGATGTATGCGGTGCCCCAAGCCTTACTTCTTTCGCTTATATACACCAACAACCCGGCAACGCCGTTTTTAGCCTCTCTTACACATACCCAATTTTTCATACCCTCGTCATATGTGTCGTGCTGCTCTCTGTCGCCAACGGCGTATGGAGAACGCGAGTTCAGGTTCAGAGAGTTAGGAACGACAAACTTTACTTTGGAGAAATGCTTGAGCACGCCACCTTTCTCAAAATACATTTCAGCAATATTGTCGCCGTTGTCACTCACAGTCTTGAAGTACACGGTTTCCTTCACATTGCCGTCTCCGTCTTTCAGGTCAGCCTTCATATCTACCGTTGACGGGGAAATCAGTTCCGTCTTGGTGTCGGGCGACAGCCAGCTCTCGAACATTTCCTTGGCGGCATTGATGTCGTCAGTCCCTACGGTAAGTTCGGTTGTGTCGGCAGGATTCATCCTTACACCGCTGACACGCTGAACAATATTGCCCAAAGAGTCAATCTCTATGATATTGTTTTGCAGGAATTTCACCTGGTCAAACGAAGTCACATCGCCACTCTCCCGAACCTCGTTGTTGTCATCCGATGAGCAGGAGGCGAGAGATGCCAGACCTAAGGTCAACGGCATCAGCAATGCATAAAACTTAAACTTCTTCATACTTTCAAAATTTCTATTGTTAATAATGCAATTATTTCTATTAATTCTATTACTTTTACTTGTAGTCGATGACTGCCTTCAAGATGTCAAGTGTCTTCTGGACAGCGGCGTCTCCGTTGATGTGCTTGACTCCCACGCTGCCATTGGTCTGCAGGGTGTTCACATCCTGTTTGGCCTTGCACTTGTCAGAGTAGCTCTTCAGTTCGTTGTACTTCGCACTCAAGTCCGCTGCTGAAATCTTCACTATCTTGGGAAGGAAACGCTGGCTGAATATGAAGTTACGCCCTTCTCCTGTCTTTGGATCTTTCCCTGATTTGAACGAAACGCTCACCGTCACCACGAAGTCAGGCATCTCCCCATCGTAAAGTTTGCCTTCGGAGATATTGTAGGGCAGGTACACTTGCGGAGAAATCATGAAGTTCTTGATGTCCGGTACTTCCGCAGTTGTCATATTCCTGCCATAATAGTAGTAGTTTGCGCCTTCCTGCTTGATGACAGTACAGTTGCTGTCTGTTTCTTCCAGCTGTGCCGACTTGAATTTCGTGTGCGGCAGGTACAGGTACTTGGTTTTGTTGGACGAGCTTGTAGATCTGTAGATGGACATCTTTTCTCCGTCCTTGACTATATCCAGCTTCGGTCGGTCAAGACTCATCAGTTTTGCGTATTGGGCAGTGTGCCCGCCCTTTTCACCCGTATATACACCGTAGTTGCAGACCACCTTTACGTCTGAAACGTCGGGGAACACTTCGGGGTTGATGTTCAGTTTGAGGCTTGTGGGGTCAAAGAACGACACCATGCGGAGGTGATAGTCTTCCGCAGCGGGGCAACCGTAAGTGCCGTCTCCCTTGACAACCATGTTCATTGTTTCCACATCGCCCAATATCCTGTCGTCAACCACATAGACCACGGGGTCGTCAGCAAGGCTCCACACGCCTTTTCCCACGTTCGACTTGTACTTTGAGAGAATACTTGTATTCATCGTCAATGGCGTAACGCTGTTTGAGGCCAGACTTGAGATGTATCCCGACAGGTTTATGTCGCCCGTCATGCTCATCTGTATCTTGCCGGGCATGGAGTCGGTGATGTTCTTTGCGTAGGGGTTGCTTACAGCCCAGTCGTAGGCATAGGCGGCAAGGTTGCACGCTGTGCTTGCATAGAGACTGTATACGTTCCATGAACTTCCCGTCAGCTGCTGCTGGATGGCGGCCAATGCTGAGTTTGAAACATCTCCGAGCACGCCCGATGCCATTTTCAACAGGGAGCTTACTCCACTCGAAGCCGAAGCAGTCTGCTCTGCCGATGAATATTTGCCGGAGATGTTGGCCTCCAGCGTACCCTCCAGAGAGACTTTTTGCAGCAGCTCTGTCTTGCAGCTGAAGCTCAGATCCTCGCCGGAGTTGAACCAGTTGGTGTTGGTCGGGCAGTATGCCGACATATCGATGTCGAAAGCTGTCCATCCACGGGTCAGAGCCGTTGACGTCATTGATGTGTATGGAGTGTGGAACGACTTGAACGTGTTGGAACTTGCAGTACCGTCGTTCAGGAGGTTCATTGTCATCGGCAAAGAGGTGTGGCTTGAGGGTATTCCATAGGTCAGCGCATGATAGAACGGGAACTTGCAGTCCTTGTTTGGAGTGCCCATGTTCACCTCAAACGAATACTTTGAGCCTGTGGTTGAGGAGTTGGAAACGAAGTGGAACACTCTCAGCAAGCCGAGATAACGGTTGTAGAGGGCGAAGTAGTTACAGTCCTCCAGCCCCTCGTTGTTGAGAACGCTGAAAGCCATTTCCCATCCGTCGTCCTTCTTCACGTCTGCACGGATGTCACTCGGAAGCGTTGTTGCGCTCATTGTCGCCCACGGCAGGTTCACTTTCTGGTGCCTGCCGTTGGAGTAGATTGTCACGGAATCCATCGTCTCCCAATCGGTAGCGAATGTGTCACCTCCCGAATTGTCGTCGTCCAACAGTCTGAAATACTGCTTCAGCAACAGCGTAACCTTGTCGTTGTTCTCGGAGAACACGACAACCTCGGCGGAGTTGGGAGTGTCGGCGTCACTCCGCTTCACACTGATATTCAATACGGGATGGCCGTCTGTCATGCCTTCTGCACTGGTAACGGTTGCCCAATCGGGGCAATTCCCGATGGATTTGACGGGAGACGATATGCTGTCCAGCACGACTGTTATTGTCGCGTCACTGTTAGGAACGAGCTGTTCATAATGATAGTTGCCTGGAGACTTTGTTATGTTGTCATCATCAGTGCACGATGACAAGGACAAAGAGAGGCAGGCTGCGAAAGCGACACCTATTGTCACTGCGCAAAATTGAAGCATCTTCTTCATAGTAGAACGTTACTTTAATGTTAAATATGGTGCAAAGATATGAAAGGATTATCGAAAACAATGCAATGATGCAGAAAAATGCAAAAAAATGTGGTTTTACCCTGTTTTTCATGGGAAGTGAAGAACGAAGAGCGGCGAATAGCTTGCGCAGTGAAGCGCATAAGAATGGCTTGGGAGGCGCGCAAACTGCGTCCAAGTGCCTCTCCCTTGGCGTGACAAGTGTGTTATGTAATGAAAATTGGCCAATTTTTAACACTTCAAAAACCGCTCTTCTGGAGCTGCATAGCGGCCTTTACGGTCGTAATGGAGGCTTTCGCTGGTCGGAAAACGCCCGTTAAAGATAGTTAATGATAGTCACGAGGAGTCGAACCTGGGGCATCGAGACCCCGCCGATGCTATCAAAACGACTCATAAATATGTTCCATACTGCCACAAAACACGTCTTTTTCTGGTATAAAACACGGTTCTTTTATTGCACAATACCAGTATTTACCATGTAACATTCATAAACACAGAGGATTAAGGTTGCACACGCAAAACTCGCATATTTACGAACGGGAACACAGTTGGTGGATTTTGCGCGAGTTTTGAGCGCATTGTTGTAAAAACGTTTCGACCGCTTAAGTCGGACTTAGCGGACGTGTTTGCTCAAAAAGGCGGCTTCTCTTTTTCACGAAAGGCGGTGCGCTTTTTCGGCGGCGGTTCCCCTGTCTTCCGGCACAATGCCCTTCCCAATCTCTTTATCGCCGCTTCCGCTTGTTCGCTTGGCCGTTTGATTTGATTTGTCGCACGGGCAACGCGGGCAAGCATTGGCCGTCAACTTCCAAAAATATTGCCCCAAGTTATTATTTTCCCGTTACTTATAAGTAATTTTGCAGCCAGTTGGCATCATACCGCCGGCACATGAATTTAAGAAAAACAAAAAAGAGATATATAATAATGGAATACAACTTTAGGGAAATCGAGAAGAAGTGGCAGAAGAAATGGGTTGAACAGAACATCTACCACGTGACGGAGGACAAGAGCAAGCAGAAATTCTATGTGCTCAACATGTTTCCGTATCCGTCAGGAGCCGGTCTGCACGTGGGACACCCCCTTGGCTACATAGCATCCGACATATATGCGAGATACAAACGGCTGCAGGGCTTCAACGTACTCAACCCCATGGGCTATGACGCCTACGGACTTCCCGCCGAGCAATACGCCATACAGACCGGGCAGCACCCGGCCATAACCACGGTGAACAACATAGACCGCTACCGCGAGCAGCTGGACAAGATTGGCTTCTCGTTTGACTGGGACCGTGAGGTGCGCACCTGCGACCCCGGCTACTACCACTGGACACAGTGGGCATTCCAGAAGATGTTCAACAGCTTCTACTGCAACAAGTGCAGCGCGGCCACTCCGATAGAAAGGCTCATAGCCCACTTCGAGAAGAAGGGTACGGAGGGAATAGACGTGGCGCAGACCGAGGAGCTTAGCTTCACCGCCGACGAGTGGAACGCCATGACGGAGAAGGAGAAGCAGCAGACATTGATGAACTACCGCATAGCCTACATAGGCGAAACGATGGTGAACTGGTGTGCCGGACTGGGTACTGTGCTGGCCAACGACGAGGTTGTTGACGGAGTGTCGGAGCGCGGCGGCTATCCTGTGGTGCAGAAGAAGATGCGCCAGTGGTGCCTCCGCGTGAGCGCATACGCCCAGCGCATGCTCGACGGGCTGGACACTATCGACTGGACCGACTCGCTCAAGGAGACCCAACGTAACTGGATTGGCCGCTCGGAAGGCACGGAGATGGTGTTCAAGGTGGCCGACAGCGACGTGGAGTTCACCATATTCACCACGCGTGCCGACACCATATTCGGCGTCACTTTCATGGTGCTTGCCCCGGAAAGCGAACTTGTTGACAAGCTCACCACCGACGGTCAGCGGCAGGCTGTGGCCGACTATGTGGCAGCTACAAAGAAGCGCACCGAACGCGAACGCATATCCGACCGCAAGGTGTCGGGAGTGTTCAGCGGCTCGTATGCAGTAAATCCGTTTACAGGCCAGCAGATTCCCGTGTGGATTTCCGACTATGTGCTGGCAGGTTACGGCACGGGAGCCATCATGGCCGTGCCGGCTCACGACTCGCGCGACTACGCTTTCGCCAAGCATTTCGACCTGCCTATAATACCTCTTATAGAGGGTGCAGACGTGAGCGAGGAGAGTTTCGACGCAAAGGAGGGCACGGTGACCAACTCGCCGGCGGCAGGCGTTGAGGCTCTCGACGGCTTCTCTCTCAACGGGCTGAGCGTGAAGGAGGCCATCGCCGCCACAAAGGAGTTTGTCACCAAGCACGGTCTTGGCCGCGTAAAGGTGAACTACCGTCTGCGCGACGCCATATTCTCAAGGCAGAGATACTGGGGCGAGCCGTTCCCCGTGTACTACAAGGACGATATGCCCTACATGATTCCCGAGGACAAGCTGCCGCTGGAGCTGCCCGAGATAGACAAGTACCAGCCTACGGAGACGGGAGAGCCGCCATTGGGACACGCCAAGAAATGGGCGTGGGACACAGAGAAGCAGGAGGTGGTTGACAAGTCGCTGATTGACGGCAAGACCATATTCCCCCTCGAACTGAACACCATGCCGGGCTTTGCAGGCTCGTCGGCCTATTATCTCCGCTACATGGATCCGAAGAACGACAAGGCACTCGTGTCGGAAGAAGCCGACGCTTACTGGCAGAACGTTGACCTTTATGTGGGCGGAACGGAGCACGCCACGGGTCACTTGATATACTCCAGGTTCTGGAACAAGTTCCTTCACGACTACGGAGTGTCATGCAAAGAGGAGCCGTTCCAGAAACTTGTGAACCAGGGAATGATACAAGGCCGGTCGAATTTCGTCTATCGGATAAACAGCGGCGACCACTCCAAGGCCCCCGTGTTCGTAAGTCTCGGACTGAAAGACCAGTATGAGGTGACTCCGATACACGTTGACGTGAACATAGTGAGCGGCGATGTGCTCGACATAGAGGCGTTCAAGCAGTGGCGCCCGGAGTATGCCAACGCCGAATTCATACTGGAAGACGGCAAGTACGTGTGCGGCTGGGCAGTGGAAAAGATGTCGAAGTCGATGTTCAACGTGGTCAATCCCGACATGATTGTTGAGCGTTACGGTGCCGACACCCTGCGCCTCTACGAGATGTTCCTCGGTCCTGTGGAGCAGAGCAAGCCTTGGGACACCAACGGAATAGACGGTTGCCACCGCTTCCTGAAGAAGCTTTGGGCGCTGTTCTACGAGAACCGCAGCGGAGAGTTCCTGCCCAACGACGACAAGGCCACGCCCGAACAGCTCAAGAGCGTACACAAGCTGATAAAGAAGGTGACGCACGACATAGAGAGCTTCAGCTACAACACGAGCATATCTGCATTTATGATCTGCGTGGGCGAGCTTGCACAATTGAAGTGCCGCAACAGGGAACTGCTAAGCGACCTTGTGGTGCTCATAGCTCCGTTCGCTCCGCACATGGCGGAAGAACTTTGGGAATCCTTGGGGCAGAAGGGCAGCGTGTGCGACGCCCAGTGGCCGAAGTGGAACGACGAGTATCTCGTTGAGAGCAGCATGCAGCTCACCGTTTCCTTCAACGGTAAGGCTCGCTTCCAGATGGAGTTTGCCGCCGATGCCGACAACGCCGCCATAGAAAGCGCGGTGCTCGCCGACGAGAAGTCGAAGAAGTACATTGACGGCAAGCAGGTTGTCAAGGTGATAATCGTACCCAAGCGCATAGTTAACGTAGTGGTAAAGTAAGTACAAAAGGCACTTGACATGGACATGATAAGGAGATTAGTACTCGGAGAGGTCAGGGAATACTTCAACATCACCCTTGGGCTGATGCTCTACACCTTTGCTTTCACCGTGTTTCTGCTGCCCTACAAGATTGTGGTGGGCGGAATAACGGGTATAGGAGCACTGGTGTTCTACGCCACGGAGTTCCCCGTGCAGTACACCTTCTTCATTATCAACGCCGCACTCATCGTCGTTGCTCTCAAGATACTCGGCTGGAGGTTCTTGATGAAGACCATCTACGCCACGTTCATGCTCACCATAATGCTTGAGTTCGCACAGAAACTCATAGTATTGCCCAACGGCGAGTTCTACAAACTGCTCGGTGAAGGCAACGATTTCATGTCGCTCATCATAGGATGTATGCTCACCGGCACGGCCTTGGCCACGGTGTTTCTCAACAACGGAAGCACCGGCGGTACGGACATTGTGGCCGCAGTGGTCAACAAGTACTACAACATATCGCTCGGGCGGGTGCTCATACTCGTTGACCTGTGCATCATCAGCAGCAGCTTGTTCATCGACACCTTCGGCCCCATAGACATCCGCTGCCAGAAGGTTGTGTTCGGCCTTTGTACGATGTTCATCGAGTGCCTCACACTCGACTATGTGATGAACTCGCAGCGCAAGAGCGTGCAGTTCTTCATATTCTCCCGCAAATACCAGGAGATAGCTTACGCCATAGCACAGAGCACCGAGCACACGCTGACCGTGCTCGACGGCCACGGCTGGTACACAGGCAAGGCCAACAAGGTTCTCGTATTGCTCGCCAAAAAGAGCGAGAGCGTGGAGATATTCCGTCTGATAAAGATGATTGACCCCGACGCCTTCGTCAGCCAGAGCAGCGTCATCGGTGTCTATGGCGAAGGCTTCGACTCCATAAAGGTGAAGGTGAGGCGCAAGAACAGGGACAAGAGCATCTCACACTTAGCCCACACCGCCACTTTGGACGAGGGGAAAGAGATATAAAAGCAATACGCTACGGGGCTGGGGACGCCTTTTCAAAAAGAACGTTCCTACGACTAAAGGGCAAAAACAAGATGAAGAATTACAATCTGGGCTTCATTGGCAATGAGGCAATATACAACCACGTGAGGGAAACGGTGTTGAAATACCGCCGCAGCATCAGCCTTGCCGAGTTCAACAAGAACCTGATAGACCCCGTAAAGCTCACCTTTGACTCGAAAATATACAACCAGTCGGTCGAGAAAACCATCGAGGCGGAATGTCTGAGGCAGATAGACAAGACCAACAACAACTGCATCGGATATTTCCACCAATACATATTCAAATATGCCCCCGACGGATGGGAAGTGCCCAAGAACGGGGAAAAGAGCGGCTTCGACGTGCTTAACGAACAGCTGCACGTATATGTGGAGATGAAAAACAAGCACAACACGATGAATTCGGCAAGCTCCCAAAAGACCTACATGAAGATGCAGGCCAAAATACTTGAGGACGACAAGGCCGTTTGTATGCTTGTTGAAGCCATAGCACGCCGTTCGCAAGACATAAAATGGGAAATATCCATTGACGGAAAGAAGTTTTGCCACGACAGGATACGCCGCATTTCCATCGACAAGTTCTATGAGAAAGTGTTCGGAGACAAGTGCGCTTTCTTCAAATTGTGCAAAAGTTTGCCTTGCATACTCGATGATGTGATAGCTGATGACGAGTCGATAATGCTCACCAACACCGTATATGACGAACTCGACAAGGCAGACTTCAACCGCAGCATCTACCTGTTGGCGTTCTCAACCTACGAGGGTTTCCAAGACTTATAGGGCAAGTCTGATACGATTTCAGGCTAACGCCTTTCCGAAACGAGACCACCGGCTTCAAGAAAGACAGACACCAAGACCTCAAAAGCTATGGACAGAACAAGCATCATATCCGAATCGAACTTTGCAGACATCATGGGCGTGTCGCTACGCACCGTTTCGTCGTGGGAGACAAGCGGGAAGTACAAGTCGCACAAGGACACTTGCGGCAACGTTTTCTTCCACATAGCCGACCTGATGGATATTCCTGAAATATCGGAGATGGTGAACTCGCCGTGGAAAGAGGAGATGAAGACGCAGCCGCTGCGCCCTTACACAAGCATAGAGCTGTTTGCCGGAGCCGGAGGACTGGCTCTCGGCATGAGCAAAGCCGGCTTCCGCCATGTTCTGCTCAATGAAATGGATGCCAACGCATGCACCACTCTCCGAACGAACAGACCCGACTGGAACATCGCAGAGGGTGACATTCACAGTATAGACTTCACGCAATGGCATGGCAAAACGGACTTGCTTACCGGCGGTTTCCCCTGTCAGGCGTTCAGTTATGCCGGCAACAAGGGAGGCTTTGAGGATGCCCGCGGCACATTGTTCTTCGAGTTGGCACGGGCAGTGAACGAGATACGCCCCAAAGTGTTCCTTTGCGAGAACGTAAAGGGACTTGCCTCACACGACAACGGCCGCACTCTGAAAGTGATACGCGGCACGATTGCCGACTTGGGCTACACCCTTGTTGAGCCAAGGGTGATGCACGCCATCAAATACATGGTGCCGCAGAAGCGGGAGCGCATAATGCTCGTGGCCATAAGAAACGACATTGCCGACAAGGTGCAGTTCCATTGGCCGTCACCATACCACAAGATAATGACCCTGCGCGATGCGTTGTTTGCAGGAGAATTGTACCCTTGTGACGTTCCGGCATCGTGCGGCGCGGCATATCCGGAGAAGAAACGGCGTGTGTTGGCAATGGTGCCGATGGGCGGATACTGGCGTGACCTGCCGTTGGACGTGCAGAAGGAATATATGGGAGGCAGCTTTGCCCTTGAGGGCGGAAAGACAGGCATGGCGCGCAGACTCTCTCTTGACGCTCCAAGCCTGACCCTTACATGCTCACCAGCGCAAAAACAGACAGAAAGATGCCATCCTACGGAGACAAGACCGCTCACCGTGCGCGAGTATGCACGCATACAGACGTTTCCCGATGACTGGACGTTTGCCGGAAACATGGCTTCGCAATACAAGCAGATAGGCAATGCCGTGCCTGTAAACTTGGCTTGGGCAATGGGGCGCGCACTGGTAAGGCTTCTGAATGACATCGAGATTGTCGCCCAAACATCATAGCCATTCGCCGAGTCAATACGGTTTGTTTTGGCAACAGCCGTGTTCTCTCACAATATAATTATGGTATGGTGGGAAACGTGGGGCTTTTGTTCAAGACAAAAATTGCATATATGCGCTAAAAACCCTACCTTTGCAGACACGATTTACAACTTTCAAAAAAGTAGAGACACTCTTATGAACAAGACAGTATCAGCTGTAGCCCCGTCAAACGCTTGCGTTTGGCGCGGAAAATTCATGGGGGGGGGGATTTTGTTGACCTGAACATTCGGGCAAAGTCCCCGTCCCGACTGGCGCAAAGAGCCACAATCCTGTCAAACAGCCTGTCCCCATTCTTCCCTACAAGTAGGACAAGCACCTGCAAACACCCTTTTTCAGAAGCGGCAGCTTCAATCCCCACACTGCGGACTGTATCCGTGGCGCCACCGGCATGTCCCTGTTCCTATGGTTCCGGCAACCGTCTTCGTTGCGAAGACTTGTGCGAAACCCTTTCAAGACCATAGGGCTACAGGGCATGCAGGAAAGACATAAAGACCGTCACCGCTATTTCAACGAACTGGCGGCGACTTCGCACGACTTCTATATCGGCTACTTGCGCAGGCATATTGCCTTGGACTGCCGTACAAGAGTTCTTGAAGTGGGGTGCGGCGACGGCGGCAATCTGCTGCCGTTCGCCAGACTCGGCTGCTACACCTTGGGCCTTGACCAGGCCAACGGGCGGATTGAAGACGCCAGAAGGTTCTTTGAGGAGGCCAAAGCCGACGGGAACTTCGTCCATGCCGACTTCTTCAAGTATCCCGTACCCACTGAAGAAGCGCAGAAGTTTGACGTTGTACTGCTCCACGATGTGATTGAGCACGTCCCGGACAAGGAGACCTTCATGCTGCACATCAGGCTTTTCTTGAAAGAGGGCGGGCTTTTCTTTGCTGGTTTCCCAGCCTGGCAGATGCCGTTCGGGGGACACCAGCAGATTTGCCGCAGCAGACTTTGCTCGCATCTGCCGTTTTTCCATCTTCTGCCCAATCCCGTTTATACGGCTATCTTAAGGGCGTGCGGCGAAGACCGTCCGACTATTGGCGAGCTGATGTCCATCAAGCGCTGCAAAACCCCGATTGAGCTGTTTGAAAAGACGGCAAGGAAATGCGGTTTCAGGGTGACAGACAGGACTCTGTGGCTGATTAACCCTCACTATCGGCAAAAGTTCGGCCTCACGCCACGCCGGCTGCCAAGTCCGCTCTGCCGCATAAGGCACTTGCGAAACTTCTTCACCACATCGTGCTTCTACCTGTTAAGCCCCGACAATGACAGCCTTTGACACCCGCAAACAGGCCCTTTAACACAGCGAAACGGCCGGGACAGACTAGAAAACCCATACACTTATACAAACCAACGTGCACACAGAGCCACCCCGCGCCTGTACCTTATTACATATAACCGCGCGGGCTTGAATAAAGGGAGGCTTTCCTTGGCTCTTTGGGCTACATGTTGTAACTTTGCAAACCCAATTATTTAACAAACAAGCAGTAATGTCATACCTATTTTCATCCGAATCAGTATCTGAAGGGCATCCCGACAAGGTGTCAGACCAAATCTCCGATGCCATACTCGACCAGTTTCTTGCCTACGACGACAAGGCCCGCTGTGCCATAGAGACGTTCTGCACCACAGGACAGGTGGTGCTTATGGGCGAAGTGAGCAGCAGTCAGTACATCGATCTGCAGACTGTGGCGCGCAATACCATAAAGCATATCGGATATACCAAGGCCGAATACCAGTTTGACGGCAACTCCTGCGGCATACTGAGTGCCATACATGAGCAGAGCGCAGACATCAACCGCGGTGTGGATAACGGCACTGAGGAGGATCAGGGAGCCGGTGACCAGGGCATGATGTTCGGGTATGCGGTGAACGAAACGGAGAACTACATGCCCGTATCGCTCGACTTGGCGCACCTTATCATGCGCACTCTGGCCGACATAAGGAAGCAGGGAAGGGAGATGACATATCTGCGGCCTGACGCAAAGAGCCAGGTGACGGTGCAGTACAGCGACAGCGGCGTGCCCGAAAGGATTGACACGATAGTGGTATCGACCCAACATGACGACTTCGCATCGGACAGCGCCATGCAGCAAACCATCCGCGAGGACGTGATAAACATACTGATACCCAAGGTGAAGGCGCAGATTCACTCGTCGAAGGTGCTCGCCCTGTTCAACGAAGACATCAAGTACTACGTCAATCCCACCGGGAAATTCGTAATCGGAGGCCCTCACGGCGACACCGGACTGACGGGACGCAAGATTATAGTTGACACCTACGGAGGAAAGGGCGCGCACGGAGGCGGTGCGTTCAGCGGCAAGGATTCGAGCAAGGTGGACCGTTCGGCGGCCTATGCGGCCCGCCACATAGCCAAGAACCTCGTTGCGGCAGGAGTGGCCGACGAGTTGCTGCTGCAAGTGAGCTACGCAATAGGCATAGCCCGCCCCATGAACATATATGTAAACACCTACGGGCGCAGCCGGGTGAACATGAGCGACGGCGAAATAGCCGACAGGATAGCGCAGATGTTCGACCTGCGCCCCAAAGCCATAGAGAAAGCGCTGAAACTGCGCCAGCCCATGTTCTTCGAGACGGCGGCCTACGGCCACATGGGACGGCAGCCGGAAACGGTGAAAAAGACATTCACGAGCCACTACCACGAGACAAAGGAGATGGAAGTGGAGCTGTTCACGTGGGAAAAGCTCGACCTTGTTGACAAGATAAAGGCGGGTTTCGGACTTTAAGGCAACGGCCTACGAGGTATGCTGCAAGAGGATTCCCTGGCCAACGGGCAAGAGCAGGCCATAGAACTGCACGCAGAGCAGGAGGCAAAGGTGCAACACACTTACCAGGTGTTGGGCAGATTGCCGAAGAACTCCACGCCCGCACAGCAGGATTCCGCCATACAGGCAACGTTCAAGCCAAAGGAAACCCACGGCATCCCGCATCCCGACACCATAAAGCTGCCGGGGTACATTACAGGAGAAAAAGCCGGCGAGACCGCTCTGCCGCAGTATTACCGCCAAAACTTCTTCTCTTCAGACACGACACTGCACAAGGAAGTGAAGGCCGGACGCTACGGCATTGCCGGCGACCCGGTGCCCTACACGCTCAGAAACGACAACACAATAACGCTGCTGCTGCTTGTCTGCTTCATCGTGAGCGTGGTTTCGTTCGCCAACCACCGCCATTTCTTCGCCCGACAGGCCAAACGGTTCTTCCGGAAGCCACGCCCGGACGACAACGAAGAGACGTTCACGTCAAGCGAAGTGGCCTTCCAGCTGTTCCTTGCGGGACAGGCCGGACTGCTGTTGTCACTCTTCCAGTTCTTCTATACCCAACAGACCATCGGCGACACGTTCATTCTCCCTTCGCAACACCTCCTTATTGCCATATTCTTCGGCATGTGGGCAGGCTATTTCGCCGTGCGCGCACTGCTATACACCATGGTCAACACCGTTTTCTTCGGCATCGGCAAGAACAGGGAGTGGCTCCAGACGCTGCTGTTCGTCACTTCCATCGAAGGAGTGGCGCTGTTTCCGGTGGTACTCGTGCAGGTTTATTTCGGTTTGTCGCTGGAAAGCGTCTATATCTGTACCCTCTCCATCCTGCTACTGTCCAAAATACTCGTGTTTTACAAGTGCTTTTCCATCTTTTTCAGGCACCGCGGCGGTTTTCTGCAAATAATTTTGTACTTTTGTGCCCTCGAAATAGTACCCCTTGCAGCCCTATGGGGCGCATTGATACAGGCGGGTAATTATCTGGAAATAAACTTTTAGGCACGATGATAAAGAAGATTTTGGTTTCGCAACCCAAACCGTCGAGTGAAAAATCCCCCTATTACGACATTGCGGAAAGGTTCGGTGTCGAGCTTGTCTTCCGTCCCTTCATAAAGGTAGAAGGGCTTAACTCAAGGGAATTCCGCCAGCAAAAGGTAAGCATACCCGAATATACAGCCATCGTCTTCACCTCCCGCCATGCCATAGACAACTTCTTTACGCTGGCAAAGGAGCTGCGTGTGCCCATCCCGGAAGACCTCAAGTACTTCTGTGTGACCGAGACAATATCGCTATACATACAGAAATACGTCCAATACCGCAAGCGTAAGGTGTTCTTCGGCAACACCGGAAAGATCAACGACCTGCTTCCTCTGATGATGAAACACAAGACCGAGAAGTATCTTGTGCCCATGAGCGACGTGCACAACGACGACGTTGCCAAGCTGCTCGACTCGAAAAAGCTCCATCACAGGGAGTGTGTCATGTACCGCACGGTAAGTAACGACTTCACGGAGGAGGAGATAAAGAACTTCGATTACGACATGCTCGTGTTCTTCAGCCCTGCCGGAGTGAACTCGTTGGCAAAAAACTTCCCGAACTTCGACCAGAAGGACATCGCAATAGCAACCTTCGGACCCGCAACAGCCAAGGCTGTGAAGGATGCGGGGCTGCGTCTCGACCTTGAAGCCCCGACCGACAAGCACCCGTCAATGACCGGGGCACTGCAACACTACCTCCTGATGCACGAGGAAGAATGATTCCCGTCCGCAGACAGGCCGCTTACGGACAAGAAACGCCCCGTTTGCACAACCTAAACCGGGCATTTGGCAGTCAAAACCGGAGCATTTGGCGGTCAACAACCGGGACTTCGGATAGCCAAAGGCAAAACTCCAGCCGGCAAAGCCTGTGCTTCAGCCAGTCAAAAAGCAATAACTTCATAAGGCAGAGATGCCTGAACCATCACCAAACACGTTCAGAAAGTGCGAAAGGATGGTCAGCAAGAAGCTGATAGACACCCTTTTCGGAGGCGGCCACAGCCGTTCGGCGGTAGCCTACCCCGTGCGTGCCGTATATATGGTGGCCGGACGCGGCGAGAAAGACGCCGCCGTGCAAGTGCTGGTGAGCGTGTCCAAGCGCCATTTCAAGCGCGCCGTGAAGCGCAACAGGGTGAAACGCCAGATACGGGAAGCCTACAGGCTGAACAAACACGCCCTGACAGAACTCGTGGAACAGTCGGACGGCAAGGCTCTGGCACTGGCTTTCATCTGGCAGGCCGACCGCCTCTACGACTCGCAGCGCGTGTCCGGGAGCGTCAAGACACTGCTTGAGAAGGTGGCAAAGGACTTTTCACGATGCCCATGACCGCCATGCTGCACCGCTGCCGGACTGCTGCCGTATGGCTACTGTGCCTTCCGATAGTGTTCTACCAGCGGTTCATTTCGCCGCTCACGCCGCCTTCGTGCCGCTTTACGCCCACTTGCTCCGAGTATGCGCGGCAGGCTTTGGTGAAGCACGGGCCGATAAAGGGACTGGCACTTGCCCTCTGGCGGCTGCTGCGATGCAACCCTTGGGGAGGAAGCGGCTATGACCCGGTGCCGTAACCGCCGCATTGCAGGAAGGAAGCCTAAGGCCAGCTTCGGCGGAACCCGGCAAAATCCAGCAGAAAAGAATATACTGAAAACTTAAAAGTAACCATATATCGATGAAAAAGAACTTTGTTGAAGAACTGCGCTGGCGCGGTATGCTCGCGCAGATAATGCCCGGAACGGAAGAACTCCTTAACAAGGAGATGGTGACCGCCTATCTCGGCACCGACCCGACAGCCGATTCGCTCCACATAGGCCACCTCTGCGGCATAATGATGCTGCGCCATTTGCAGCGTTGCGGCCACAGACCCATCATCCTTGTGGGCGGTGCAACGGGAATGATAGGCGACCCGTCGGGCAAAAGTCAGGAGCGCAACCTGCTCGACGACAAGACTCTCTACCACAACCAGGAGTGTATCAAGGCGCAGGTGGCCAAGTTCCTCGACTTCAACACGCAAGATGGCAACGGCGCACTGATGGTCAACAACTACGACTGGATGAAAGACTTTACCTTTCTCGACTTTGTGCGTGAGGTAGGCAAGCACATTACGGTCAACTACATGATGGCCAAGGAGAGCGTACAGCAGCGTTTGAACGGCACAGCCCGCGACGGCCTGTCGTTTACAGAGTTCACTTACCAGCTGCTACAGGGCTACGACTTCCTCCATCTGTACAAGACTCTGGGCTGCAAGCTGCAACTTGGAGGCAACGACCAGTGGGGCAACATGACCACAGGCACCGAACTGATACGGCGAACGCTCGGCAGCGAAGTGGAAACCTATGCCTTGACGTGTCCCCTGATAACGAAAGCCGACGGAAAGAAGTTCGGCAAGACCGAGACAGGCAACATCTGGCTCGACCCGAAGCGCACCTCTCCATACAAATTCTACCAGTTCTGGCTCAACGTGAGCGACGATGACGCAGAGCGATACATCAAGATATTCACAAGTCTCGACCGGGAAACCATCGAAAGCCTTGTGGCCGAGCACCGGCAAGACCCCGGTCAGCGTGTGCTACAGAAGCGTCTGGCCAGCGAAGTGACGGTGATGGTACACTCCCAGGAGGCTCTTGACACGGCAATGGAGGCCAGCAACATACTCTTCGGCAAGTCAACCAAGGACAGCCTGTTGCGCCTTGACGAGCAGACTCTGCTCGACATATTCGAGGGAGTGCCCCACTTTGAGGTGGGCAAGGACAGGCTCGGACAGCCCGCCGTTGACCTTTTCACGCAGGATGCGGCCGTTTTTGCCAGCAAGGGCGAGATGCGCAAGCTCGTACAGGGCGGCGGAGTGTCGCTGAACAAGGAGAAACTTGCAGCCTTCGACCGTCCCGTTACAGCCGAAGACCTCATTGACGGCAAGTATCTGCTCGTGCAACGGGGCAAAAAGAACTACTATCTTGTCATAGTGAAGTGAGAAAGGGAGTGAAGGGGCACGCCCTTTCCTGAAACAACCCCTGTTTGACCGGGAGAACCCTATATGCGATGGGGTGCCGATATGATGTTGAAAACAAGAATATGTTGACTATCCATCATATCAGCGCCCCATTGCCGTTTAGAAAATCCGCCACGTCCGTCATGCGAACCGTCCTTTTGCCATTCTTTTTTGCTGCGGTTATGGCCGTACATGGCCAGTCCGGCCCCACGGTGTCGGTCTATTCCACACAGCAGGGTCTGTCTTCCAATGTCGTGCGCGGCATAGACGAAGACCTTGACGGCGGCCTTTGGGCGAGCACCGACAACGGTCTTTGCCTTTTCCGCAACCCTTACGCGCCGGAAAGGGGCATCGTCGTGATGAAGCGCAGCGGCTCTGCGGACGACAAGCATCCCGTTTCCAACGACCTCAACATGATTTACGCCGACCGTCACGCCCCTGTGCTGTGGATAGCCACGCGCAGCGACGGCCTTGACGCCTACCACTACCGCACCAACACGTTCACCCACTATTCCGTAGGCCAATCCCCTTTGCGCAAGAACGGAGTCGTGGCGTCAGCGACCCTGCACGACGCCAGCGTAACGTGCATCGCTCCCGACGGCGACCGCATCCTCTGGCTCACCTCGTGGATGGGAGGGTTCACGTGTATGGACAAGCTGCGCGGACAGTTCTACCACTTCGACCGCAACAACCTGCCCCAGCTGCCGTGCGACTCCTGCTGGTGCATACTTCCCCTGCCCGGCGGCGGCCGCCATCCGGTCTCTTCCAAACCGGAAGGTCCGGCGGTTTCACGCCTTTTGGCCGTCGGTCACGTCAACCACGGGCTGACTCTCATAGACCTGAAGACCGGACTTTGCCGCAATTACCCCGTCATACGGTGCTTCAAGGCCGGCTATGCGGCTGAAGACGGTGTGCGCTCGATGGTCAGGGACGGCAGAGGCAACCTCTGGATGGGCACGGAAAAGGGGCTGGCCGTGTTTGACATGAAGCGGCGCAAGGCCGTTGAGGTGCCCGGTGTCAGCGGTCTGGTCAACCATCTGTCCCTCCGGGGCGACAGCATCCGGGCGTCCACGCGCGACATGGGGCTGCTTACGCTCTCCGTTTCCGACTATTACCGCCGCCCCGATTCGCCGGTTGTCAGCCAGACGGGCATGGCTTCGGCCAAACTGCCGCCCTCGTTGGCCGTCAATACCAGCCTTACCGACCGCAGCGGACAGCTGTGGCTTGGCACCCAGGAGGAGGGTCTGCTGCTCGTTCGGCGCAATTCGCCGCGGTTCTTTCCGCTGGATATGCCGCCAACCGTACAGGACAACGTCACCGCCCTGCTGGCTCTCTCAGCCGAAGACGTGTGGATAGGAACTTTCCAGAAAGGCCTTTACCGGTGGAACCCGCACACGGGCGAGTGCCGGAGCGTGACTCTCGTGGATGCAAACGGCGGACGGCGCATCTTTGTCAACGGTCTGGCTCTCTGGCAAGGCCGCGTGGCCGTGGCCACAGGGCAGGGACTGTTCATAGTGGAGCCTGAAACAGGCCGCTACCGCTGCCATTCCCACAAGGAACTGCACCTCTCGTCCGACTATATCCTCGCCTTGGCCGCCGACCGATGGGGGCAACTGTGGTGCAGCAGCCTGAATGACGGTATCAGTGTGTTCGGCCAACGGCTGCAACTCCGCAGCCGGATTGACAGAAACGCCCTGCATACGGGCCGCGCCGTGGCACATCTGTGTCCTGTAGCGGGCGACACGATGGCCGGAACGACCGGCAGCGGCCTGCTACTCATCCGCCAGGACAACACAGGCCGCCCCATTCTGCCCATAACGTCCGACAGTATCGGCGGCTCGCCGCTGCTTTCCACCGTCCATACACTGTGCCCCGATGCCAACAACCGGCTGCTCTGTTTCACTCCGGGCGGCATCTACCGCTTGGAAAACGCCGCACTTACGCCCCTTTACCCGTGCCTTTACAATGAGCGACAGGCCAACTTGCGCACCGTAACCCGGCTCTCTGACGGAAGCATCCTCTGGTATGGCAACCGCAGCATGGGCGTAATGAGCGACAACGGAGCCTCCGCCGTGCTCCCGACCGCCTCCAGGTTTCCACTCGGCGGCATATTGGCCGTGCTGACCCTGCTCATGCTTGCCGCCGCCGGCCTCCTTACCATGCGCCGCCGCCCGCTCCGCAAGGCCAGAGCCGCCATTCCCCCTGCCGCTCCCGCATCTTCCCTGTCCTCTTCAGCACCATCCGGCATCCCTACAGACACCGGTGGCAGCAGCTTGTCCGCCGAAGACAATGCCCTAATCCGCCGGCTTGAGGAGACAGTGGCACGGATGGAGAGCCTTGAAGCCCTCAGCCGCGACAGCCTTGCACAGGAAATGTGCATGAGCACCTCCACATTATACAGGAGAATGAAGCAGGTTTTGGGGCTTTCCCCCAACGAATGGATACGCATCCGGCGGCTTGAGCGCGCAAGAAAGCTGCTGAAGAGCGGCCGCAACGTGTCGGAGACAGCCATACTCGTAGGCCTTGACTCAGCCTACCTCGCCCGCTGCTACAAGGAACACTTCGGTATCTATCCGTCAGAAGAAGCCTTCCATGCGGCAGAAGGCGGGAAATGATTGTTGAGATTAAGTCTGATGCCAGCTTGACACGGTCTTATTTGTCGAAAGGCATCCCTCCAAACAACGGTTCGGCCTCAGAAACGAGACCAAACTCCTTGGCAAACTGCAAATCTTCAATGTGCTTGATTAAACAGGTTTGCGCTTCAAGGCTGTCAAGTTCCGCACGTCTGGCTCTTGACAGTTCGCAATACTCACGTTCTTGCTCAATTCCTGCGAAGCGTCTGCCGCACAAATTGGCGGCAATGCCTGTCGTTCCGCCGCCACAGAATGGGTCAAACACCCAGTCACCCTTGTCTGTGGATGCAAGAACAAGTCGCGTCAAGAGACGAAGAGGCTTCTGTGTGGGGTGCTTGCCGCACGACTTTTCCCAACGCCCGACGGCAGGCAATCGCCATACATCCGTCATCTGTTTGTCGCCGTTGATGGCTTTCATCAGCCCATAGTTGAACTTGTGTGTCACCTTCGGGCTTTTCCTTGCCCATATAACAAACTCTGTAGAGTATGTGAAGTATCTGCATGAAATATTGGCTGGCGGATTGGCCTTCTGCCACGTTATGACATTCAGTATTTTATAGCCCAATTCCGTCAGGCAGTTGGCCACAGAGAATATGTTGTGGTACGTTCCGCTTATCCAAATCGTACCGTTGTCCTTGAGTTTTGCACGGCAAAGACGCAGCCACTCGAGATTCCATTTCATCATCTCCTCCTGTGACTTGGGCTTATCCCAATCCCCCTTATCTACACACGCCACCTTGCCGCTCTGCATGGATATGCCTCCACCCGAAAGAAAGTAGGGCGGGTCGGCGAATATCATGTCGAACTTGAAATCAAAAGGAATGCTCATTCATAACTACTTCTCATGCACTTGATTATTCTATAGATATGCTCTTTCGGATAATGCAATTCTTGGAAATGCTTATGCTCGTCCTCCCATAAATAATCAACCATGGCTTTTATGTCAGCTTTTTGTTCCTCAGTAAATAGTTGCTTTACGATAATGTCCGACATATCAAATCCTGCTTCTTCAATCCAAGGATTTTTTTGTGCCAAAAGTTGCTTAGCATGTTCGGCATTTCTTGCTTGTATGCGTCCAAGAACTTGGCAGTTCTCAATTTCCACTTCTTCGTTAGGAGCAATTGTTTCTCCTTCTGTTGTATAAAATATATATTCGTTCATTTTTTAACCTTTTTCTTGTATATTCCATTTCCATTAAACTCGATGAAACCTTTGTCCCTAAGGAATTGAAGTTGTTGTCTGACTTTATCTTTAATATGATTGTTGTTGGGATGTTTTATTTTCAGTTCATCGCAAAATCCATACATCTGGCTGAGTGTGAAAGTTTCCTCCAATCGTTCTATTATATGAAGAGTATCAATAAGCCAACCCCTACTTTCTACTGAACGTGTTTGCAGATTGTAAACTTTCTTATACTGTAAAATTACGTTTGCAACGGGTACGGCTTCTCTGTTCAGAATGATTGGAATTTTTGCCGTTTCGGGAATCTTCTGCATAAGGATATTGCATCCCTCCCAGCCGGCTCTGCGTGCACTGTCAGGCAAGGCCTTCCGCTTTTCGATTACATCTGGGGTGAAGAAGCATTTAGGCACAATGACTAAATTATTGACCTCGTATCTGTCGTAGTGCATAAAGAAGAAGCTGGGATTGTCCAACGACGTGATTCGGTCAATCATAGTCCTATAGACGCCATCGTTTACGGGCGACTGAAACCGGTCGCTGTCGGATCTCTTGCTTTTAAGTTCATACTGTGACCTACAATTGTCGCAAACGTAATCCCTTACAGGGGCGTTGGGTTCAGCATGCCTAATAGTCTGTTCGCCACAAATCGGGCAATACATATTGTGTGCAAGCCAATCTTCCGTAAGAACTCGTGCTATTTGGCTTGCACTTTTGTAGCCCTCCGCCAATGATGTGTTGAATTGTAAGTTCATATTTCAACTTTTATCTTTGCCATAATCCTTAGGTTTTAGATGTCACAAATCTGTGGTTGCATATACTTGCCGCATGGCACATTGAACAGCCCCTTGCGGTTTACACGGTAAAGGCCGTTAAAGCAAGTTCTGTTAAGGAAGAAGAACAAGGAAGTGTTTTCTATCGGATCGAGAGGTTTTTCGTTGTAGCGCGAACGAGCCTCCATAAACATCCTGCGCTTGGCATCCATGTCCTGCAATGCGTGGTAACGCTCTTCGAAACCTTGCAGGGCAGGTATAAGTTGTTCTACATTGTCTCTGACTGTCCGATAGCATACGATGAGGTCATGGTTGCTGTCATTGATTACAGCCCGTCTGATATTGGAGTGTTTTTGCAGCATATGGAAGAGCATAGCGCCTCCTCCAACAAACGGTTCAATGTAAGTTGCATTGTCCCATCTGTCAAAATCTGCCGGCAACAGTGCCTCCAGTTGTTCCAAAAGCTGACCCTTTCCGCCAACCCACTTGATGAATGGTTTTGCTTTTGCCATTTGCTTTTTACTCTGTTCTGCGACATCTGTCCTCATAAGCTCCGCATTATCGCATTGAGAAACGGTTGCTGGGGGCAGATTATCTTATGCAAAGATAATATATTTCGGCGACTATCCGCGACAATATCCCGGCATTGAGTCAACAAAAAGGGGGCAACCGCGCCGGCGGCAATTTGGGTTGTGGCCCAAACCCGGCCATTTGCAGTGTCTGCCTTTGCGGTTTGCAGTGTCTGGCTTTACGGTTTGCAGTGTCTGGCTTTACGGTTTGCAGTGCCTGATTGTGCCGCTTGCAATGGCTGATTGCACCGCTTTGAAGTGTAACTGTGCCGTTTACGGTGGCTAAATGCCGTGTTTGCGGGTGCCAAACAGGGCGTTTACGATGCGTAACCCGGCGGTTTGCGGGGTAAAAGAGATGCAGAAAACCAGCAAACAGGTCAGCCCGACAACCGCAGTCTCCGCCTTTTCCTGCCGCTACAAAAACGTTGGGGACGGCAAGGGCGACAACTAATAATTCATTTGCGCCGAATTTTGTTTCAAACCCTGCCGGGACTGTTGCACCAACCGATGGAACGGGCTATTTTTGCGGTGCAATCTAACCTAAAAGACCTATGACTTACGAAACATTTACCGCAAAGACGAGAGCCCTGGCCGGCGTGCTTCTGCTGACATTCACGGCGATGGCGGCAGGCGCAGCGACCAGTACCGCCAACCTGAAGGTCAACGGGCTGGCGTCACCCTTGGGTATAGACACCCAGACCCCCACGTTCAGCTGGGAAACCATAAGCGACGGGCGCGCTTTCCGGCAGTCGGCCTATGAGATAACGGTGCGCACGGATGACGGAACAACCGTATGGAAGTCGGGCAAGGTGCAGTCGGCACGCCAGAACCAGATACGCTACGAAGGCGCGCCGCTGCAGTCGCACTCCTCATATGAATGGTCTCTCACCGTCTATGGCGCCGACGGGGAGCAGTCAACGGAAAGCAAAAGCTCGTTCGGTACGGCCTTTCTGCCCGGCACGGAGTGGACTGCCCAGTGGATAAGCGCCCCCAAGAGCGCCAACGCACGCGTGGATATTCCCGTAAACGCCCAATGCCGCTATGTGAAACTCGACGCTACCAAGCTCGGACTTCCTGCCTCTACCGATGCCAGATACTACTTCCTGCAACTGGCGGAGATGGAGATTTACAGCGGAGAGCGCAACGTGG
>CAVAPI010000013.1:0-33547 GCA_963590445.1 Lachnospiraceae bacterium | reverse complement strand
GTGGTTCTCAGTGGCGGTCTCATGCTTGGAGCCATCTTCATGGCCACCGACTATGTCACGTCGCCCATGTGTGCCAAGGGACAGATAATATATGGTGTTGGCATAGGCGTGCTTACCGTCGTGATACGCAACTGGGGAAGCTATCCGGAAGGCATGTCGTTTGCCATACTCATAATGAATGCCTTCACGCCACTCATCAATACTTATGTGAAACCTAAACGTTTTGGGGAGGTAGTAAAGAAATGAAGAAGTTGGAATCTACGTTTTCAAACATGGTAATCGTGCTTGTTGCTGTGGCCGTAATTACCGGTGGCATACTCGCATGGTGCAATCAGGTGACCAAAGTCCCCATTGAGGAGCAGGCCAAGCTGACGCTTGCCAACGGTATAAAGAGCGTTATGGGTGTGGCAGACCTCCGGGTTCTGTCGAGTGACTCCGTGAAACAGAACATTGGGGGCAAGGATTTCGCATTTGTAGTACACCAGACAGCTGATGCTACCGGCCAGTCTCTCGGTGCAGCTGTGGAGAGTACCGTGGGCGGCTTTGGCGGTGACCTCAAGGTTCTCGTGGGTTTCAACACCGACGGACAGGTGTTGGGCTACACTATATTGCAGACTGCCGAGACTCCGGGACTGGGTGCAAAGGCAGACAAGTGGTTTCAAAAGGACGGCAAGGGCAGCATTATCGGCAAGCAAATGTCGGCCGACAAGCCCCTTACCGTGAACAAGGACGGTGGCGACATTGACGCTATCACTGCCTCAACCATCACTTCACGCGCTTTTCTCAAGGCTGTCAACCAGGCCTACTCCGCCTATTCCGGCAAGCAAACCGACGGACAGAGCGGCGCAACGGTGCACCACAATGGCGGCGCAGAATGATATAGAAGTTAAAAGTGTAAAAGACAACCTATATGAACTACATAAAAATATTGCTTAACGGCATCGTCAAGGAGAACCCGACCTTCGTTCTTCTGCTTGGAATGTGCCCAACGCTGGCCACTACCACGTCGGCCATCAACGGTATGTCGATGGGCTTGGCCACGATGTTCGTGCTCATTTGCTCCAATATCGCCATATCGCTCATCAAGAACCTTACGCCCGACATGGTGCGCATACCTGTTTTCGTTGTCGTGATAGCCTCTTTCGTGACGGTATTGCAGATGTGTATGCAAGCATTCGTACCGGCTATATACGAGTCGCTGGGACTTTTCATACCCCTGATTGTGGTTAACTGCATCATACTTGGCCGTGCCGAGGCGTTTGCCTGCAAGAACGGCCCCGTGGAGAGTCTGTTCGACGGTCTTGGCATAGGCTTTGGCTTCACGCTTGCGCTCACTCTGCTCGGCTCGGTGCGCGAGTTGCTCGGTGCCGGTGCAGTGTTCGGCTTTGCGCTTCTGCCCGAAACGTGCAACATACTCCTCTTTGTGCTTCCTCCGGGAGCGTTCCTCACGCTCGGATACCTTATCGCCATTGTCAACAAACTAAAGAAAGCATAGTCCTATGGAATACTTATTGATATTCATATCGGCCATATTCGTCAACAATATCGTGCTGTCCCAGTTCCTTGGGATATGCCCTTTCCTTGGCGTGTCCAAGAAAATAGGCACGGCACTTGGCATGGGAGCTGCCGTGGCTTTCGTGCTTACGCTCTCCACCATCGTCACTTTCATGGTGCAGAAGCTCGTTCTCGAACCCTTCGGGTTGCAGTATTTGCAGACCATAGCGTTCATTCTTGTCATTGCAGCCCTCGTTCAGATGGTAGAGATAGTGATGAAGAAAGTGTCACCCGCCCTCTATCAGGCTCTGGGCATCTTCCTTCCGCTCATCACCACCAACTGCGCAGTGCTCGGTGTGGCCATTCTCGTGATACAGAAGGACTACAACATACTCCAAAGCATCGTCTATGCCTTCTCCACAGCCCTCGGTTTCGGCCTCGCCCTCACCGTGTTTGCCGGTCTGCGCGAGCAGTTGGCCTTCAGCAATGTGCCCAAGGGCATGCGCGGCATGGCCATTGTGCTCATCACGGCCAGCCTGTTGAGCCTTGCCTTCATGGGCTTCTCCGGCGTTGACGGCGGACTGAAGACCCTGTTCGGTCTGGATTAGGCAATCCGGCAGGGCATATACCCGTTAACCCCAAACCGGTCTTGACCCGAAAGGGAAGCCTGTAAGGCTTGAAAACCAAGACCGGTTTGGGTTTTATTGTGCCGTAATCTTGCGGAACTTGAGCTGTGGCTTTCGTAGCCTGTGCATATAAACGAAAAGAGGAAACGATTCTCACGAACGGTTTCCTCGTCTAGGAAAATGATAAATATAGATTAAAATTACTATTTGTACTTGCAAAAGTAATTCAGTTTGGTTAATGTGCAAAATGTTTCCGCAAAAATATTTGCGAATAAATGGTTTTTAACTACATCTTAACGGTTTGTAGCCTTTTTGGATGCAAAACTCTTCTAAAATCCGAACGCTTTAAGAACTGAAACCGGCTTTCCTGGGGGTGAAGGCCTTTGTATGCCTTCAAAGAACCGGTATTTAGAAGTCTTGAAGTTCCTTGTATATGCGCTGTACGGGCAGCCCCATCACGTTGAAATAGCTGCCGTCGAGCCACGTCACCCCCACGTATCCTATCCATTCCTGTATGCCATAGGCTCCGGCTTTGTCGGTGGGATGGTATGTGGAGACGTAGTATTCTATCTCTTCGTCGGCGAGTTCCTTGAACGTAACGCCGGTCTTTACGGCGAAACTGCGCTGCTTGTCCTTTGTCGTAAGGCACACCCCGGTTATCACCTGGTGGGTTTTGCCGCTCAACTTGCGCAGCATCAGTCGCGCCTCGCCGTCATCCTTTGGCTTGCCGAGCACTTCGTTGCCCAAAACCACCACGGTGTCGGCGGTTATCACCAGCTCGTCGCCGGCCATTTGCGGCCTGTTGGCCTCGGCTTTTGCGCGTGCTATATATAAAGGTATGTCGGTTGCGTCCAGCGATTCGGGGTAATCTTCGCTTATCCCCGGCAGTGTGCGCACGCAGAAGTCCATGTCCAGTCCGCCAAGCAGTTCCTTCCGCCGCGGAGAGTTGCTTGCCAGTATCACCTTGTATTTCCTTATGTTGTCGAGCATATCGCTTTCCTTTCCGTCTCTTCTGTGTTTTTGCAGTACGGCTCCAGCCCTTTCGGAAATGTTGTCGCGCCTTTTCTTCCGTTTACCAGCCGAATGCCTTTCCGTCGGCCATCCATTTGCCCTGTGCACGCAGGGTTTGCTCTATCACATCGCGCCCGCAGCCTTCGCCGCCGCGCCTGTCGCTGATGTAAAGGCTTACGGCTTTTATGTCGGCGGCGGCGTCTTTGGGGCACACCGGGCAGCCGCACAGGCTCATCACCTCGTAGTCCGGGATGTCGTCACCCATATACATGATTTCGCTGTCGGCCAGGTTGTGCCGCTTCTTGAAGTCGCTGTATGCCTCTGTCTTCACGGCACTGCCCATGTAGATGTCGCTGACGCCAAGCCCCTCGTAGCGTTTCTTCACGCTTGAGGCGGTGCCTCCGGTTATTATCCCGATGCGCAGCCCGTGTTTCACGGCCAGCTGTATGGCGTAGCCGTCCTTGATGTTCACCGTTCTCATCGGTTCGCCGTCGGGGTGCAGCGGTATCGTCTCCGAACTCAGCACTCCGTCAACGTCGAACACGATGGCTTTCACCTGTTCAAGATTATAGTTTATCATCGTTGGTTGCCTTTTTGTGTATGCTAATGCTCATGCGGTCGTATATTTCCTTGGCAAACGGGTCGTTGCGAAGCAGCTGGCTTTGCGCCCTTATCACGTTTTCGTCATACCTTACCGCCGGCCCTGTCTGTGCCGTCCGTGGCTGCATGAGGTGTATCTTGCGCGTTGTCTCGTCGATAAGCGGCAGCAGTGCGCTGAAGTCCATGCCGTGTTTCTCCAGTATGTCGGCCGCCAGGGTGTAGCAGTGGTTTGCGAAATTGCAGGCGAACACCGCAGCGAGGTGCAGGTACTTCCTGTCTTCCGACGGCAGAGGCGTCACTTCCGTGCTTATGTCCGTTGCCATTTTCGCTATGGTCTGCCTTGCCAGCTCGTCGTTGGCCTCGATGAAGCACGGTATGTGGCTGAAATCGGCCGCCGTTTCCTTTGAGAAAGTCTGCATAGGGTAAAGCACTCCATAGTGCAGGGCCATGCCTTTGAACAGCTCCATGGGCATGCTGCCGGCCGTATGCAGCCACACTTTCTGCTCGCGCCCCCTGCACAGCGTTGGCAGGAGGTCGGGTAGGGCGGAGTCGGTCACAGCGCAGATGTATGCGTCCGCCTCCTTTGTTATGCTGTCTGTACGGTTTGCGGGCATTCCCCCCATTACTGCCGCCGCTTCCTGTGCCGCTTCCATCGTGCGGCTGTACACTTGCATTATGTCGTGGCCGGCGTTCAGCAGTGCCCTGCCAAGGTTTGTGGCGAGGCGTCCGGCTCCTATCAGCACTATTCTCATCGCGTTTCGTGTGCTTGTTGCCTTGTTCTTGTTGCGTGCAAAGTTACTGCAAAGCCGCCGACCGCCCAAAGATTTTCATTTTATTTAGGGTATGCCGGTGTCCGGGCGGCCCCTTTGCGGCGGCAACCTTGCGCCTTCGTTCCGTAACCCGGCGGTTTACGGCCCGTAAAGTGCCCGTTTCTGCATCGTAAACCGCCCGTTCCCGACCCGCAAACCGCCCGTTTGTTGAAAAGGGATGCGGAAACTGTTGGCGGATATGGCGGATTTTGTGTAATTTTGCAGCGTCTTGCCGGAGCCGAAACCCTGGCGCTGCCTATGTTATCAGCCATACTCCTCGCCTCATTTCTCACGCTTGTGGAGCTTAACTGTGAGAATTTGTTCGACTGTCGCCACGACAGCCTGAAGGATGACACCGAGTTTTTGCCCCAGTCCGTCCGCCATTGGACTCCCAACCGCTACTGGCGCAAGCTCGATGCCATAGGCCGGGCCATAATATCCTGCTGCGACGATTCTGCGGACTTCGGCTTTCCCGACATTGTAGTGCTGTGTGAGGTGGAGAATGACAGCGTTATGCGCGACCTCACCCGCCGTTCCCTGCTGCGCAACCTGCGCTACGACTACATCATGACCGACTCTCCCGACAGCCGGGGCATTGACGTTGCCGTCATGTACCACACCTTTTCTTTCCTGCCGATACGCCACTGGCCGCTGCGGATAGAGCCGGTCAGGGGCATGCACCCCACGCGCGACATACTGTATGTGGCCGGGAGCACCGCACAGGGCGACACCCTGCACCTCTTCGCCGTCCATGCCCCGAGCCGTTACGGCGGCGAAAGATATTCCCGGCCTTTCCGTATGGCCGTGGCCGAGAGGCTCTGCAAGGCCGTCGATTCGCTGCTCTGCGTCTCGCCGGACGCCCGGATAATAGTCGCAGGCGACTTCAACGCCTGTACAGGCGAACGGTCTCTGGACTACATCACGGCGCACGGGCTGACCGATGTCACCGCCGGAGCCGTAGGAAGCCACGGGGCGAGAGGCACTTACTGCTACGACGGCTGGTGGCAAAGCCTTGACCACGTGTTCGTAAACGCCGCCATGCTCCCCTTTGTCCGTACCGCTTTCGTCAACGATGCGCCCTTCCTGCTTGAACGGGACAACCGTTACGGAGGCTGGAAGCCGCGCCGCACATACCTCGGCAAGCGCTATCAGGCCGGCGGAACGAGCGACCACCTGCCCCTTGTGGTCAAGTTCATAACCGGAGAGTGAGGGACTTGGCTTCTAAATATTGGCATAAAGGTGCGCAAAAGTAATAGTGGTACGATAAAAAGTAAAACAGATAACGCTCCAATGCTTCCTTTATGCTTATCTTTGCACCCGGAGAAACAGGTCTGGAGCACCCTTGGCGGCGGATAACGTAAACGGTTGCCGTGCCAGTGGCAGACATCGGTTTCGGAATCCGCCTAAATGAAATACTTTATGTTACGCAAAATCCGATTGACACTGGCCGTTTTCACGGCTTTTCTCATCACGGCATTGTTCCTGGACTTTACAGGTACGCTCCATGCATGGTTCGGTTGGCTGGCCAAAGTGCAGTTCCTGCCGGCAGTACTGGCTCTGAACGTTGGCGTGGTTGCCGCACTGGTGGTGCTGACGCTTGTGTTCGGGCGCCTCTACTGCTCGGTTGTCTGTCCGCTGGGCGTGCTTCAGGACTTCGTGTCATGGGTGTGCGGACGTTATAAGGGCAGGAAACGCCGCTTCAACTATTCGCCCGCAAGGTCGGTACTGCGCTGTTCGGTGCTTGCAGCCTTTGTCTTGGCAATGGTTCTGGGCATCGGTTCGTTTGTGGCACTGCTCGCCCCTTACAGCTCCTACGGACGGATAGTGCAGAATATCCTTTCACCTTTATATATATGGGGCAACAATCTCCTCGCCATGTTGGCCGCCCGTGCGGACAGCTATGCCTTCTATGAGCGCGAAGTGTGGCTGCGCAGCGTGCCGACCCTGCTGGTTGCCGTCGCTACCCTTGCCGTTCTTGTGGTGCTGGCGTGGCGTAACGGCCGCACATACTGCAACACTGTCTGTCCCGTAGGTACAGTTCTGGGCTTTCTGTCGCGCTTCTCTTGGCTGAAAGTGGGCATCGACGGAGACAAATGCAGCCGTTGCGGCTTGTGCGCAAGGGCTTGCAAGGCGTCCTGCATAGACTTCACCAATCACAAAATAGACTATTCGCGCTGCGTGGTGTGCGGCGACTGCATAGGCAAGTGCCGCAAAGACGCCATAAAATACGGCAGGACGAACATGATAAAGACTGCTGATGACACACAAAACGGGACTGTTGCCGACAATGCAGGGCACGGAAACAGGGTGCAGGACGGTGTGGATGCTTCGCGCCGCTCATTCCTTTTGGGCACTGCCTTGGCCACTACGGCTGCAGCATTGGCGCAGGGAAAGAAGAAAGTGGACGGTGGACTGGCCGTAATCGAGGACAAGAAGCAGCCCGAACGCACCACTCCCATAACTCCGCCCGGCTCTTTGTCGGCCGAAAACATGGCCCGCCACTGCACAGCCTGCCAGCTTTGCGTGTCTGTCTGTCCCAACGACGTGCTCCGTCCGCAGACTTCCATAATGAAATTCATGCAGCCTGTGATGTCGTACGAGCGCGGCTACTGCCGTCCGGAGTGCACCCGTTGCGGCGAAGTGTGCCCAACAGGTGCCATAAAGCCCATAACCAAAGCCGACAAGGCGGCCATCCAGACAGGCCATGCCGTGTGGATAAGGCAGAATTGCCTGCCTGTGGCCGACGGAGTGGAGTGCGGTAACTGTGCCAGACACTGCCCCGTGGGTGCGATAACGATGGTCTCTTCCGACCCAAAGGATGCCCGGTCACCCAAAATCCCCGTGGTCAACACCGCGCGGTGCATCGGTTGCGGAGCCTGTGAGCACCTTTGCCCGGTGCGACCGTTCAGCGCAATGTATGTAGAGGGACACGAGAGACACCGCATAGTGTGACTTTGACGACACAGAGGCATCGCCTGTCGTTTCAGAACAAACCTTATAAAGTTCCCAACCAATCATATAAAGTTTCAGACCCACCATATAAAGTTTCAGACCCACCATATAAAGATCAAGACAATGGCGAAAGACTTGAACAGACGAACCTTCCTCAAGGTCTTGGGCGGCGGTACGCTGGCCGCAACAGGGCTGCTGACGGCTTGCAGGAGCAAGGGACAGGCCGGACATCCGGCTGACTTGGAGCCGGAGAAGGGCAAGATGACATACCGAATCAATCCGAACACCAACGAAAAGGTGTCCATTCTCGGCTACGGAATGATGCGCCTGCCGACCGTGGCAGGAGACGCAGCGCGCGAAAATCCCGACGCTCCAATAGACCAGGAGACGGTGAACAGGCAGATAGACTATGCACTTGAGCACGGTCTGAACTACATCGACACGTCGCCGGCCTACTGTCGGGGACTGTCAGAGCGCGCCACTGGCATCGCACTCCACCGCCACAAGAGGTCGGAATACTACATTGCCACCAAGTTATCCAACTTTTCGCCGGAGACATGGAGCCGGAAAGCGTCGCAGGAAATGTTTGAAAACTCCCTGAAAGAGTTGCAGGTGGACTACGTGGATTACCTCCTTCTGCACGCCATAGGCATGGGTGGCGACGGTATGGCCGACTTCTATGGCCGCTATATCGACAATGGGATACTCGATTGGCTGGTGGAACAGAAGCAAAAGGGGCGCATACGCAACCTCGGATTCTCGTATCACGGTGACATAAAGTGCTTCGACCTTGCCCTGAAGTGGCACGACGAGAACCGCTATCACTGGGATTTCGCACAGATAGAGCTTAACTATCTCGACTGGAACTATGCCGATGAAATCAACGAGCGCAACACTGACGCTGTGTATCTTTACGGCGAACTGCACAAAAGGCACATTCCTGCGGTCATAATGGAGCCGCTTCTCGGAGGCCGTCTCGCCAATGTGCCTGACAATATCGTGGCGAAAATGAAGGCGAGAGAGCCTGAAAAGAGTGTGGCAAGCTGGGCTTTCCGGTTTGCAGGTACGCCCGACGGGGTGCTTACAGTGCTTAGCGGCATGACGTATATGGAGAACTTGCGCGAGAACTTGTGCACGTATTCGCCGCTGAAACCGCTGACAAGCGAGGAAAATGACTTCCTCATGGACATAGCAAGGGACATATACAACCTCAAGACCATACCGTGCAACGAGTGCAACTACTGCATGCCTTGTCCGTATGGCATAGACATTCCGGCCGTATTCTCCCACTATAACAAGTGCATAAAGGAGGGTAATCTCCCGAACAAGGGCAACCAGGACCCCGACTACCGCCGTGCGCGGCGCGCTTTCCTTGTGGGCTACGACCGCAGTGTGCCGCGTTTGCGGCAGGCAAGCCACTGCATAGGCTGCGGAAAGTGTGTGAGCCATTGTCCGCAAAGGATCAATATCCCGAAGGAAATGCAGCGGATAGACAAGTTTGCCGAACAGCTTAAACAGGACAACGCATGAAGAACCGTTTGGCGGAGATACTGGTGACGGGCGGCCACTCGCTCGTTGTTGACAACGGAACGGTGCACGCATACGACGGATGCGGCGTGTCTGACCTGTACAGACTGCTCGCCGAAGAACCGGAAAGGCTGTACATGGCGGAGGTGGCCGACAAGGTTGTGGGCAAGGCCGCTGCGGCTTTGATGGTGAAAGGCGGCGTGCGGAAGGTCTTCGGCCTTGTCGTTTCGGAGCTTGCCGCAGGACTTTTAAGGCAAAACGGAGTGGAACCGGCTTGCGAAACGCTCGTTCCGTACATCGAAAACCGCCGGCGCACAGGCTGGTGTCCGCTGGAAACGCGCTGCAAGGACTGCGTTTCTGCGGACGAATGTGTCGCTGCAATAGAACAATTCATCTATGAACAGAAGAACAACCGGTAGGTTCAATATCGTAAAGCGGCCGTTTATGGTGTGTATCCTGCCGCTTTTTGCACCGCAAATGCCGCTGTTAGCGCATGAAAGTGGCACACTTGCGGAGACCGTGGCTTGCTCCACGGCAACCGACAGGCCGTCCTTTGCCCCGGAAACGGCCTCACAGACAGCGCGGGACACCGCCTATACCAGCGGCGGCAATGCCGTTGGCGAGGTTGTGGTGACGGGTGTGCGCAACGAAACCGACGTGCGCCACTTGTCGCAGACCGTGTCGGTGGTGAACGGCCAGACCATCAGACAGGCCATGCAGCCGTCTTTGCTGCCTGTGCTGGCCGACCGCGTGCCGGGACTGTTCGCCACGTCGCGCGGAGTGATGGGCTATGGCGTCTCGGGCGGTGCAGCCGGCAACATTTCCCTGCGCGGTCTTGGCGGCGGATCGGGGCGTTTGCTGGTGCTGATAGACGGCATGCCGCAGTTCATGGGGCTTATGGGCCATCCGATAGCCGACAGTTACCAGTCGTTTCTGGCCGAACGGGTTGAGGTATTGCGCGGCCCGGCATCGGCACTCTACGGTTCAAATGCCATGGGCGGTGTGGTAAACATCGTCACACGCCACGCCCGGCACGACGGAACGGCCACGTCGCTGCGCGCAGGTTACGGCTCCTACAACACTGTCGAGGCCGAATTTGCCAGCCAGGTGCGCAAGGGACGCTTCTCGTCAGTGCTGTCCGGCTCGTACAACCGCACCGACGGCCACCGCAGCGACATGGGTTTCAGCAAGTTTGACGGCTATGCAAAGTTGGGCTACGGCCTTTCGCGGTCGTGGAGCGTCAGTGCTGACTTTAATATCAGCCACTTCAACGCCTCCCAACCGGGCAGCGTGACCGTTCCGCTGGCCGATGCCGACCAGGAAGTGACGCGCGGAAAGGCGTCGGTGGCCGTGAGAAACACCTACAGGAGCACTTCCGGCGGACTCAACCTGTACTACAACTGGGGCAACCACTGGATTAACGACGGCTATACCCCCGATCCCGACGACAGCAACAGCCGCAAGGCATACCGCTACGACTCGCATGACGACATGGCGGGCGTGTCTCTCTACCAGACCATGAGCCTCTTTAGGGGCAACAGACTGACCGTCGGGGCCGACTGGCTTGTGCTTGGAGGAACGGCATACAACCGCTTTGTGGAGGGCGAACGCAGCGGCCAGAGCGACAAACTGGCTGACAAGACCGAGCAGGAGCTTGCCTGTTATGCCGCAATCAGGCAGGATATGACCCGATGGCTGACCCTTGACGCCGCCATACGCGCCGACCGCCACTCGCAAGCGGGCACGGAGTGGATACCGCAGGCCGGACTTTCGTTCAGAATGCCGCACGATGCCACGCTGAAACTGTCTGCCGGCAAGGGCTTCCGCTACCCCACACTGCGCGAAATGTATATGTTCAAGCCTCAGAACCCCGACCTTGAGCCGGAGAGTATGTGGAACTACGAACTCGCATACACCCAACGGCTGCTCGGCAAACGGCTGGGCTATGGACTCAATGTGTTCTACATAGACGGCAAGAACCTTATCGTCACGGTGCCAAGGGAGGGGGCTGCGCCGCTCAACATGAACACCGGCAGGATCTACAACACGGGTGTCGAGGCGCAAGCGGACTTCCGCATAGACGAAACATTGGCGGTTGAGGCCAACTACAGCTGGCTCCACATGACCAACCCCGTGGTTGCCGCGCCCGAAAGCAAGCTGTATGCAGGCGCAACCTTTGCCAAAGGCCGCTGGATGGTGGCCTCCGGCATACAGTATGTGGCCGGCCTTTACACCTCAGTGTCGCCGGAAACCAAGGAGAACTTCGTGCTCTGGAATGTCAGAGCCTCGTTCCGCCTGTCGCCGATGTTCGGGTTGTGGGTGCGGGGAGAGAACCTTCTGGCTCAGAAGTACGAGATTAACCATGGCTACCCGATGCCCCGCGCCACGGTATTCGCCGGCATAACATTCAGAACCCACCGATAAACCACCATTATGCAAACCACTGTCAAACTCTATTCCTATGCTTATTCGGAGGCGAAGACCTATGTCTTTGCCGCCATGTTCATCGTTGGCAACATCCTGTTGCCCCAGTTGTGCCACCTCGTTCCGCAAGGCGGAGTGACCTGGCTGCCCATTTACTTCTTCACACTCGTGGGGTCTTACAAATATGGATGGAAGGCAGGACTGCTTACCGCCCTGCTTTCGCCCGCTGCCAACTCCCTCCTGTTTGCCATGCCGCCCGTTGCCGCTCTGCCGGCGGTCACGATAAAGTCGGTTTTCCTGGCCTTGGCGGCCGGCTATGCGGCCTCCCGTTCGCGCTCGGTCAGCGTGTTGCTGCTGGCAGCCGTGGTGTTGGCCTACCAAATGGCGGGCACTTTGGCCGAATGGGTCTGCGCCGGAAGCCTCCATGTGGCCATGCAGGACTTCAGAATAGGGCTGCCGGGCATGTTCATGCAGGTGTTTGGAGGTTATTTGGTCATTAGATATTTAATACGAAAGTGATATGTTTGGAATCGGAACACAGGAACTTATCTTCATTGTCCTTATCGTTCTGCTGCTTTTCGGCGGCAAGAAAATCCCCGAAATGATGAAGGGACTGGGCAAAGGTGTGCGCTCTTTCAAGGACGGGATGAACGGTATTGACGATGAAGCCGCCGGGAAAGACCGGGAGAAGGAAACGGACGGCAAGGAATAAGGGCATGGACACGGATGCGGACAAGCTGTCCTTCTGGGAGCATCTTGACGTGTTGCGGGCGGCACTCGTGCGGGTGGCCGTCGTGACCGTCGTGTTCGGCTGCGTGGCCTTTTGCTTTAAGGACGCACTCTTTGCCGTTGTGCTTGCCCCAAAGTACTCCGGCTTTGCCACCTACAGGCTGTTCAGTGCCGTGGGCGAACTGTTCGGCCAGCCTGTGGGCGACTTTTCAGTGCAATTAATCAATACCGGGCTTGCCGGACAGTTCGTCCTGCACATGAAGACTGCGGCCTATGCCGCCGTCATGTGCGCCTCGCCTTACATCGTCTATGAGCTTTTCCGCTTCGTTTCGCCGGCCCTCTACTCGGCAGAGCGGCGCTGTGCGGTGAGGGCCGTGGGATTCGGCTACGCCCTGTCGGTCGTTGGCGTGCTGCTAAGCTACTTCCTGATCTTCCCGTTCACCTTCCGCTTCCTCGGAACCTATCAGGTTAGCCCCGAAGTGGGCAACATGATAACCCTCGACTCGTACATTTCCACTCTGGTAACGCTCTGTCTGGCCATGGGAATGGTGTTCGAGATACCCGTAGTGGCATGGCTTCTTGCCCGCATGGGGCTGCTTTCCGCCGGAGTTTTGCGCCGTTACCGCAAGCACGCCGTAGTGGTTATTCTGGTAGTGGCCGCAGTCATAACCCCCACGTCCGATGTTTTCACCCTGTTGCTGGTGGCTTTGCCCATGTGGATGCTGTATGAGGCAAGCGTATTGGTGGTGGCCAGAACGTCAAAGGGCGGCGGGCGCAAGCCGTAAATGCCCGCGTTGCGGGTCGAAAACCGCCGGGTTTTGATGCCTGAACCGCCGGGTTACGGGTCGTAAACGGGCGGTTTGTTCCAGAGCAGTGGAAGAGTCTTCCACAAAAACGTTCGGGTAACGCTGCGTTTCAATTCTATTACTTTACCGTTTTCTTGCTCATTCAGAAAATAAGGTGTAATTTTGCAGACGACAAACCCGATTCTCACGACAATGAAACTTGGAAGACATTTGTTCCTGCCTTTGGCTTTAGTGGCTGCAATGGCATTTTTCGGCAGCTGTTCAAGCACCAAAGACGTGGCTTATTTTCAAAACAGTTCCTCGGTAAACCTCGATTCGTCGCAAGTACTCTACGATGCGCGCATAATGCCCAAGGACATTCTCACCATAACCGTAAACACTACCGACGGCGATGCGGCCGTCCCCTTCAACATGACGGTCAGCACGACACTGACACAGGGGCAGCGCAATACTTACAGCCAGCCTATGCTGCAAAGCTACTTGGTGGACAACGAAGGCAACATCGAGTTTCCCAAGGTGGGAACCGTGCATTTGGGAGGATTGACCAAGTCCCAGGCGGAGAAAGTGATATACGACAAGATCAAGCCGTACATGAGTGAGAGCGAAAACCCGATAGTTAACGTGCGCATGAGCAACTACAAAATATCGGTGTTGGGTGAAGTTACGCGCCCCGGAATGTACACTGTGGGCAACGAAAAGATAACCATACTCGAAGCACTGGCACAGGCGGGCGACCTGACCATATACGGTGTGCGCAACAACGTCAAGCTTATACGCGAAGACGCCACCGGAAAGAAGTCGATACACGTGCTCAACCTGAACGACGCCGGCCTGATCAACTCGCCCTACTACTACTTGCAGCAAAACGACATAGTATATGTAGAGCCAAACAAGGTAAAGGCGCAGAACTCAAGTGTGGGAAGTATGACCTCGCTATGGTTCTCCGCGACATCGATACTCATATCGATGACTTCGCTGCTTTACAACATTTTGCATTGACAATGCACCGCAAAAAGGGAGAATGGAGCACAGTCCGTTCCCCCTTCTGTTTAATTAAAGGTTCTTATACATAACGGATTTAGCTCATGTGCGGAATAGTTGGATACATAGGTGACAAGGATGCCTATCCTATACTGATAAAAGGATTGCGCAGACTGGAGTATAGGGGGTATGACAGTGCCGGCGTTGCGCTCATAAACTCCAATGGAGAACTCAACGTCTGCAAGGCTAAGGGCAAGGTGGACGACCTTGTGGCCTACTGTCAGGACAAGGATACGTCGGGAAGCGTAGGCATTGCCCACACCAGATGGGCCACCCACGGCGAACCGTCGGCCTTAAACGCCCACCCACACTACTCACAGTCGAAAAATCTCGCCATTATCCACAACGGAATAATCGAGAATTATGCCGACCTGAAGAGCAAGTTGATGTCGAAAGGCATCGAGTTCCGTTCCGACACCGACACGGAAGTGCTCGTGCAACTGGTGGAATACATACAGGAACGCAAGAACCTCGACCTGCTGACTGCCGTGCAGCTGGCTCTCCACGAGGTGATCGGCGCCTATGCAATAGCCCTGTTGGACAAGCGCGACCCCAACCAGATAATCGCAGCACGCAAGCAAAGCCCCCTTGTGGTGGGCATCGGCGACAACGAATACTTCCTCGCTTCTGACGCAAGTCCCATAATTGAATACACCGACAAGGTGGTTTATCTCGAAGACGGCAACATTGCCGTGATAAGACGCGGCGAGGAACTCAACGTAGTCAATATACTTAACCGCAAGCTGAACCCCGAAATACAGACCGTAGATATTAATCTCGGACAGATAGAGCGCGGCGGCTACCCCCATTTCATGCTCAAGGAAATCTTTGAGCAGCCCGACTGTCTGACCAACTGTATGCGCGGGCGTGTGAATGTCGATACTGACAATGTGGTGCTCAGCGCAGTCATCGACTACAAGAAGCAGCTGCTCAACGCCAAGCGGTTCGTTATCGTGGCGTGCGGCACGTCGTGGCACGCAGGACTCATAGGGAAGCAGATCATAGAAAGCCTTTGCCGCATACCGGTAGAGGTGGAATACGCCTCGGAGTTCCGCTACCGCAACCCTGTGATAACGCCCGACGATGTGGTGATAGCCCTCTCGCAGAGCGGAGAGACCGCCGACACACTGGCAGCGATAAGGCTCGCAAAGGAAAACGGGGCGTTCATCTACGGAATATGCAACGCCATAGGCTCAAGCATACCGCGTGCCACCGACACCGGGTCGTACATCCACGTAGGCCCGGAGATAGGTGTGGCGTCGACAAAAGCCTTCACCGGCCAGGTGACAGTGCTCTCCATGCTCGCATTGGCACTGGCCAAGGAGCGGGGGACGATAAGCAGGGAAGACTATCTGCACGTGGTGAAGGAGCTGCACGCCATTCCGGACAAGATGACCGAGGTGCTGAAGCTCAACAACCGCATTGCCGACCTCAGCCGCACGTTCACCTACGCCCGCAACTTCCTCTATCTCGGACGCGGATACAGCTATCCCATAGCTCTGGAGGGGGCGTTGAAACTGAAGGAGATAAGCTATATCCATGCCGAAGGCTATCCTGCCGCCGAGATGAAGCACGGCCCTATAGCTCTGATAGACTCGGATATGCCGGTGGTAGTCATCGCCACGCACAACGCAATGTACGAGAAGGTGCTGAGCAACATACAGGAGGTGAAGGCGCGCAAGGGCAAACTCATAGCGATAGTGTCCGAGGGCGACGAGACAATCAGCCGCATTGCCGACGAAGTGCTGGAGGTCCCCGACACGATAGAGTGCCTCGAACCGCTGCTGACCATCATCCCCCTGCAGCTGCTGGCCTACCATATCGCCGTTTGCAAGGGCAAGGACGTTGACCAACCGCGCAACCTGGCGAAGTCAGTGACGGTGGAGTAGGGTGCGGAGCGGACGGACGCAGTCCGTAAACCGCCGTGCTGCGACCCGTAAACCGCCGGGTTAGCAACAATAAACGGCCGGGTTTTGCACAGTAAACCGCCGGTTTGCGAGCCGAAGCCTGCCGGAAGAGAAAAAGAGACCAAAGGAAATCAATATACAGGCAAACTGAATGGAGGAATTGAAACATGAGTGCGGGGTGGCGATGATACGCCTTCTGAAACCGCTCGAGTACTATCAGCGCAAGTATGGCACGTGGATGTATGGGCTGAACAAGCTCTATCTGATGATGGAGAAGCAGCACAACCGGGGCCAGGAGGGCGCGGGCATGGCCTGTGTCAAGCTTGACACGGAGCCGGGTCACGAGTATATGTTTCGAGAGAAGGCCTTGGGATCCAACGCCATAACGGAAATATTCGGCACAGTGCAGAAAAGTTTCGCCGGTCTCACGCCCGAACAGCTGTCAGACGTGCATTTCGCCAAGGACAGGCTTCCCTTTGCCGGAGAACTCTACATGGGCCACCTGCGCTATTCGACCACCGGCAAGAGCGGACTGCAGTATGTGCACCCCTTCTTGAGGCGGAACAACTGGAAAGCCAAGAACCTTTGCCTCTGCGGAAACTTCAACATGACCAACATGGACGAGGTGTTCCGGAAGATAACCGCACAGGGTCAGTGCCCCCGCATATACTCCGACAGCTACATAATGCTGGAGTGGATGGGACACAGGCTCGACCGGGAGGTGGAACGCAACTTCGCCGACGCAAAGGAACAGGGGCTTGAGGGCATTGACATAACGGGATACATCGACGACCACGTGGAGATGAGCAACGTGCTCAGAACCACCATGCCCGATTTCGACGGCGGTTACGTTGTCTGCGGCCTCACCGGCAGCGGGGAAATGTTCTCCATGCGCGACCCGTGGGGCATACGTCCGGCCTTTTACTACCGCAATGACGAGGTGGTGGCCGTGGCCAGCGAGCGCCCGGTGCTCCAGACAACGTTCGACATCGAGTGCAGTGACGTGCAGGAGTTGCAGCCCGGCGAGGCTGTCATAGTCGGCCGCCACGGTGACTGCCGCATTGAGCGCATATTGGAGCGCCACGGAGATGCCGCATGTTCCTTTGAGAGGATATATTTCAGCCGCGGTTCCGACCGCGACATCTACGCCGAGCGCAAGAAACTGGGCGAACTGCTCACCGAACCCATACTGAAAGCGGTGGGATATGATGTCGCCCACACCGTTTTCTCGTTCATCCCCAACACGGCAGAGGTGGCCTACTACGGCATGCTCGGCGGATTTAAGCGCTATATCAACGACCAGAAGATAAAGGCAATCGAGGAGATGGACCACACACCGACCCATGAGGAGCTTGCAAGGATCATGGATTGGTATGTCAGATCGGAGAAAGTGGCATGGAAAGACATCAAGCTGCGCACCTTCATCACTGAAGGCAATTCGCGCAACGACCTCGCTTCCCATGTCTATGACATAACCTACGAGGTGCTGGAGCCGGGAGTTGACAACCTCGTGGTGATAGACGACAGCATCGTCAGGGGCACTACCCTGCGCGAAAGCATCATAAAGATACTCGACAGGCTGCACCCCAGGAAGATTGTCATAGTCAGTTCCTCTCCGCAAATACGCTATCCGGACTACTACGGCATCGACATGGCACGCCTGGAGGAGTTCATCGCGTTCCGCGCCTGCATCGAATTGCTCAAGGAAAGGGGCATGCACGCATTGATAGACAACACCTACAAGAACTGCAGGGAGGAGCTTGACAAGCCCAAGGAGCAGATGCGCTGCTGCGTAAAGGACCTCTACAAACCGTTCACCGTTGACGAACTGAACCGCAAGATGGTGGATATGCTGCGCCCGCAGGGCGTTACGACCCCGATAGAGCTTGTCTATCAGAGCATAGAGGGGCTGCATGAGGCCATCCCGGAGCACAAGGGCGACTGGTACTTCACCGGCGATTTCCCCACACCGGGCGGAATGAAGCTCGTGAACCAGGCCTTCATCAATTATTACGAGAAGGTTTATCAGTACGAACAGAAGTTTTAAGCACAACAAGATACCACATATTATTAATGAAGAACGTAACATTAGTACTTGAAGACGGTACGAAATTCCACGGAAAGTCTTTCGGATATGACCGGCCGGTAGCCGGGGAGGTGGTTTTCAACACGGCCATGATGGGCTATCCGGAGAGCCTTACCGACCCGTCATACGCCGGGCAGCTCATGACACTCACCTATCCGCTTGTCGGAAACTATGGAGTTCCTCCTTTCACAGTGGAACCCGACGGCATCGCAACGTTCATGGAGAGTGACAAGATATACGCTTCGGCAATCATAGTGGCCGACTACAGCGGGCAGTACAGCCATTGGAATGCCGTGGAGAGCCTTGCCGACTGGCTCAAGCGCGAACATGTGCCGGGCATAACGGGCATTGACACCCGCCAACTCACCAAGGTGCTGCGCGAACACGGCGTGATGATGGGCAAAATCCTGTTTGACGATGAGCCTGACAACATCCCCGAGGCCAACTACGAGGGCGTCAACTTCGTGGATATGGTCAGTTGCAAGGAGATAATCCGCTACAACGAGGGCGCAGGCAAAAAGGTTGTGCTCGTGGACTGCGGAGTAAAGAACAACATCATACGCTGTCTGGTGAACCGGGGCGTTGAAGTGATACGCGTACCGTGGAACTACGACTACACCGGCATGGACTTTGACGGACTTTTCCTCGGCAACGGTCCCGGCGACCCCGACATGTGCGAGGAGGCAGTGGCCGTGATACGCAGGCAAATGGAACTGTCGCGCAAGCCGATATGCGGCATCTGCATGGGCAACCAGCTGCTGGCCAAGGCCGGAGGCGCCACCATCTACAAGCTGAAGTACGGCCACCGTTCGCACAACCAGCCGGTGCGCGAGGTGGGAACGGACCGTTGCTACATAACAAGCCAGAACCACGGCTACGCAGTTGATGCAAGTACGCTCGGAAAAGACTGGCGTGAGCTGTTTGTCAACATGAACGACGGCTCCAACGAGGGCGTTTGCCACAAGGAGAACCCCTGGTTCACCAGCCAGTTCCACCCCGAGGCTTGCTCCGGGCCTGTTGATACGGAATTTATGTTCGACCGTTTTGTGGAAAAACTCAAGTAACCGATAAAGATGAAAGACGACAATATAAAGAAAGTCCTGCTGCTTGGCTCAGGCGCATTGAAGATTGGCGAGGCCGGAGAGTTCGACTATTCAGGCTCGCAAGCCCTCAAAGCACTTCGGGAAGAGGGGGTTTACACTGTTCTCATCAACCCTAATATCGCCACAGTGCAGACTTCCGAGGGCGTGGCCGACCAGATTTACTTCCTTCCCGTGCAGCCTTATTTCGTTGAGAGGGTGATTGAGAAGGAGCGTCCCGACGGCATTCTGCTCGCATTCGGCGGACAGACGGCACTGAACTGCGGCGTTGAGCTTTACAAGTCGGGCGTGCTTGAGAAGTACGGCGTGCGTGTGCTCGGCACACAGGTGCAGGCAATCATGGATACCGAAGACCGTGAGCTGTTCGTTGAGCGGCTTAACGAGATAGACGTGAAGACTATCAAGAGCGAAGCCTGCGAGACAATAGAGCAGGCGCGCGCCGCAGCAAATGAGCTGGGCTATCCGGTGATACTCCGCGCTGCCTATGCGCTCGGCGGACTGGGTTCCGGCTTCTGCGACAACGAGGATGAACTCAACAAACTGGCCGAGAAAGCGTTTTCATTCTCGCCACAGGTGCTCGTGGAGAAGAGCCTTAAGGGTTGGAAAGAGATAGAATACGAGGTTGTGCGCGACCGTTACGACAACTGCATAACGGTCTGCAACATGGAGAACTTCGATCCGCTGGGCATACATACCGGCGAGAGCATCGTCATCGCACCGTCGCAGACCCTTACCAACAGCGAATACCACAAGCTGCGCGCCCTTTCTATAAAGATAATCCGCCACATAGGCATCGTGGGCGAGTGCAATGTGCAGTACGCCTTCGACCCCAAGAGCGAGGACTACCGCGTTATCGAGGTCAATGCGCGCCTCAGCCGCTCGTCGGCCTTGGCTTCCAAGGCCACAGGCTATCCCCTTGCTTTCGTGGCTGCCAAACTTGGCATGGGCTACGGCCTGTTTGAGCTGAACAATTCGGTAACGAAAACCACCAGCGCATTCTTTGAACCGGCTCTTGACTACGTGGTTTGCAAGATACCGCGCTGGGACTTGAGCAAGTTCCGCGGTGTGGATAAGGAACTCGGATCGTCCATGAAGTCGGTGGGAGAGGTCATGGCAATCGGCCGAAACTTCGAGGAAGCGATACAGAAAGGCTTGCGTATGATAGGCCAGGGCATGCACGGCTTTGTCGAAAACAAGGAACTTGAGATACCTGACATTGACGCTGCCCTGCGCGAACCCACCGACAAGCGCGTGTTCATCATATCGAAAGCCATGCACAAGGGCTACACTATCGACCAGATACACGAGCTTACGAAGATAGACCGCTGGTTCTTGCAGAAGCTGAAGCACATCATTGACATCGACGAGAGGCTCAAGGCTCTCAAGAGTGTCAACAATCTCGACCGCGAACTGCTGCGCGAAGCCAAGGTATATGGCTTCACTGACTTCCAGATAGCGCGCGCAGTGGGGTTGGAAAACGAGCTTCACAGCATGGCCAAGGCCGGTTTGGCGGTGCGCCAGCTGCGCAAGACGCTTGGCATCCTGCCCGTTGTCAAGCAGATAGACACGCTTGCCGCCGAATACCCGGCACAGACCAACTACCTCTACCTTACCTATGCCGGCGTGGCGCACGACATTGCGTTCGAGAACGACAAGCGTTCCATTATCGTACTCGGCTCCGGAGCCTACCGCATTGGCTCGTCTGTGGAGTTCGACTGGTGCGGTGTGCAGGCCCTGAACACCATCCGAAAGGAGGGCTACCGTTCGGTTATGATCAACTACAACCCCGAAACGGTATCGACAGACTATGACATGTGCGACCGGCTCTACTTCGATGAGCTGACTTTCGAGCGTGTTATGGACATAATAGACATCGAGTGCCCGCACGGAGTGATAGTCTCTACGGGTGGCCAGATACCCAACAACCTTGCGATACGCCTTGATGAACAGCGCGTACCCATACTCGGCACGTCGGCCAAAGACATCGACAGCGCCGAGGATAGGGCCAAGTTCTCGTCAATGCTCACCCGTAACGGCATCGACCAGCCTGCCTGGAGCGCGCTGACGTCAATGGATGACATCAACCGCTTCATCGATGAGGTGGGCTTTCCCGTGCTCGTGCGTCCGTCCTATGTGCTTTCGGGTGCGGCCATGAACGTTTGTTCCAACCGTGAAGAGCTTGAAAAGTTCCTGCGTCTGGCCGCCAACGTGAGCGAAGACCACCCTGTTGTGGTGAGCCGCTTCATCGAACACGCCAAGGAAATAGAGATGGACGCAGTGGCAAAGGACGGCGAGGTGATAGCCTATGCCATAAGCGAGCACATCGAGTTTGCCGGTGTCCACTCCGGAGACGCCACCATACAGTTCCCGCCGCAGAAGATCTACTGCGAGACGGTGCGCCGTATAAAGCGCGTAGCCCACAAGATAGCCGAAGAACTCCACATCAGCGGCCCGTTCAACATACAGTTCATGGCGCGCGAGAACGACATTATGGTCATCGAATGCAACCTCCGCGCATCGCGCTCGTTCCCGTTTGTGAGCAAAGTCCTTAAGATTAATCTCATCGAACTGGCCACCAAGGTCATGCTCGGTCTGCCTGTCGAGAAGCCCCACAAGAGCCTTTTCGATCTCGACTACGTGGGTATAAAGGCCAGCCAGTTCTCGTTCAACCGCCTCCAGAAGGCCGACCCGGTGCTCGGGGTCGATATGGCGTCAACGGGAGAGGTGGGTTGTCTGGGCGACGACACCAGCACCGCACTGCTCAAGAGCATGCTCTCCGTAGGCCACCGCATACCTGAGAAGAACATACTCCTCTCCACAGGCAGCGCAAAGCAAAAGGCCGAGATGCTCGATGCCGCACGTATGCTCGTCAACAACGGCTACCGTATCTTCGCAACGGGCGGCACGTCGCGCTATCTCACCGAGAACGGCATTGGCAACACACTCGTCTATTGGCCGTCGGAGCAGCAGAAGCCACAGGCACTCGACATGCTGCACAACCACGAGATAGACATGGTGGTGAATATTCCCAAGGATTTGACCGCCGGAGAGCTGTCCAACGGTTACAAGATACGCCGTGCGTCCATCGACCTCAACGTGCCTTTGATTACAAACAGCCGCCTTGCGTCGGCCTTCATCACCGCTTTCTGCAACGTAAAGCTGGAGGATATAGACATAAAGAGCTGGGCTGAATACAAGTAAGCATCGGTCTGAATACGGATAAGTGAGGCACTGGTTGCAGACAAGTGCCACGCCGGGCAAGCGCAAGTGCGGCACTGCCGGTCTGGCAGCAGCCTTTCCGCATGGATAAAAGAGCCGGAGCCAACGGGGCTATACCTCCGTTGGCTCCGGCTCTTTCGTCGTCTTTGTATGTTTCTGGCGGCCGGTTTGTTTCAAGCCCCGCCTGTCTATGGGTTGTAAACGTGGCATTTGGCCGTCGTAAACGGCCGGGTTACGACCCGTAAACAGGCGTGTTGGCCTCCGGAACTGCCGTGCTTTTGAGGCTTGTTGCGGATGTTGTCAGTACCAGTCTTCGGCATACCGGCCGTTGTCAACCACATCCACAGGCACTATTTCGATGTAGTCGAACGCCCACTTCAGTTCCTTGTCGTAGTTGAGCACGTTCTTCAGGCGCACCCAATGGGCTTCGCTCTGCTTGAAGTCCTTGCGCCCGAGTATGAGCCTCATGCGGTTCATGCCACGGCAGTTGCGGTCCTTGTCGTTGAAACCGCGTCCCGGAGATGAGACATAGCCGAAGCTGCCGCGCATATATCCGCGCGTTCTCATGGCAGCGTCGGTGGCTATGCCGAGGTCATCTTCCTCATAGAACTTGGTCCATCCTATCCTTGGGTCGGTCTCCGACACCCGAACGTCGAGCGGAATGCCCACGGCCTCCATCTGTCGCACGTCGCTTGAAGTGCCGAAGTAGAACTGGTACATGCCGCCGTGTGCCATAGCTTCGAACGGAAAGCGCAGTTCGTAGGTGCCGGATGGCAGCGGGGGCAGACGGAAAGCCACGTCATACTGTCCCCATCCGTTGAGACATTCGCCCTCCCAGTGGCTGTAGTCGCAGCGCACATTGTAGCGTATGGCCGACTGTTCGCCGTTGTAGCTTATCAGGTTGTCGAAATAGTTGGAGGGGAAAGCCACACGCCATCCCGACGCTCCGCCGTTGAGAGCTTGCGTGTCTTGGGGGTACATGTAGCGGAAACCGTTGTTTATTAGTTCGGGTATGAAGTTGGTCGCGTCGATACGCATACGTTCGTGCAGCACGCCCTTGGGCACTTCGCCCGTGTATGTCAGCATCTTGTTGATGGGATGTATGTAGCCGTTGCAGGCGGTGATGTCCTTGCGCTCAATAACCACGCCGGGATTGACCACCTCATGGTTTGTGCCCATTGTACCGACCTCGTCGGTAAGAGTGTTGAAGGTTTGGTAGCGGTTGATGTAGAGGGTCTTGCCCGGCTGTGGCTCCCACACTTTAAGTAGCGTCGAGGGCAGCATTGTTTCGTAGTAATCGTGCGGCTCGCAGCCGTTGGCGTAGTTCCACTTGTCTTCCGCACGCGTCTGGTTCTCCTTGGCCTCAAACACCAGTTGGTCCTGCGCCATGGACGCATATAATATATGGTAGGCCACAAACATGTTGAGCGCATTGAAGCGGTTGGTGTAGTCTGTGCCGGTGCTTATGGTGATGTTCTTCTCGCGCGGATAGTCATACCAGTCGGTCGCGTTGGCGTATGTACGGTTGGCATAGTCCGCAAGGTCGTCAAACGAGTGTATGCCGTTGACAGCCATCACCGCGTCTGATTCGGCAAATACGGTGTAGCCCACCTTGCAAGTGGTGGGAGAGTAGAGCTTAGTGGTATGGTCGGTGTCGTATGCGTCGGATATGGAATACTCAATGCCCTTGTCGCTCTTCACGATAGAGTCTGCCAGTCCGGTCGCTTGCAGCGCCATGCTGAACAGAGAGTAGTCGTCAAGCCGCGCCAGTACGTCGGGCAATGGGCGTGTGGTGCGCGGTATCACACGGTCAGTGCGCTGCACAATGCCGTTGGTTACGCTTATATCTTCCTTGATGATTGTCGCCCCTTCGTTGAGAGTGGTCTTGCCGTTGGCGTTGACCGACGTGGATATGGAACGACCCAGTATGGTTGGTATAGACTGTCCGCTGCCGCCCATATCAATGGTGGTGTACTCCTTGCTGCAAAGGTGGTAGCGCACAAGGTCGAGACACAGGCTGTCCGACAGTCCCTCTACGCTGTTGGCGGTCATGCCGTTGTGCGGCGTTACTGCCTCGTTGTCGTTGTACAGCGAGTCAACGTATGCCGCTATGCCATCGTTCGACGGAGCGAAACAGGTGTACTGTCCGTAGGTAGAGGTCAGGTTGTCGTAGCCCGTGCGCTCCAGAAGATAGCTGAATGATGACAGGCCTGTCTGTCCGGCTATGTAGGCTGCCATGGTCTGTCCCTTCTCGGTGTAGAGATTGTCGCCGTCAGGCTCGTCGGTACAGCCCAAAGGAATGTAGGCGATGGCCACAAGAGCCATCGCCTTACAGACGTTAATATTAAGGTGTCTTTTCATAAAAGCCGTGTTGGTTGACATTGGGGTGGGGCTGTGGCGTCACTGCTTCATCCATTTCTTGCCGTTGATGATGTAGAGTCCGCGCGGCAGTTCGCTCGTCTTGCAGTTCAGCTTGATGCCCGTAAGCGTGTAGATGCCGTGGGCTGCCTTGCCGTTGTTGCCGTCGAGCATGCTGCTGATGCCGCTCGTCTCCGGGGCGATGTCGTTGCTGTGGGCGGCAATGCTCCAGCGAACGTTGGCCAGTTGCGTGGCGGCCTTGGCCACGGCTGCGCCGTCATTGGTGCTTGTGGTCAGGTTGGCCAGTACTGCCTCTGCGTCTATTATGTCGCGCTCCACACGGTCAATGAGATACCGCTGGCTGCTTTGCTTCTCCGTTACGCTTGCCGCTAAGGCTTTTGCCTCGGCCACCTTGTCTTCAAGGGCTTTCTTCGCATAGGTCAGATAGTTGGCAATGTCGTTGCCGTAGAAGTAGATGTGGTTTCCTCCAAAGCCGAAGGTGTTCGCTCCTGCACGGCCCACCTGTCCGTATGTGTCGATACCGAACTCAACGGTCTCGGTCTTGCCGGCCGGCAGATAGTAGAACACAGAGTATTCAGAAGGAATATTGGCGTCGGTCACGTCTGGCAGCCATTTGATGTTGCGCGAGTGGAAACGTACTGAATCAGGACGGCCTTCCAGTCCGAAGAACACTTGCATCTCCGACTTGTCATAAATGGTGTCGGTCACTTCCGTTCCTTCACGCTGGCTTATTGTTGCCATGAGCACGTCGTAGGCTTTGTAGTTGTTCCATCCACGTGCCAGTGTACGGTATTCATAGAGTCCGCAGTCGGTCAGTTGCTTCGTCTGCACCAATTTCGACTCCGAAGAAGCACTCTGTCCACGGCTCACGTTGGCCATGGTGCCGTTTTCCATATTGTCGTCGGCGATTGCCTTGAAGCCATAGCCCGATGCCGTCCAGCCAGTCAGTCCGTCGGCGAAATAGGGGTTCTCAATTTCAAGTAGGGCAGGGTTGTCAAATCCGGCGGTGCTTGCCACATACTTCTCGCGTGCGCCCTTCAGCTTCTCCTGCATCTCGGTGAAGTTTTCGGGAGCTACGTCCTTGCTTGCCTGTGCCACAAGCGCCTTTGCCTCGGCTATTGCGCTTTGCAGTGCGGCCTTTAGTGCCGCGTCGCCGTTGAGTGTCTGGTCGTTGCAGATAGCCTCTGACTCCTCTATGTAGGCTTTAAGGTTCTCATAGGGTGCGGCCAGTGCGTAGCAGGTGCGTATGCCGGCGCGTACTTTCTCCATTTCATTCTTCAGCTCGGTGGCGTAGGCTGGCTTTGCAGTGTACTCTTCGTTCTCGTCTTTGAGCTTGTCTTCGTCAAGCACGTTGCCTTCGGCATCGATAACTGTCAGCGACGCGCTGTAAGCCTGTTCTCCGGCGTTGATGGAGTCTTGCAGTTGTTCCTTGCCCCACATATATTCTGTCTTGGGCATTACCGCGATGGCAGAGTCAATCATAACGCGCAGAGCATATTGTTGATACTGTATGGCTTCGATACCAGCCTTACGGTTTACATCAGATGCGTTCGTTCCAAGTTTGCGCAACATGAAGTTCGCCCCGGTGAAACCTCCTCCGCACTTGTTGTTCAGCTGGTCGGGAGCCTGAGCGAAACCGAAGCCGAGCACGAGAGAGTCGGTGGTGACGTCGAAGAACTTTACGTAGGTGTCATAATGACGGCCGCTCAGTGTGTCGCACTTTACTGTGTCGCCCTGCGCATAGACGTAGGCTCCATAGAACGGTCGGCTGTAGTCGGCCACATACCGGTCTGCCTTCTGGTTGTAGGTGCCCTTCAGGTCAACGCTCATAAGATAACGTCCGGCAGGCAGCTTGGTTTTCAGCTCGGCGTTGGCGTTCAGGTCGTAGTTGGCCTGTATTGACGAGTTGATAAGGTTGGCTCCTGCGGTGTGGAACCAGCGCGTGCCGGTGAGCCACCAGTCGCCGCAAGCCACGTTGGTGGCCTTGGACAGACCAGCTCCCTTGGCGAATGTGTTGTACTGGTCGGCCACATCGGCGGTGTTTGCGTCAAGGAATGTGGTGTAAACTCCGGCCAACTGGTCCATAAGGTCGGCCATTTGCATGGGGTCGTCACCCTGTTCAGGGTCGTCAAGAGCAGACTCTACATACTGTATGGCGCCCTTCAGGTCGTCTGCTCCGTTTATCTGGCCTGACTCGTTGTAGCGAGCGAACTCTTCGGAGGTGACCATTTTGTTATAAACCTTCAGCGTGCGGCGCGCTATACGGTCGTCATACACAGACGAAACCTCGTGCAGCTCCACGTTGGTAATCATTGTCTCCTCGTCGATGTTCTGGAATACTATCTGGAGGTATTCGGTTGCGTCGCCTGTGGTTATGGTGTCGCTCACGGTCTGCCACTCCGGTTTCACGGCTGCCACCTCGTTTATCAGGCGGTAGCCCTCGGCGGCGGTGTTGAACGAACCGTCACGGTTTACGTAGATGCCGATATAGCTGGTGTTGCCGGCTTTGGTTGATGTTGTGTAGGCCGACGGACACTTGATGTCGTAGCTAATGGAATAGATCTTCTGCGGACTTAGCTGTATGGAGCGTGCCAGTATCGAACCGTCGATGTTGAGGCTCTTGATGGCGTTGGCACCATCTTTCACACCTGTCTCAATACTCCATTTCACCATGTTCACATCGCCGCCCTCAAGGTTTGTCCATCCTTCGGTAAGATTTGAGAAGTTTCCGTTGGCGATGAGGTTGCCGCCCGTAACCTTAAATTTGGCTACGGGTGTGTACAGGTAGTCTCCTGTTTCAAAGGCCAGTGCGCTGCCGCCAATGCTGGCTGCCAAGGCCAGCAGGAATAGTAGTCTTTTCATGTTCCAATCGTTTTTAGTTATTCATTAATTCGTTTCGCTTTCTGCTGCAAAACTATTGAAACGCAAAACGTTAGAACCTTAAAAATGTACTAAACCCTTTAATATTATCCGCTGCACGGCATACTGCGCAGCACACCCCGTTTCCCTCAATCCGTATTCTTTCCCGACTCCTTTCCACGTTTCGGAGAGAGATGCGCTAAAACCTCCAAAAAATAGTGCATATAGGGGCAACCAGCACCCGTAAATGCGGCATTTAGCACCTGTAGATGCCGTATTTGGCACCCATGGATGCGGCATTTAGCGCTCGTGGATGCGGCAAGTAGGCGCTCTCAATGCGCAAACGCATAATCTTGGCCTCGAAGAGGCCGCATCAAAGCGACCCCTTGTGCAGCGTTAGCGGAACATGGGGTGTATGCATGGTGAGGGGAATTCGGCTTCGAAGATGCCGAATTCCCCTTACTGAAGTACCCGTCAAAAACTGCTTGGATTTCGCTATGGCCATGTGGGTTTATGCGCCGTCAATATGTAGAGCAGTTGATGGTGTAGTCGAAGTCCATCACCTCTTGCATGAATATGGCATCGAGAGTGAATGTGGCGGCCTCGTTGGTTGATGTCACCCGGTTGCCAATGCGCAGTTGCGTCACGGCCTCGTCGAAATACTCCTGTTTGCCTGTAAGCCAATAGGCGTAGGCTTGCAGACGCGGTATCCTGAAGTGGTTGTGCGACAGTTCGGTGGCTTTTTTGCGGTATTCCCCGGCATGGCGCAGCCACGCCTTGCTCCATTCGGGAGTGGTGAGCGAGAGCATCATCTCGTTCATCATCTCAAATCCGCCCATGATGCAGAGCAGGTGGTTGGTGTTTTGCACTGCGCTGTCGCCCTCCCATGACACGACGCCCGTAGCTGGGTCATAGCCAAGAGCCTTGGGACCGCTGAAAAGTCCGTGTGGAAGAGCCGCAATGCTCCTCATTCCGGCAAGCACCTTGTCGCGGTATGTCGTGTTGCCGGTGCGCTCCCATTTGGTAAACCAGTTGCCGGCATAGGCCATCCAGTCGGGTCCCACGCGCAGTCGTGCCGGTGCGGTGCATGGGAACTCCGGCGAACGGGGCTGCGCCAGGCGCATCGGGTCGAGGTGATACAGCAGTTGGTCGGCGTCGGCCACCTCGTCGAGCAGGTCGCCGGTGCGCTCGTCGGCAGTGAGATAATAGAGGAACCTGTTCCAGAAGGCTTCGGATATGCGTGCCTCCTTAGCCCCGCACCCCCAGTGAACCACATTGTGGCGCGAGCCAAGTCCGGCGTGAACGCCGCTATGGTAGCAGTCCACCTCGCCGTTGTGGCGGCACATGGCCACCGCCATACGCCATGCCACGGGGTCGCCGGTGCGCAGAAACTCATACCAGAACATGGCAGGGGAAGCCAGTTCGGTGTTGTCCCACGCAAAGCCTCCCACATCGTAGCGCCACTCGCCTCGCGACGTGTCGTAGGCGTGCATCACGTCGCCATAGTTGAAGAAGCCATACCAGCCGTTGCGCTCCTGCTCGGCGGCATAGAAGGCTGTTATGCTATTAATGATGGCATCGAGCCTTGTGCCACGGTCAAGGCTCCAAATGCCAAACGCCCTTTTGGCGTGCAGATATTCAGGCTGCGCCACATACTGGCTGTGGTGGGCCAGCGAGGGAAGCCGACCTGCCAGCGAGTCGATGGGCTGTGCCGACAGCGTGATGTATATGGTGGAGGTGCGGGCTATGCCATTGGCGGTGCTCATGCCCGGCTGCACATCTTCGTAGCTCGCCTCCAGCCCATGCGGAATGGTGTCGTAGTGGGCAAACGACATGGCTTCGGCCTCTGCGCTCCACAGGTGCAGACTCACCACCGCAACCTTTTCACGTGCGCCGTCGACCTGAAGCGTTGACGGATACGACTGCCAGAAGTCGGTCAGGTGGAACGCCACGCCTTTGGTCCTGTCCCCCACAGCCACAAGTCCGGGCGACCTGTGTCCCTCGATGGTGCCTATCCACGGCGACACCGACGTTGTCCGCTTCCTTATGGAGAAGCCGTTTGGCGACAGTTGCGACAGTCTGAAGCCGTCCCACGATGCTATCTGCTCCAATATGCTGCGGCTCATGGCATCGGTAGGCGCACCGTCGCTGTCAATGTGTACAGGTCTTCGTGCAATCAGGGGCTTTACGTCCATCACCCTTGCCTTGGCGGAGTCGCCGACGAAGAGCACCCGGCGCAAGTGGTCGGCACCGCTCATCGGCACCTCGAAACGCAGCGACAACGACTTCAGTCCATCCCTGTTCATGGCCGAATCTACCAACAGCGTATGCACAATCTTCAGCTCGTCGCTGCCTTTGTACTTATATATACGCACGATGAAGTTGTCGCCCTCCATGCGCCAAGAGGTGCGCACGCGCCCCTCGCGCTCCTTTGCGATGCTCTTGGCGGGCAGCGTCTTGCCGTTGCACTCTACCCATCCGCGTCCGACAACCGCCTGTCCGCCTATGGTTATGCTGTCGAACAGCATGCCGCCGGATGATGTGTGCAACACCATTTCACCCTTGTTGCTGTCACTGGAAGCTCCGTTCCCGTGTACGGCGGCAATGGCTTTCCACTTGACACTGCCGTCCGGCCACGATGCAAGTGTCCACTGGTCGGTTGCCAGAGTGCGGCTGCCGCTCTTCAGTGCCAGCGGTTCGTTTGCCCCAAGCTCGCCCATGGCAAACGGTATGCCGAAGGTTATACCCTCGCCACGGGTGCGGCAGAGACCGCCAACGGGGTCGCACGCTCCGGCCACGTCATTAAGCGGTATGGTCTCGACAGTGCGTTTCTGTCCGCGCTCAATCCTTAGCTCGCCGCCCGTATTCCCTTGCGCCACAGGCTTGCAGGTGTATCTGAAGTTTTTCAACTGTGCGTGCGCCAATGTGGTACGGAAGCCAAAGTAGCCCTTGCGCAGGGGGATGGGGTCGGCAAAGTCAACGATGCACTCGCCGTCGATGGTGAATCGGGCGTGGCCGTCGATGGCTTCAAGCCTTATCTTGTACCAGTGGTCGCCACACAACAGACGGCTGCTGTCGGTATATTCGCGCAGAATGGCCGGGCGGAAGGCCGCATCTTCGACGCCACGCGCGTCACCGTCGTAGCGGCGGAAGCGCGTCGTGCTGTTGTAGTTGCCGCCAAAGCCCATATAATACAGGCGCATTGTGTAGGAATTGACGAACTTGCCGCCACGCCGTTTCGCGTTAGTGAACACGTCCTTAGCCTTGGGATCGCTCGCCATCCAGAAGCAGTTGAGGTCGGAAATGCGCCCGTCGCCCACAATGCGTGCCTCATATTCGATGGTAACGTTGCCCTCCATCAATGTCTTGTTCCACAGTGTCAGTCCCTTTGGGGCGTGTATGTCGGCCAGAGTGTCGCCCTTCCAGACCACGCGTCCGCCATCTTCGGCCTCGACAAACCACTTGCTTTCGGCTCTTGCCCCGACGGCGCATAGCAGCGCACCGAGGCACTGCAACAATATGAAATGCATTCTTGTCATTGGTAATTACGTTTTTGTTTTATGGCATTTGTTAGTTAGTAGATTATGCAGATTGTTTATGTCTTTTGCAAAGGCAGTGCAAACGAGAAGAGAGAAAACGTGTTTTCAATCTCCAGAGTGCCGCCCGCCTTATGCAAATATACTCCGTTTTTTCGAGAAATGTTACACTTACGGCAAAGAAAACACGCAAAGAAGGCCGTAACCGGGGAATTTTAATGGAAAAAGCCGTAACTTTGCAACAAACGTCCGTATATTGCGGACAGCATTGTGGACACTACTACCTAAAAACAGAATGGAATGAAGACAAAAGTATTATTGACCGCACTCGCATTGGCTTTGTCAAGCCATGTGGTGTCATATGCCCAGCTGGCGGCAACGTCAGGTTTTGAAAAGCTCGACAAGTGGGCGGCCGACTGCATCGGAAGGAACAAGGTGTCGCTCGGCTATCCCGGCAACAATGACATCAGGCTGCAAGGGTTCTACAAGTGGTACACAGACAACCGTCTTGGGGATATGATTATCAACAATGCCGGCGACCCGTTTGCCACAGGCGACCATACGCTTTCGTCGCTTGACTTTGAGCGTGAGGTGATAGAATACTTCGGCCCTAAATACGGCTTTGACAAAGACGACCTGTGGGGACTTGTCACCATGAGCGGCACGGACGGTAACAACCACGGTATATATTTCGGTGTGAATTACCTGAAGAAACAGACCGGCAAGATGCCCATAGTGTATGTGTCCGATGAAGCTCACTACAGCAACTACCGTCTCTGTGACCTGCAGCATCTGGACGTAAGACTCGTGAAGAGCGACGATATGGGGCGCATGATACCCGACTCGCTGGAGAAAGCACTCGACCCGACACGCCCCTGTCTTGTCATTTACGCAATGGGATCGACGCTCAAGGGAGCCATTGACGACCAGCCGGCACTGAACAAGGTGCTCGCAAAGCATGGCGACATGGCCATATACCGTCATGTTGACGCAGCCCTTTTCGGCGGCTATCTGCCTTTCACGGCCTATAGGGACATGGTTAACCGCAAGGTTTCTGCCTATGAATCCATCAGCGTCAGCGGCCACAAGTTTTTCGGAATAGACAGTCCGTGCGGCCTGTTCATCACTTCGCGCGATGTATATGACAACCAGACAACGTTCGACGTGCCATATCTCAACGCCAATATGCGCATGATAAACTGCTCGCGTTCGGGTGTGGAGCCGATAAAGTTCTGGTGGCTCATACAAACGACAGGCGATGAGGGATGGACACGGCAGGCTGAGCAAATCATGGAGAACACCCGCTACCTGAAGTCGCGGCTGGAAAGCATCCATTGGCCTTGTTGGCAAAACCGATACAGCAACACCGTGCTCTTCAAGCGTCCTTCCGACGGGATAGTGGGCAAATACAATCTTGCGTGCGGCGAGGCTTTCGGTCAGAAAGTGTCGCACATCGTTGTAATGCAGCACGTCACGCATGAAGCCATCGATATGTTCATTGCCGACTTGAAGTAAAGGGTTGCCCCATTTGGGGACTCTTCCGTTAAGAGGAGTAGCTCTAATCAGGTAAAGCAGAATTGTAGAACAATCCTTGTGTGAAGTGTAATGCCCTTGTCACTCCTTGTTTTTGGGATAGTCATACGGACGAATGTGGTTTGTAATACGCCGGGTGTACTTTTGCTGCGTACTTTTAACCACAAACAAAACGTATGAAAAAGAACCTACTAATGGCATGCGTGCTTTCATTTACGGGAAGTGCCGCCGTGCCGCTCAGTGCCCAAACAGCCATTGACGGAACAAACAAGGTTAAAGTCGGTGCGGAAGCCACCTTTTCGGTTGCCGAAAACAGTGAAGTGACAGGCTACAAGTGGCTTCTGCCTACGGGATGCCATGCCGTAAACGGGCAAAACACGCCGAAGCTCACGCTCCGCTCCACGTTTCTGTCGCAAGACAGCAAGCTGTGCGTGGTGCGCTTGTTCGGCGAACAGCATGCCGACACACTCTCCACTGACATCAGCTTCGACCGCTATATCGTAAGTGTTGCAGACCACAGCATCAACGAGGGGCAGAGCTGTATGATAAACGGCAAGGAACAAAGTGTGGCAGACATATACTATGAGCCTACAGACGGTGACACCGACCACGTGACGGCACACAGGCTCACGGTGGTGCCTACGACATTCACCGACATGACCCAGCCATACCTGCAGACGGCCACAGCCAACTCAATATGGATTTCATGGAAAACGAGCTTCGACAACACCCCCGAAGTAATTTTCGGTGCCGACGAGGACAACCTCACAGCCACAACACATGGAAAAACAGAGAAACTCTCCGACACATACTATTGGAACTCGGTGCAGCTCACAGGGCTACAGCCCAACACAGCCTACTGCTACAAGGTGAAGAGCGGCGACAAGGAGAGCCAGACATACCGCTTCA
>CAVAPI010000012.1:0-35921 GCA_963590445.1 Lachnospiraceae bacterium | reverse complement strand
ACGTTCCCCCGTCCCATCTTGTCCCATTCCCGTCTCCACCTGTCCTCACAATCCAATCCGCAATCAATGTAAATCATTGAATCCCAGTCGAATTGCCCCAATCTTCCTCCCCTCACTTTTTATAACTCGCTTTTGAACCGTAAACGGGCGGGATTTGAAAAGTATTGGCTGACAATTGCTTATAGGGGAAAGGCACTTCGTGTATGTTCCAAGGCAATTTGTCTTACAAAAACAGCCTTTCTGCTTCTTTCCGCCAGTCGGCAAACCAATAAAAAGCGGTTGGCGGACGGTTCTGTCCATACTCTTTTCCGTTCTTCTCTTCCCCGGATATTGGGCGCAAAACTGCCGCAAACGGGTCGTATATTGGCGGTTATGGACGAAAAATGCATGTTTTCGGATGAAACGCATCCCCTGTCTTGCCTCTTTAGCCATTAACTTTACGCCAAAAGACCAACAAACTGAAAACTTTTATGCGCAGAACTCTTTTTACAGCACTGCTTGGCCTTTGCATGACAATGGCCTCATTCACACTGGCTGCACAGACTCCCATGACGGGCTATCTCTTTGCCTATTTCACCAGCAACACCACCGATGGCCAGCAGTTGAGGCTGGCTCTGAGCCGCAACGGCCTTGACTACGAACCGCTGTGCGGTGGACAGCCGGTGGCAAACGCCAAGGACTTCACGGTCAGCGGCGGCATCCGCGACCCGCATATACTAAGGTGCAGCGACGGCTGGTTCCGCATGGTGATGACCGACATGGACATGTCGAAGGGCAAGTGGACGTGTCGCGGGTTCATAATGTCGCGTTCGCGCGACCTTGTCCACTGGACGCACAGCGCAATCGATTTCCCCACGCGCTATGCCGGCAAGCCTTTTGCCCGGGCCAATGCCGTTTGGGCACCGCAGACCATCTATGACGAGAGCGCAGGCAAGTACATGGTGTACTTCTCGCTGCACTCCGAGAAGACCGGACCGTACCCCAAGGATGCCGTGTATTACGCCTATGCCAATGCTGACTTCACCGGTCTGGAGGGAGATCCGCAGCCCCTGTTCACCTATAAGTACCCTACGATAGACACAGACATAGTGAGGGACGGGAAAGGCACGTACCATCTGTTCTTCAACACGTGGGGCGGCAGCGAGGGACTCGTGCGCAAACAATATACGTTTACCGACCTTCACTCGCCCGAAACGTGGACTCTCGTGCCGGGAAGGATGCAGCCGAACAGCCTTTCTTCGGAAGGTTCGTGCGCTTTCCCGCTCATTGACGGTACGGGATGGATACTCATGTACGACTGTTTCAAGGACGGCAGGTATCAGTTCTGCAAGACTACCGACTGGCAACACTTCGAGTTGGTGCGCGAAACCAAGACGGAGGGAGTCTTCACCCCACGCCACGGCACGACCATCCAGATAACAGAGGAGGAGTATCAGCGGCTTAAGGACTATTACCGTTATGCTTGTACGGAAAACTATCATCCCGACGGACAGTCTTTCGTTTGCGTTAACGGCAATAACCGCTATACCCGCGCCCTCTATGGCTCGCATACAGCCTGGCGATTGGAAACCAGTGACCGTCCTGTGTTTGCCACTTGGAATGGCAATACAGGCAACCGCAACATCAGTTTCTTTGCGTCTGGCCAATCCGGCAGATGCGTTGCCCTCGACAGTACCGACTATTGTGAGGCACGCTACACCGCCGGCCGGCGCGACTATGTACTGCGTGACAGTACGTGGAATGGCGGTTCTTTGGAAGTGTCTGTGCTTGCTTTCCCTGACAGGGAGGGCGGTGTGTTCCGTTTTGTTGCCCGCAACTTCCCGTCAACGGTAACGCTGCGCGGTGAAATATGCGAGAACCGCTTGAAGAAATTTATCCGTTTTGGTGACATAGGGAAGTTTGAACCACATGACAAGTTTGATGCTGACGTGGAGAAAAAGGGGCTGCAGACAGTGAACGCTGCAATAGTTGACACGCTCTACATCGTGCTTGAGCGGCAGGAACTGTCCGTTGCTGCCTCTGGGAAGGAGTACTGCAAAGCGGAAAGTTACCGGGAAAACCTCGCCTCCACGGTTGTTTTCACTACTCCCGACCCATACATTAACCCGATAGGCGGTGCCTTGGTGATGGCCGCAGACGGAGCCTGGGACGGCAAGGTGTGGTCTCACGGAGCTATAGGGTGGCGTATGCCGCTCACAGGCTGGCGCGGAGCCTACGCCGGCGACTTCCTCGGTATGGCAGACCGGCAGCGCATCCACTTCGATGCCTACGCCAAGAGCCAGGTAACGGAAGTTCCGGTCACGCAACCGCACCTTATGGATTGCGGGCACAACCTGTCACGGGGGGCATACAAGTGGGGTACGCCGATGTACAGCAACGGCTACATCTGCCGAAACCCTAACAACAACAAACAGTTCCACCACTATGACATGAACCTCGTCTATATCGACGAACTGTTGTGGCACTTCCAATTCAATGCCGATACGGCCTATATGCGCAAAATGTGGCCTGTAATAACAAGCCACCTTGCCTGGGAGAAGAACACATGGGACCCTGACAACGACCATCTGTACGATGCCTACTGCTGTATCTGGGCCAGCGACGCCTTGGGCTACAATAGCGGAGCTGTAACCCATAGCTCTGCCTACAATTACCGGCACAACCGTCTCGCAGCACGCATTGCCGAAATACTCGGAGAGGACGGCACACAATATAAGAAAGAGGCTGATGCAATTCTCAAGGCTATGAATGAGCGGCTGTGGACGAACGGTCATTGGGCGGAGTATAAGGACTTCATGGGCTTGAAGCGACTGCATAAGAGTGCTGCCCTGTGGAGTATCTACACTCCAATCGACTCAGAATCGTGCAGCGACGAGCAGGCTTATCAGGCCACACGGTATGTTGACAAGGAGATACCCCACTTTACGTTCACTGCCGATGGCCGGCAATACGAGACAATATCCACCACAAACTGGACCCCATACGAGTGGAGTCTGAACAATGTTGCCATGGCCGAGGTGCTGCACACGGCTCTCAGCTATTGGCAGGCAGGCCGCCCGGAAGAGGCATACGGCCTGCTGAAAGGTACGGTGATGGACTTTATGTACACAGGACAGTCTCCCGCCAACTTCGGGCAGACCTCTAAGTTCGACGCAGCCATGGGTGAAGCCTACCGTGACTTCACTGATGTGACGGGCATGGCCAGCCGGGCCTTCGTACAGGGGCTTTACGGTATTACCCCACAGGCACTTGACGGCCGGTGTGTCATCCGGCCGGGCTTCCCTTCTGCATGGGACAGTGCCGGCATCCGCACTCCTTATATGGACTACAGCTTCGAGCGGCGTGGCGGATATGATGTATATACGATCCGCCAACGTTTCGCCCAACCGATGAAAATCGTGCTGCGCCAGAATCTCGGTGGCGGCAAGTACAAAGACTATGAGGGCAGTGCCGACAGCCTTCAGGTAATCCGCATCCCGCATGTCGTTGCATTGCAGCATTCCGATCAGCCTGTTTCACAGCCAGCTTCGCAGATTGCCGCGCAGGGTACTGCCTTCAGCCAAGTGAAAGCCAAAGCCTGTCAGCCCGTTGACATCAGTAGCGCCTACAATGCCTCTGTTGCAGACATATTCCGCCAGAAATATCTCTCGCCGCGCTCGCCCTATACTACATTATGTATTCCGGTTCAGGGTATCGGTGACTGGTGTTCGACGAAACGCACCGCCAATATCGATGACAGCGGTCTCCGTGCTGCCGTCAGCGATGGTATCTTCTCCGCAGCCAATGTCCCTTTCCGTACTCCTGCGGAAGGAAAGAACATCGTTTACACTTCTCTTTGGGACAACTACCCTGACAGTATAACCGTTCCTCTCAAGGGCAAGGCTTCACATGCCTATCTGATGATGGCCGGATCAACCAACCCCATGCAGAGCCGTATAGCCAACGGTATTGTCCGAGTGGAGTATTCCGACGGGAGTAGTGACGTGCTCGAACTGGTGAACCCCGACAACTGGTGTCCCATTCAGGAAGACTACACCAATGATGCCACGGCTTTCCCCTTGGCACAGCCGCGTCCCTATCGCGTGGGGCTGAAGACGGCTCTTGTAAGCCGTGACCTCTTTGGAGACATGCACCTGCAAATCAATGCCACAACGAGTGATGTGCCGGAATACAAGCAGGCACTCAAGAGCATTGACGGTGGCGCAGCCGTCTTGCTCGACATGCCTCTCAATCCGAAGAAGAAGCTGAAGAGTCTCACCCTGAGCACGCTTTCCAACGAGGTGGTCATCGGTCTGATGGCTGTCACCCTGCAAAAGTAATGGCCATTGTTGGCCGGCTCTTTTCGCAACTGTGCCGTTTGCGATATGCAAATGGCACAGTTAGGCGTCGCAAATGGCATGTTTGCTGTGCGTAAACGCCACAGTTAGGCGCCGCAAATGATATGATATTATCACGAACCACAATAAAACGAATTGTAAAATGAACAATTACCGAACTCTTTGGGCAAGCACCATATTCGTGTGTATTCCGCTTGCCGTCACGGCACAGACCGCCAAGACCTTGGCTGACCATATCAAGACAATAGAGATACGCCTGAACGACCCTAATGCCGAGCGCACGTGGCAGTACCAGCCCGACGGTGAGGACTTTGTGTGCGTTAATGGCACAAACCGCTATACCCGTGCCCTATACGGAAGCCATAACGAGGACCGTGTGGAAACGAGTGACCGCCCCGTATTCGTCACTTACAAGTCCAAGGACAGCCGGAATGTGAGTTTCAAGCTGAACGGTCTCGACCTTGTCGATGCAGACAGGTGTGAGGCACGCTACACTCCAGGCCGCCGTACCTACGTGCTGACCGACCGTCGCTGGGGAAATGGCGTGGTGCGCATTGCCGTGCTGGCGCATCCGGACCGGCAGGGCGGCATCTGGAAAGTTGATACCGAAGGCTTTGAAGGCAAGGCCGGGATGGAGGTTCGTGTATGTGAGATCCGTAACCAGCGGTTGAAACGATGGGGAGACATGGGGGCTGAAGTCCCGGGTTCGCTTGAGGCGGCCACGAAACCCGAACAGTTGCAGGCGGAAACGTGGAACGTAACGAACAATACTACTTATATATCCGTTGAGAACCAGCGGCTCAAGCTGAACGCACCCCCGTCTCTCTATGAGAAAGCGGAAGAGCACAGACAGCAACTGGCATCTCAAGTCATCTTCCGCACGCCCGACCCGTACATCAACACTCTTGGCGGTGCACTTGTCATGGCCGGTGACGGTGCATGGGACGGCGACACTTTCCTTCATGGAGCCGTTGTCTGGCGCGTGCAACTGCCCGGTTGGCGCGGCGCATATATGGGCGATTTCCTTGGATGGCCTGACCGTGCCCGCCGCCACTTCGACGCTTACGCCGAGAGTCAGGTGAAGGATGTTCCATGCACTATACCCCATGCTACGCCAGACTCGGCACTTAACCTGTGTCGTGCCCGCCATGAGTGGGGAACACCGATGTATAGTAACGGCTATATCTGCCGTACACCACACCGCCGCAACGTGATGCATCACTACGACATGAACCTCAGTTACATTGACGAACTGCTCTGGCATCTGCAGTTTGATGCCGACACGGCATATCTGCGCAAGATGTGGCCGGTCATTATGCGCCACATTGACTGGGAGAAGCTGAACTTTGACCCTGACGGTGACCACCTCTACGACGCTTACTGCTGCATCTGGGCCAGTGACGGACTCTATTATAATAGCGGATCAGTGACCCACTCTTCTGCCTACAACTACCGCCACAACCTGCTTGCTGCACGTATTGCCGAAATACTCGGCGAGGACGGCGCTCCATACAGGAAAGAGGCTGATGCAATTCTCAAGGCTATGGGCGAAATGTTGTGGATTGGCGACCACTGGGCGGAATACAAAGATCTGATGGGCTTGCAGCGTCTGCATGAGAGTGCCGCCCTGTGGAGTATCTACACGCCCATTGACTGTTACGCCTGCTCGCCCGAACAGGCATATATGGCCACACGGTGGGTAGATAGTTACCTGCCGCACATTCCAATTCGTATAAAGGGCGAGAATCCACAGTACTACCTGTTGAGTACTACCCGTTGGATGCCATACGATTGGAGCATCAACAACGTTGCACACGCCGAGGTTATGCACACGGCATTGGCCTATTTCCATGCCGGGCGCACCGATGAGGCTTTCCGATTGATGAAAGGTACGTTGTTAGACGAGATGTATCTTGGCGGTTCACCGGCCAATCTTGGACAGGTAAGCTACTACGATGCAGCTCGCGGGGAGACCTACCGCGACTTTGCCGACAACGTTGGTGTGACGGCCAAGGCCGCCATTGAGGGCCTGTACGGCATATCTCCACAGGCTCTCTACGGCAAGCTCGTCATCCGTCCGGGCTTCCCTTCATCGTGGGACAGCGCCTCTATTCACACTCCATACATAGACTACTCGTTCCGCCGCGAGGGTGACAAGGAAATCTACGACATTACCCAGCGCTTTGCCCAACCATTACAGCTTGTCATACGCCAGAATACGGGATGCGGACGCTACAAGGAGACAGTCTTTACTTCGGACAAGACCCAGCACATCGTACTTGATGCCGTGCATAACGAGCAGGAAACGCCTGTGGATATGTATGCTTGGACAAAGTCAGACAACGCCGGCAAGGACATTGGCTGCCGTTTCAACGACATTGACGGGCGGAACCTGAAACCCATCAATATCAGCCGCTATTACAACGCCAGCCTTACTGATATTTTCAAGAACGAATATACTTCGCCAGCCTCGCCCTACACAACCCTGCGCATCCCTAAGAACGGTTTTGGGGAATGGTGTCATCCCACATTCACGGCATCTACAAACGACAGTGTGTTCCGTTCACTTGTCAAGAACGGCATATACAGGGCTTGTCTGAAAGACATTGGGGTAACAATCCCTTTCCGTTCCGCAGCCAGTGGCGCAAATATCGTTTATACATCCCTTTGGGACAACTATCCAGACAGCATTACCGTCTCACTAAGCGGCAAAGCCACACATGCATACCTCATGCTGGCAGGCACTACCAATCCCATGCAGAGCCGCATAACCAACGGTTGCGTCACCGTTACCTATACAGACGGGACCCGTGAAAGGATTGATCTCGTAAATCCGGACAACTGGTGTCCCATTGAACAGGACTACTACACAGACCAGTATGCATTCCGTGTAGAGAGCCAGCGTCCTTATCGGGTTCATCTGATGAGCGACATCGTGAGTCGAGACCTTGGTGATGACCTTCAGCTCAAGGGCGTTTACGGACGTCTCATTGACGGTGGCGCCGCCCAACTGCTTGACATGCCGCTAAATCCGGAAAAGAAACTGCGTTCACTCACGGTGCGCACTCTATCAAACGACGTAGTCATAGGTCTAATGGCCGTCACACTGCAAAGGAAATAGAAATGAAAAGACTTCTCTGTATATTCTCCCTGCTGGTATGCTGTGTGTGTATAGAAGCAAACGGAACCGTTAGTCTGCAAGGAATGTGGCGGTTTCAGTTGGATACTGGCAACAAAGGCATTGCCGGACGGTGGTTTGCGCAAGTGCTGACAGACAGTATAGCTCTGCCATGCACCACAGAGGAAGCCCGCAAAGGCAACTTTAACCGCAAAAGCGAAGTAAAGCGCCTCACGCGCAACCATCTGTATAACGGACGTGCATGGTACCAACGCGACATCGTAATTCCGCAGACATGGCAGGGACAGCGCATCGTATTCTCGATGGAGCGCACAAAAACCACCACGGTCTGGGTTGATACCATCTGTTTGGGCAAGCAAAATTCATTGACAACGGCGCATGAGTACATATTCCCTTCGGAACTTGCACCCGGCAAACACCGTCTGACGGTACTTGTAGATAACAAAGACTTGCCGCCAGTGGGCGATCCGCACCAGCTGAGTGACCAGACTCAGACCAACTGGAACGGTATTCTCGGACGTATAGAGCTAAGGCAGACAGGACAACTCTATGTCAGCGGGACCCGAATAGAACCTGATGTTACCAGAGGAACGGCACGTTTGCTGCTGCGTTTTGCCTCTGATGCAGCCATACCCGTGTGCGGAACGCTCTCTGTGGAGGTCTTTCCATATGACGAGGCGGGGCGACAGCATACCGAACCCGTAGCGTTGCAGACGTTTGATTGCGCCGGCGATACGGGCAAATGGCTCTCTTTTGATGTAAAGATACCCAATGCCAAGCTCTGGAGCGAGTTCCATCCCGATTTATATATAATAAAGTATAGGCTGTCTGCTCCTCTTTCTCTTCGGAGAGGAGCCAAGTCTGCCGGAAGTGAGGCCGTCGAAGGTGAGCTAACCTTCGGTATGCGGGAGTTTACCACGGTCGGTACGCAGTTTGCCATCAACGGCAAGACCACTTTTTTGCGCGGAAAGCACGATGCATGTGTCTTTCCCCTTACGGGCTATGCCCCGATGACGGTCGGAGAATGGGAGCGTGTGCTGCGCATAGCCAAGAGTTACGGCATCAATCACTACCGCTTTCATACGTGGTGTCCGCCCGAAGCAGCCTTTGAGGCCGCTGACCGTGTCGGAATCTATATGCAACCGGAGCTGCCGGTGTGGGGTAGCATCGGTGCAAAGGCCAAGAAGGAAAAGGGAGATGTGGAGCAGAAACTTGACAACGACCCTGTGCAGAGCCGCACCGACTACCTTCGCGAGGAAGGTCTGCGGATATTGAAGGCTTATGGCCATCATCCGTCGTTCGTGATGTTTGCACTTGGCAATGAAATGTCGGGTTCTGCGGAGGTCATGGCCGACCTTATAGCCACCTTCAGGCAGTATGACTCCACCAAACTCTACGCCCAAGGGTCAAACAACTTCCTCAACAACCCCCGCTTAGTGGATGGTGACGACTACTGGACCACCACCATGACGGGCGGCAACTACCATGCCGGGCACTACGAGGCGGACACCGACGGCAAGGAAGTGCGCGGCTCCTATCCCGTACATACCAAGGGACATGTGAACAATGAGGATTGCGGCACGATGAAGGACTATACTTCGGCTATCATAGGCATCACGGTGCCGGTGATAGGGCACGAGATAGGACAGTATCAGGTATATCCCGACTATGAAGAGACAAGGAAATATACGGGCGTGGTGCGTGCAGCCAACCTCGAACGCTTCCGCAAGAGTCTGGAACAGCATGGAATGTCGGCACAAGACAAGACATTCATGCAAGCATCCGGCGCTCTTGCCGTAGCGTGCTACCGTGAAGACATTGAAACGGCACTGCGCACACCTGGCTTCGGAGGTTTCCAACTGCTCGATTTGCAGGACTTTCCCGGACAGGGCACTGCTCTTGTGGGAATCCTCGATGCCTTTATGGACAGCAAAGGACTTGTTTCGCCCGAAGCATGGCGGCGGTTCTGCTCCGAGGTCGTTCCGTTGGCGCGTATGGAGAAGCGCATCTGGACTGCCGACGAGACCTTTACTGCCACGCTTCAGGTGGCCAACTACAGTGAAAACGAATTGGACGTACCCGTGCAGTGGTCGCTTTCAGCTCTCTCGGAGGGTACTCTCCCGGCCAAGCCCGTCGCCCAAGGTACAGTAACCACGCTCGGCACAATAGACATTCCGCTCCATTTTGTCAAAGAGAACAGGCAACTTACCCTCAAAGTCAGGGTGGGGCAGTACGAGAACGACTATTCCGTGTGGGTATTCGTCCGGGAGCAACCCGTCAAGGCCAAAGGCGTTGTCATTGCCCGTACTTTCGACAAAAAGACACTGCGTGCCTTGGAAAAGGGAAAGACCGTGCTGCTGCAAGCCGACACGACCATCTTGCGACAACATATTGGCGGGGCGTTTCAGACCGACTTCTGGTGCTACCCAATGTTCCGCCGCTATGGCCCGCCAGGTACTATGGGGTTGCTCGTAAACTCCGCAAGTGCAGCCCTGCGGGGGTTCCCCTCCGCCTCACATTCCGACTGGCAGTGGTGGAATATCGCCCGCTATAGTCCTGTGATGGTGCTTGATCCGATACCGCAGGTGCAGCCTGTCGTTCAGGTTATCGACAACCTTTCACGCAACCACCGCCTCGGTATTCTCTTTGAAGCCAATGTCGGCAATGGGCGTCTTGTGGTGACAACCATCGGTTTCGGCACGCCGCGTCCCGAAATACAGGCTCTTTATCACAGCCTGCTCCGTTACATGCAGGGCAAGGACTTCCGCCCCGGTGTGACACTGACTCCAGATGAAATTACCAAACTGTTCAAATGATGAAAAGAACCATTTTATTGGCAAGCCTGCTCTGCCTCGTACTGACGACAGGCGCAAAGAAAAAGAATACGGCAAAGCACGGTATGTTCCCCGACGGCACGCCTGTGCCGGAGTGGTTCAGCGACACTGCAAAGGTTGACGTGGCCTCTTTAGGCCGCCAGTATGTAGTGACCGACTACGGTGTGAAGAACGATTCCACGGCTCTGCAAACGAAAAAGCTCCAGGAAGTGATTGACCGCTGTGCCCGCGAGGGCGGCGGTGTGGTGGTTATCCCGCGCGGTACGTTCCTCACCGGCGCCCTTTTCTTCAAGGCCGGCACGCACTTGCACTTCCTTGACGGCGGCAAACTGAAGGGAATAGATGCCATCAAGCACTATCCGCTTGTGGACATGCACATGGAAGGTCTTCCAGTGAAGTATTTTGCCGCCCTTGTCAATGCCGACCACAACGACGGTTTCACCATTACCGGGCACGGTACAATTGACGGCAATGCCCGCCGCTTCTGGGAGGAATTCTGGATCCGCCGGCAGTGGAACAGGCAGTGTACCAATCTCGAAGCCCTGCGTCCGCAGCTTGTGTATATCTCCCATTCCAACGATGTGACGGTGCAGGATGTGAAAACCATCAACAGCGCCTTCTGGACAAACCACCTTTACCGCTGCAACCGTGTGCGTTATCTTGACTGCTACATCGAATCGCCCACGCAAGGCAGCACCCGCGCCCCGAGCAGCGACGGCATAGACCTTGACGACTGCGACGACGTGCTCGTCAGGGGCTGCTATGTCAACGTGTGCGACGACGGTGTTTGCCTGAAGGGCGGGCGCGGCACTTGGGTTGACCGTGACTCTACGGCCGGCCCGGTCAACCGTGTCATAGTGGAGCAGTGCCGCTTTGGCCACTGGACTAACGCTGGCGTGACCTTTGGCAGCGATGCTTTCGACTGTAGCAATGTCATTATGCGCGACTGCCGGTTTGAAGGCAGCAGCCATGTCATCCTTTTCAAGATGCGAACCGACACGCCGCAGCGTTACGAAAACGTACTTGTCGAGCGGTGTACGGGCCGTGTGAAGAACGCAATAGAGATTTCCTCGTGGAAACAGTTTCACTCGCTCGGCGAAAGGCCCGATATGCCCACAAGCACCGTGCGCAACGTCACTCTCCGCGACATGGACATTCGCGCTGACAAGTTCTTTTACGTGAACCGTGGGCACAACTTCCTTATGGAGAACTTCGCTTTGGAGAACATCAAAGCCGAAGACAAGAAGAGCACCTTTGACACTGGCGGCATCAAAAACATCACAGTGAAGAACGTAACGCTCAACAATGTTTCCATGAAGTAGGCACATTCTTGAAAAAGGCAGTTCGCTGCATTTCGTAACCCGGCTGTTTGCGGTGCAAAAACAGCCGGGTTTTGATGCAAAAGTGACAGGGTTGAGCACCGCAAACAGCCGGGTTGCGAAAAGAACAGGCATCCAGTGGCTTGCAAACAGGGCGGTTTGCCGCATAATGCGCCCTTTCTTGGCTAATCCAATGTTGCAGTATGCCGGCGGAAACAGGCCGGGAAGAAGCCGCAGGGACGTTTTTGACAGGGTTTCGGACGTTTTTGCACCACAGCCTCACGCCGCCTTTTGTACTTTTGGCTATGGAAATCACGAACCGAATACATTAACCGCGAACCGAATACATTAACTTAAAACAATTAAACCAATGAAAGCAAGACTACTATTCGTAAACCTCGTGACCTTTGCCGCCGCCCTGTGCAGTGCGCAGGCATCCGATTATGTTTACACGACCAGTGCCCGCTACAAGGTTACGGGCCAGAACCTTTTTGCCAATGGCAGTGTTGAGGACTCCCCAAGCAATTGGATGACTGCTTCAAACAAAACGCTTGACCAACTGCCGGATACCTTTGCGGTGGAAAATGCCGGAGGACCCGACGACGGGAAATACCTCTCGGTGCGTGCCGGCGGTATAGGCGCCAGCATTGTCAACACCGATGTGATGCTGGAAGCCGGCCAGACATACTACATTTCCTATAAGGTGCGCGGTACAGCCGAACGTCAGAACAATGCCTTGGGGCTGACATCCAACAACACGCAGAACCTCTTTGTCAATGCCGACGGCTCTGTCTCGACATCGGCCACAGGCTATGCTGCCGTGGCAAAGCAGAACTTTTACTATGCCGACCAGTGGACGGAGATGGGCTATGCCTACACTGTACCCGCCGACGCTCCGCTTTTCCTCGTGGTGAACTTCTATAACCTCGTGGAAGGCGACTGTTTTGCCGACTTTTCCGTCCGTCAGGTGCAGGAAGTCAGCGACGACCGCATCCTGCGCCGCGTTGTTGACCGTGCCCAGACCTTGCTCGGCATCAGCGAACTCACCGAAGGCCGCAGCAGTCTGGAGAGCATCGTGGGTGAAATGGAGGAGTTCCTTGCAACCAACGAGAACGTAAACGACCAGCAGGACTACATGGCAGGACTGGAAGATGAAATGTCTGTGTTCCTCGCAAAGAACGGTTTGGACGTGTCTCCGTATTTTTCACACTTCACATTCGATGATGTTACACCCAAAGGCAACGCCTCTGTGTCCGGCTGGACAACAGGCTCACGCTGGGGAACCGGCTCTGCCAACTATCTGTTCCCTACCACCTATGCCTCGCAAGCCATAGGCTACGCCTATAATCTGGGCAATGGCGGTATGTCGCAGGAAAAGGTTTTGCCCGCCGGCAAGTACCTCTACGTCATTTCAGCCATGGCCTACAACTATCCGAACAAGGCCGACATAATCGACTACCGTACAGAGATTGGCGGTATCAAGATGTTTGTCAACGCTGACTCGCTGGAACTTGCCGGCCTGCCCACGTGGAATCCCAAGAGCTATGCCAAGGTCTTTACCGTAAACGAGGGCGAAACCGTGACTCTGGGCGTGTATAACACTGCCACAAGCAATGCCAACAGCGTTCGTTTCGACAACCATTATATCTATCTGCTCGGCGGTGACAAGACCGAAGTGGACAACTATGTCAACAGTTACAAGCTCAATGCTGCTCAGAATGCCCTGCGTGTGATGATTGACTCGGCCATTGTTGTCGTGGAAAAGCCGCAGTATGTCTTCGGAAAGAAAGAGTTGCGTGACAGTATCGCCGCCTCTGAGACGGTTTATACTTCGGAAACAGATCCCGTCAACTCGCCGTCTGTGCTGGGCGAACAGACCACAAAGATGCGCACAGCCATAAACGAATACTATGCAAAGAACGTGGAGGTGCAGGTGTTGCGTGGCGATATCGATTTCTGTCAGGCACTGCTTGACGATGAGGCATACCTTAACGGCAAGGAAGCCCTGAAGACAGCCGTCAGCACGGCCAATGCCTTTTATGAAGCCCTCGATCCTGACGGCTATAGCGGTGAGGTTGTGGCTTCCATCAACGAGGCCGACGCAGCGTTGCTTGCCGCACGCGATGTGTTCTATGTGGCCAATGCAAGCTACAGCACACCGGGTCTCATAGCCATACAGAATCCTACCTTTGAGCAAAAGCCTGCCTCAACGGGCGCTGATGTGCCGGGATGGGATGCCGGAGGCTACAGTCAGAACAGCAACAGCGGATGGAAATTCACGGTCAACGGTGACAAGTACGGCTACAGTTCCACTGGTTTTGGCATCTGCTACGGCCGCAACTCTTCGGAATGTGCCAAGAAATATCTCGCACAGGACGTGCGTCTGGAACAGGCAGGCCTCTATGAGTTCTCGGCAGAGATAGTTGTGGGCCACACCACAGCCTCGAAGAACAGCGAACAGTCGGGTGTGTTCTTCTTCGTGGGCAAGGAAGGCCTCGGAGGAGAGAAGTTCGACAGCATACAGGCGCACTTCATAAAGGACGAGGAGGGCAACATTGATGTTGTGGCTCGCCGGTGGACCGTGCGCTATATAGCCAAGGAACCCCAGACCGTGCGCTTTGGACTGGATGCACTGAACAATAAGACAGGCAACCGCATATTCTTCTCGGCTAACGAAGTGCGCTATTTCGGTGACTACGACAAGTATGTGGCCGACTCGATAGCCGCTGTAGAGACAGGTATTGTGGCTCCTGCCATCAAGAACTGTCAGTCTGCCGACAATGCAGTCTATGACTTGCAGGGCGTGCGTGTGGCCACGGGGCAGTGCACAGAGGGTCTCCGTCCTGGTGTCTATATCATAAACCGCAAGAAAGTCGTGGTGAAATAGACTTGTCCAACAGCAGAGACGACCCGCATTTCCAACGGAAAGGGGAATGCGGGTCGTCTTTTCCATACGGTTGCGGAACTCCAAGTGCCGGAAAATCCATATTCCCCGTTCCAAAGCGGGGCCTTACGGAGAAATATGACGCGCTTTCGGACGAATTTATCATGCTTTTTTATTGCCAAACCTCTTATTTTGTTGTCGGAAAAACAGTCGGGAAGGCTGTAAACCTAAAACGACAAAAATCTAAACCTATAATCTATGAACAAAGGAATCTTGACTTCAGCATTGCTGCTCAGCCTGTGTCTGGCATCATGTGAGGACCGTGAGTGGGGCGAGAGCGAAACATCGAAGCCTGCGTGGCTCGGTGGCAGCATCTATCAGGAGTTGAGCAAACCCAATCAGGAGTTTTTGGAGGGTACGTTCAGTTACTATGTGCGGCTGGTTGACGACTTGGGCTACAGCGAGACACTGAACCGCACGGGGTCAAAGACCGTGTTTCCCGCCAATGATGAAGCCTTTGAACGTTTTTTCAAGGACAACGCCTGGGGCGTGAGCAGCTATGATGACCTTACGGTGTCCATGAAGAAGATGCTGCTTTACTCGTCTATGCTCGACAATGCCTATCTTGTGAAGATGCTGTCGAACGTCAGTGCAACCTCAACCTCCGTGGAGCGTGGCAAAGCCCTGAAACATCAGACACAGCTCTCCATCATTGATTCGGTCTCTTTTTCCCGTGTGTTGCCTGAAAACAATGCTTACTGGGATGCCTACCGCGATGCCGGCATCTACTGTGTCAGTGATGCGACACAGCCAATGATGGTGCACTTTACACGCGAACAGATGTTGCAGAACAACATAACCACCACTGGCGAGGCTTCGGACTTCGCCATCATTACCGGATCCGAATATGAGGACGGCGGAGCATACGTCTTTCGCAATCCAATCATCCATTCTGACATTACCTGTCTGAACGGATATATCCAGCAGATGCAGGATGTCATCGTACCGCCTGGCAACATGGCGCAAGTGATACGCGAGAGTGGCGAGACAAACCTGTTTTCACGCATCCTTGACCGGTTCTCTGCCCCCTATGCTGATGCCGGCACCACTAAGGCATACAATGACTGGGCCATGCAGAACGGGCGTACTCAGATAGACCAGATATACCAGATGCGCTATCTTAGCAACCGCTCGCAGAACGGCGATGTCAACAACGATGATCCAAATGGCACTACCGTCTATGACGGTCTGCTGCGCTTCGATCCGGGATGGAACCAGTATTATCCCTCCAGCGGAACGGCTATCACCGATATGGGAGCCATGTTTGTGCCCAACGACGAGGCCATGCAACGCTATTTCCTGCCCGGCGGCGAGGGCGCGTTTATGATGGAGCAGTTTGGAAAGCAGGAGAATACGCCGGCCAATCTGGAGGAAAACATCGACTCGGTGCCCATTGCCATCATGGCAACGTTTGTGAACAACCTGATGCAACCCTCGTTTATCGATGCTGTACCCTCGAAGTTCGGCCAGATTATCAACACGGCCTCCGAGAATATGGGCATGACTTTGGACTATTTACGTAAGGACGAAAACGGAAAGTACGATGTGAAGATTGCTAACAACGGTGTGGTTTATGTTATGAAGGACGTGCTCATGCCAGACGAGTATCAGGCCGTTTCCGCCCCAACACTGTTCAATGACGAACTGAGCGTGATGCGCTGGGCCATTCAAGACAAGACCATCTATAAGGGCAATACCACCACAAACTCGAAATTGGGGCTTGACTTTTGGGCATATCTGCTGGCCATGAGCGCCAACTATGCTTTCTTCATTCCTGACAACGGGGCTTTCGACCATTACGTGCTCGACCCGGTGTCGCTGCTTCCTGGCCAGACGCCTACGGGACTCCACTTCTATACCATCTCAACAGACCCGTTCATTGCCTGCCGTCGCGTCAGCTATAACACAGCGACCGGGCAGTTTGGCCAGGAAATCCCGCAGAATATAGACATCTCAACCGTCAGTACCCAGTTCGCAGACATTCTAAATACCCATACAGTTGTACTGAAGAGCGGTGACGTGCTGGGCACTAACCACTATTATCGCACAAAACAAGGCGCTGCAATTTATGTGAACGGAGGAGAAGAGGGTGATGGCGTGTCGGCAGCAGGCACAACGGCTCAGGCTTCCATTACAAAACTGTGGAATGAAAAGAATGGCCGCGCCTACCGTCTCAACCGTGTGCTTCAGACTCCTGTGCGCAGCATTTATACCACACTTAAGCAACACAGCCAGTTTTCGGAGTTCCTTGAACTGTGTGAAGGCTTTGAGGGAGCTGCCGAAGCGGGCATCTTGGAGTGGCTTGGCATCTCGAACGTTGCTGTGGCACCGGCCACAAAGTCGGCACAGGAGCAGCTGAAGATATTTTCTATCGTAACACAGAAGTTCAGTAACGGTGCGCAGAAGCAGGTGAGCATCGACCAGAACCTCACGCTGCTCAACTCCTATCACTACACCGTCTATGCTCCAAACAACGATGCCGTAAGCATTGCCTTCAGGCAAGGGCTGCCCTCATGGCAGGATGTGCAGAGCCTTTTTGACACTAATGCCGGTCAAGGCGGTAGCGCAGAGGCGGCGGCCAAGCAGCAGGCACAGGCGATGATTAACGCAATACACAAGTTTGTGTGCTATCATCTTCAGAGTGGATACGTGTTTGCCGACAATGTAATTGAGACAGGCGAGTACCAGACGTTACAGATGGGCAACAATGACCAGTTTATGAAGCTCACTGTCAGTGGAGGTAACGGTACACTTGTAGTAACAGATGAGGCTGGCGTGGTGCACAACATACGAGCTTCGCAGAATGGACTCGTCAATATGCCTGCCCGCGACTACCAATTCGCATACGAAAAGGAAAGCGATGCTATGCCCGGCATATCCACTTCGGCCTACGCAGTCATTCACGAACTGAGCGAGCCGCTATACATTAATAAATCCAAACGCTTCAACTGATTATGAAAAGGTGTTCTATTATAATGTTTCTCTGTCTGCTGACACAGTTGTCGTGGGCACAGGGAATCCGTATATCCGGCACGGTGAGTGACGACATGGGGCCTGTTATGATGGCAAATGTGGTTGAGCGTGACGCCAACAACCGTATTGTGTCGGCCGCACAGACAGACTTCAACGGTAACTTCTCGATGGCGGTGAAGAATCCAAAGAACCGTCTCGTGGTGTCATATGTTGGCTGTAGGACTTGGACGAAGGTTATCGGCGCACAAACGTCATTCAAGATAAAGTTGTCAAGTGACTCACAGGCGCTGAAAGAAGTGACGGTCACAGCAAAAAGGGTATCGCAAGGCGGACTGAACATACCGAAACGCGAATTGTCGATAGCCCAGCAGACGATGGACATGGAGAAAGTGGAGGGAATTGCCTTCACTTCCGCAGACGAAGCCTTGCAGGGACAGATTGCAGGACTTGACATTGTGTCGAACTCCGGCAATCTGGGTGCCGGAACTACGATGCGCCTACGCGGTGTTACAACCATTAACGGCAATGCAGAGCCGCTCATTGTGGTCGATGACAAAATCTTCGATAATCCGGATGCCACTTTTGACTTTTCCAACGCCACAGATGAAAGCTATGCCTCGCTGCTCTCGGTGAATGTGGAGGATATTGCCTCTATCACGGTGCTCAAGGATGCTGCCGCCACTGCCATATGGGGAGCCAACGGTGCCAACGGTGTTATCCAGATTACCACTAAACGCGGTGCACGCGGCAAACCACGCGTGAACTATTCGTTCAAATTACAGGGTACGTGGCAGCCAGATGGATACGAGCTTCTTAGCGGTGACGACTACACCATGCTTATGAAGGAGGAATTCTTCAATCCTTCACAGAGTGCCACGGCCACTACCACAATCAAGGAACTGAACTACGACCAGTCGTGGAGTGAGTTTGAGAATTGGAACAACAATACCGATTGGGTGAAAGAGGTGAAGCAACTTGGACTCAACCAGAGCCACGTGTTGAGCATTAGTGGCGGTGGCAGGAAAGCCAACTTCCGCATCACCGGCAGCTATGACCACCAGAAGGGCAGCATCATCAAGCAGCAGCTCGACCGCTTCAGCACCCGTATCGCCCTCGATTTCTTTGTCAGTGACCGAATCAAGTTCTCCACTAACTTCGCACTCACATATACTGACAACGACAAGAACTATAGCAGTTTGCTGGGTATAGCGCAGAAATTGGCACCGAACATGAGCATATACAGGCAAGATGCCAACGGCAACGACACCAACGAGTTCTATATTATGAACCCCACAGGCAATCCTGCCTTGGGCAACTACTCTTCAGAGCGTCTTGAGGCAATCCGTTCCTTAGGCAACCCCGTGGCCATTGCCAATCAGGCATGGGCGAAAGAGAAGACCTACCGCATAACGCCTGATTTCCAGATTGATTACGACTTCTTGGGAAAGGAAGAGGGCAAGGCTCGGTTGAAATATACAGGCCGTGTGGACTTTGACATCTACGCCAACAGCCAGCCCACCTACTATCCTGCCGCATTAGGGTCGAATCGCTGGACATCGTATGACAACTACAATGTGGCTACCAATGCAGAGAGCAACCGCACGCAGTTCCGACTGACCAATGACTTGACCTTTACCCCAGCGTTTAGGAACAAGGACTGGAGTGCCACCATGAAAGTGCGTTACCAAATGACCTCCTCAAAGTCTAATTCTCAGAAACTCACCAAAGCGGAGTTGCCAACAAGTATAGAGACTGTGACAGCCACGGGACTCCTGCGCGCTATGTCGAGCTCTTCCAGTGAGAGCCGCTCACAGTCGTGGTACTATACCGGGCACTTGTCTTATAAGGGGCGGTATTCACTGGGCGTGACGATGCGAGGTGACGGTTCTTCAAAATTCGGCCCGAAGAACAAGTGGGCGCTCTTCCCCGCCTGGTCCGCTCGATGGAACATTATTGACGAACCTTTTATGAAGTGGGTTAAGCCTGCTGTTTCCATGATTGGTTTCCGTGCCAGCTGGGGTACCAATGGTACGGCACCAGGAGCAGAGTCTCTCTTTTACAGTGTCTATGATACGAGCAGCGGCAGCTATGGCGCATCAGGTCGCCTAATGACTGGCGGCAGCATCGATGGTCTGAAGCTTGACGACTTACGTTGGGAGAAGACCCGCAGCTATAACCTCGGTCTTAATCTGGGTTTCCTTGACGACCGCATTGAACTGGAGTTGGAATACTACCACAAGAACACTACCGATCTGTTGATGAAGAACGTGAAGATACCGTCCACATCGGGATTTGCCAAACTGGCCTACGCCAATGTAGGCGGTATGATGAACCGGGGATGGGAAGCCAACGTCTCTATGAAGAACATCATCAAGCGAGGAAAGTTTTCCATGAGTGCCGACTTCAATATATCACAGAACTACAATGAAATCACAGAGATGGATGACCGTGTATTGGAGACTCTCAATGCTGAGTGGAGTGCAACTACACGTGGGGGCAACAGCTATCTGAACCGCATACAGGTGGGCAATCCGCTGGGTTCTATATATGGTTTCCGATATAAGGGAGTATATCAGTACACCTATGATTACCTCATCGATTACGCGAAAGAACGAGGTTTTACCGCAGAGGAGTTCCAGAATTGGATAAACAATGAGTTCCTTGCCAAGGGTAAGACTGCACCCATCGCCCTCAATGAGCAGGGGCGTGTGCTGATGACATCTACGGGTGAGCCGAAGAGACTGGTGTATAATTACAATAACGGATCACAGACATACGAATTTGATGGTGGAGATGCCATATATGAAGACATCAATCATGATGGACAAATCAATTCGCTCGACATTGTTTATTTAGGCAATTCCATGCCCAAGGTCAGTGGAGGTTTCAACCTCTCTTTCCGTTATGGGCAGTGGCAACTGCGTGGTTCGTTCCATTATCGTTTCGGCAACAAAGTCATCAACGTCGCCCGAATGAATCTGGAGAAAATGTACGATACATATAATCAGGCTGCCTCCGTAAACTGGCGTTGGCGCAAGGATGGCGACATGACCAGTATTCCACGCGCCATGTACGGTACGGCCTACAACTGGCAGGGGTCATCACGTTATGTGGAGGATGGTGGATACATACGTCTGAATTATGTATCCTTGAACTACAGCTTCAAGAAGAGCAAGCTCAAGCCACTTGGACTGCATGACCTGCGCTTCTACCTCAACTTGAACAACGTGTTCTGTCTCACGAAGTACAGCGGTACTGACCCCGAACACTCGGCTGGTTCTTGGGGCATGGCCAAGGACGAATCCCAGACACCGCGTTCCAAATCGTTCACTTTCGGAATCAACATTGGTCTCTGAAGAATTGCTGCCGTAACAAAAACTTACTATTATGAAATACAACAAGCATAAAATAGAGAAAAAGACGTTAGGTTTGCAGAAGACAAAGATGATACTCGCCGCGGCATTGTTCGTTTTCCACTCTTCTCTTTTGGTTTCCTGTATCGACACCAACGTGCTGCCTGCCGACAAGACCATAGAAGAGGACTTTTGGAAGACGAAAGCCGACGTGCAGCTGATGGTTGTCGGCGCCTACAAGAAGATGGTGGCCGCCGATGCGCTAAGCCGCATGATGTTATGGGGCGAATTGCGATCCGACGAGCTGACCGTCAACGAAACGCCGGGCAACAGTACGGTCACAGCACTGTTGGAGGTACAGGCGGCAGACATACAGACTTCCAACACTTTTACTGACTGGGGCGCACTATACTCTGTCATTAACTACTGTAACATCGTACTGTCCCATGCCGAGCAAGTTATGGATATAGATCCCGACTATACTTCAGGCGACTATCTTATCGACCGTTCGCAGATGTTGGCACTGCGGGCCTTGGCACATTTCTACCTCGTGCGGGCTTATCGTGACGTGCCGCTCTGCACAGAGGCCTTTATGGCCAGCAGCCAGGATCTGGAGGTGCCGCAGCAAGCGCCACTCACAGTGTTGTCACAGTGTATCAACGATCTTTTGGAAGCTCGTGAGAACGCTTTGGCACCCGATGGCTTTACCGATTGGCGGCGTGTGGGTTATATAAATGAAGAAGGCATCAACGCCTTGTTGGCCGACATCTACCTCTGGCGCGGTTCAATGACCCATAGTGCCGAAGACTATGCACAGGCTGTGGATTGCTGTGAGCGTGTAATTGCGTCGAAGCGTAAACTATATCCCAAGGATGCCAACACTCCGGATGCCAGCGACTACGCACTTATTGACGGGGAGACGGCTTATGGCAGTATCTTCGCCACTGGCAACTCGCAAGAGGCCGTTTTCGAACTACAACTCGACGGGACGGAGAACGCAAACACCACAGTTTGCCAGCATTACTATCTCTATGCACGCAGTGCCGCCCACGGTTACTGCTACGCTACACCTCTGTTCAGCGGCACAGGCAACGAACGTGTGTTTCGTACAGAGATGGATTACCGCTATTGGCAGTACACTTACGATGTTGGCAATGCCCAGCTCTCGAACTTCGATGTGCGCAAAATGGTGAGTCGCTCTACGGCTACCATCAATCCCAAAGCATCGCCATCGGCCTACAGGAAAAGCGAAGAGACACGCGAGTATAGCTATTTCGGGCAGAACTGGATAGTCTATCGTCTTTCAGATGTGATGCTGATGGAGGCAGAGGCTCGCGTGGCAATGGCACAGAGTGACGGTGATGCGCAATTGACGCAGGCTTTCGCACTTGTCAGAGAGGTGAATAGCCGCTCGTTGGCACAGAAGAGTGACTCGCTGCGCCGAGCCAACTATAGTTCTGTGGCCAGTATGGAGACACTTGTGCTTGAGGAACGGCAGCGCGAACTCTGTTTTGAGGGCAAGCGGTGGTTCGATCTCATGCGCTATAACTACCGGCACATTGCCCCCTCCGACCCGTCGAAGACATTGGCGCAGCTCTCCGATGAAGGCGTTGATTTCCCACGCAATGACAATACCATGCTACAACTCATGGCTCGCAAGTATGATGCTACAGGCAATGGAGCGGGCGTTATCGCCAAGATGCGTACCGAACCTACACTCTATTGGCCTGTCAATGTAAACGAGATGAAGGTGAATCGCAATCTGCGGCAGAATCCTGCCTATGTCACAGACGACCTCTATCAGAAAAACTACTAAACCTATTTGGCATTATGAAAAGCATTATAACAAGGTATTTACGTCTCTGTTCCGTGTGTTGCTGCTTTGCTGCAACCCTCGTGTCCTGTGTCGAAGATCCTGACGAAAGCAATCTCTACACATTCACTGGCGAGACCATTGAGGATTTCCTCGTTAACCGTAGTGAACAGTTCTCTTCGTTCAACTATATCCTCCGCCGCGTGGAACTTGACCAACTCCTCAGCAGTTACGGCCAGTACACCTGCTTCGCACCAACGAACGAGGCTGTCGCAACATACATAGACTCGCTCTATCGTGACGAGAAGAACCAACTCATACCGCATAACGGTATGACCGAGAACTCATTGGAGGGACTTACCGACTCCCTCTGCCGTGACATCGCACAGTATCATTTATCCAATACGCTCGTGTCAACTATTGACATGAGTGCAGGCATTACCATTTCAACCATGCTCAGTCGCACTGTTACAGCCGGGATTGACAGTGAGACAGGGAAAACTGTTCTCAATGCTACCGCTGCCATTGTGAGCAAGGACAACCAGACGACCAACGGTTATGTCCATGCTATTGACAAGGTGATACCACGTTCCAACCGTACAATGGGTGAGGAGATGGAGATGCACGAGGAATATTCCATATTCTATGAGGCGCTGAAAGCCACGGGACTCTCCGACGAACTAATGGAAACCGAGAAAACGGAAGACTTGGGAACCGCTGCTTCGGAGAGCGGATGGTGGACACCCACGACATGCAAGATAGGCTATACCATCTTTGCCGAAACGGATGATGTATTGCATCAGAATGGTATCACTTCGCTGGAAGACCTGTTTCAACACGCCATAGATGTATATGAGGATTGCGCTGACCGCCAAGGCGGCTGGTACGATTACTTGCGTCAGCAGAACATAGAGGTGAGCACAGAGCGCGACTATGACAACCCGTTGAATGTGCTCAACCTGTGGGTGCGCTACCATGTGCTGCCATTCTCCATACCCCGGGACTATCTTGTCATAGACCGGCATTACACCCATGACCTCGGCTCGGAATGTTACGAATATTACGAGACCATGTTGCCCAAGACACTCATTAAGATATGGCAGGTGCAGGGCCGTCTCTACATAAACCGCTATCAGACTAACAATACACTGACTAATGAGGTGGAGGGTTTTGGCGACATTCATGTTGTTGAGCAGGAAGGTGTCACTCTTGGCAGTGGTGTTTCGCTACAGCCTGTCAATGGTTATATACACCCCATCAACGGTTTGCTGGAATATGACGCCACAGTGCCACAGAAAGTGCTCAACGAACGTATGCGCTTCGATATTCTTTCATGCATCCCGGAGATGATGAGCAACGGTATTCGCTGGATGTCGAAGGCTGAAGCACAGGCTCTGAACGGCGGAAAGACCACGCAGCGGGCACGTCTTACGTCGAAATACTCGGATAACATACGTATTTACAACACCACAACAAAGCTCGACTACAACTTCTACGACACGGGTGACTATCTGCTCTACCAGGGTGATGCCCTGCGCGGTAACGGAGTTTATGATATGGCCGTTAAATTACCGCCCGTGCCGGCAGGTACATACGAATTGCGTATCTGCTACCCGTCGGTGACAGACCATGGCGGCATGATGCAGTACTATCTCGGAACCTCACCGGAGATTGCCGATATGCAGGCCATAGACATTCCCCTTGACCTGCGTCTGAACTTTCTTACTGCGCCAAGTATCCGCTGGACATACCCAACACAGGAGGATGATCGTGGGGTGGCGACCGATGAGGCTCTGCGTGCCCGTGGCTTCATGCGCGGTCCGCTCACCTATGAGCGTATTAATGGTGGCATCAATGCGCGCTGGGGCGTTGTAGGCAACAGTTACAATTTGGCTATGCGTCGCATTATAGTGCGCCAGCACTTCAATCAAGGCGACTACTGGCTAAGGGTAAAGAGTGTGCTTCCCGACAACACCAGCGGCATCTTTCAGGTGGATTTCGTCGAGTTTGCGCCGGCAAGTGTCATCGACAACACAACTTACGTAGAAGACATGTTCTAACAAATTACCGAATTATATTATGAAAACTCATAAGCATACATATTTTCTATGGGCCTGTCTCGTCTGCTGGGGCTTTGCAATGGCTTTTGCAGCTTGTTCTGACCTCGATAATTATAACACGGTACCTGCCGACCGGCATCCCTCGGCCAATCAGACACTGTGGCAGAACATCCAGTCCAATGCCAATTTGAGTCAATTTGCGCAACTCATCGAGAAAAGCGGTTTTGCTGAGGAGTTGCAGAGTTCAAAGGTTTACACCGTGTGGGCGCCGCTTGACGGCACTTACGAAGTCAGTGAATCCGACGATCAGTTGCTCACGCGTTTCGTGAAAAACCACATAGCCTGCTACGATCATCAGCTAAAGACAGGTGAGACGGATCGCATATACACGCTAAACGGCAAGTCGTTCGACTTCACCGAGGCCAGCTATGGCGAGCAACCCGTGGCCTCGCTCAACCAACCGTGTAGTAATGGCGTGCTACATACAATTGAAGGCCGGCAGCAGTTCTACCCCAACCTTTACGAATATCTGACTACAACCACGGGCATAGACTCCATACAGACCTATTTCCGCCGTTTCGAGACTACGACGCTTGATGAGAATGCCAGCATACTTGGCCCGGTGGTGGGCGGGCGTCAGACCTACATCGATTCGGTTATGGTTACAGACAACAGTCTCTTCAGGCGGCTGAATGCATATGTCAATAACGAGATTTACAGCTACACTGCCCTGTTCCCGACAGACGCCGCTTGGACGAAAACATACGAACGCATACGGCCATATTTCCGCTATGCGGCCAAGACAGTATCACAAGATTTGAGCGTGGAGGGCATCGTCACACAGAAGACACGCAACATCAATGCCGCATCATTCGGAGACTCGCTCGCCCGATATGCGATAGTGAAAAACCTCTTTTATGACAACAACAACGAGCAAAACGCTATTCTTGCAAATCGTGACCTTGCCTCAGACAGTGATACAATTTATTCCACGATAGGCACACCGCTCACCAACGTTCCCGAAATCTTTGTTCCGGCCGTCAGTGAGGAACACATGAGTAACGGTACGGCTCTAGTAGTGGATTCGTTGGCTTTTACTTCCAGTATATGGACTCCCGACCTCTACATCTATGGGGTCAACTCATCAACCCGCCCCCGTGTACTTAGTGCTTTGCCAACAAACGTGTATCTCAGTGAGGATAACCTTAACACCGACAAATCCACTGTTCCATATAGCTATGTAGATCTCGTACCCTCCGGCGCACGCTCACTGCCCGACGTGTATTTCTACCTTCCGGGAGTACTCTCCGCTACTTACGAAATATATGCCGTCATTCTCCCCGCCGACATCCGCAAAGGTTATACCGGCGAGGTGAAGCCAAACAAGTTCTCGGCCACACTCACTTACTGTAACGCCAGTGGAGTACTGGAGACCGTAACGCTTGGTGACTCCTTTATTAACGACACGTCAAAGGTGGACTGGATGCTCCTCGGTGAGGTTACTTTCCCTATCAGCTACTATGCATTGGGAAGTGACCAGCACCCGACACTGGAGTTGAAGTCGAACCTCCGTATCTTCAATGCCACCGAGATGGCCACCTACGACCGCGAACTGCGCATTGCGGCCATCGTCCTGCGGGCTAAAGTGGAATGATACGGATTGTTTTACACCCGTGACACCATAATAAAAAAGTTATTTTACGGACAGAAAACAATAAAGAAGATGAAACAACATACATTTTTGCTTCTTCTCATGGCTTTGGCAACAATGCTCCCGCAGACCGTTTGGGCACAGGATGAAGCCGATGAAGCCGACAGTTCGGAACTGTCGCAGGAAAAGATGCGGCGGCAACGCATGGCACAGGTCAAGACCACCTACGAGATGATGACAGTCAGGGGTCGTACCATTGATCTGGCTACACACCAGTCCGTCGGCGGCATACAGCTACAGGCCATGGGCGACAACCGTTTTACGGCTATGAGTGGGGAAGGCGGAACCTTTGAAATAAAAGTTCCTAAGTTCACAACAGTGCTCTATGTGCATGCGCCGGGGTATATGTCGCAGCAGATGACCATAAACGGTAGGGATTCTATCGTTGCCTATATGCTTCCCGACAAGTATCGTGCCATGTATAACACTGATACACGCATCACTGCAAGTACAGGATTTACGGCAAACCGCACTTCGGCAGTCAGCATTGAGGATGCGATAGGCAGTCTGCTTGGAGCCGATGTGCGCACCATACAGCGCAGTGGTACGCCAGGTGTGGGCGCAACGATGCTTGTCAGAGGCATCGGTTCGCTCAATGCCGACGCACAGCCGCTTATTGTCATTGACGGTGTCGAGCAGGATATGCAGCGCACACGCACTGCCTTACATTCCGGGCAGTTCATCAACCATCTTGCCAATCTTTCGCCCGACGACATTGACCGCGTTGAGGTACTGAAGAATGCCACTGCTATCTATGGCGCCCGTGGTGCCAACGGCGTTATACTCATTACCACGAAACGCGGTCACTCGATGGCTACACGTATCGATGCCAACCTGAGTGTGGGCGTGACAACTGTTCCAAACATTCCAACGATGATGAATGCTGCGCAATACCGTACCTATGCAATGGAGCTTATGGGGCAGATAGAAGGCGTGAATGTGTTGGGCAAATACCGTTTCCTGGATGATGATCCAAAGGGGTACTATTATAATATGTACCACAATGACACGCAATGGACGGACTATGTTTATCGCAACGCTCTCACCCAGCAGTACAGTGTGAATGTGCAGGGTGGCGATGACATAGGCATGTATAATCTTTCTGTGGGATACGCCGATGCCAAATCAACAGCCGAGCAGAATGGAATGAACCGCCTGAACATCCGTTTCAACACTGACATCAACATCCTAAGGAACCTCTCTACCAAGTTTGACATCTCCATCTCGCGCACATCCGCCGATGTTTTTGATGACGGTGTGCCCGCTGACCTCTCCGCATCGACCATTACTTCGCCCACATTCCTGTCGATGGTCAAGTCTCCATTGCTCTCTCCCTATCAGTACAACGCCATTATAGGCGGCTACTCGTCGCTGCTCTCCGAGGAGGACGACCTTTTCTCACAGCTTGGCAGCGGTTATTCGCTGGCCAACCCCGTGGCCATTCTTGAGAACGGCAAGGACGACAACAAGAACCGGGCGGAAAACACATTCTTCAACGCCCGTTTGGAGCCAACACTCACGTTGGGACGCTACATGAAGCTGACCGAAACCTTCAGCTATTCGCTCGACCGCTTGTCGCAACGCTACTTCCGGCCCTATACGGGTGTGCCGTCTTTTGAACTGTCTGAGTTGGGTACTGTCACGTCAATGACCGCATCGCTTTTCTCCAAGGAGGTAAACGTGTTGAGCAACACTCGCCTGCAGTATGAGCGGGCAATGGATGCCCACGGCGTCAAGGCTTTTGTCGGTTTCCGTTACAACTATTTTTCCTACGACGACAACAATCTGGCCACGCAGTACAATACTGAGACCAACGACAAGAACCCGGCACTCTCTGCCTCCACAGGCTATCAGTTTACAGAGGGCACCGAGGATGTTTGGAAGAACATGCAGTGGTATGCTAACGTGGACTATAACTATGCCCAACGCTACTACCTTACACTCTCGCTTCTTGGCGAGGCAAGCAGCCGCTTTGGCGAGAATGCCGACGGTCTCTCGTTATTTGGAGTGAAATGGGCACTGTTCCCCAGTGTGCAGGCCGGATGGGTACTGACCAACGAACGGTGGTTTCCACGCACACGGGCTGTCAACTACCTGCGTCTTAATGTGGGATATGACCTCAGTGGCAACGACAATATATCCAATTATGCCGCCCGCACGTCGCTCTCATCAGTCGCATTCAACTATAACGCCATCGGTCTTAAGCTCACCAATATAGGCAACGATGAAATCAAGTGGGAGACAACCCGCAAACTGAACCTCGGCCTTGAGGCGTATTTGCTGGACAATCGCCTCAGTTTGGGCTTCGACTGTTACCTGCATAAGACCTCCGACCTGCTCACGCTGAAAGCCTTTGACAACCCCATTGGCGGCATTAACCGCTACTGGACCAATGGCGGCTCACTGCAAAACCGCGGTTTTGAAGTCTCCGTTGCGGTGAAACCCGTTGTGGAGAAGAACTGGAATGTGGAGGTAGGCGCCTCGGTTGGCCATTATAAAAACAAGGTGACAGCCTTGCCGGACGGCGACTATACATCTTCTGTATATGGCACCGACAATATCCTAACGGCTGTGGGAGACCCCGCAGGCCTGTTCTATGGATACAAGACTTGCGGAGTATTCTCCACCAAGGCTGACGCAGAAGCAGCCGCTCTGTCAATGAAGGACGAGGCGGGCAACCTGCACGTCTTCTCTGCGGGTGATGTTCATTTCCTCGATATTGTGCCAGACGGTATCATAGACGAGCAGGACAAGACCGTTATCGGCGACCCCAACCCCGATATATACGGCAATATCTTCGCCACAGTGAACTGGAAAGACCTTACACTCTCCATGATATGGAACTATTCTGTTGGCAATGATATCTACAACTACCAGCGTTCAGTGCTCAATGCCGGCAGCAATTTCTACAACCAGCAGGTACAGACCATAGCCCACTGGCGCTATGAGGGTCAGCAGACCGACCAGCCGCGCCTCGCCTATGGCGACCCGATGCAGAACAACCGCATGAGCGACCGGTGGATAGAGGACGGTTCGTACTTGCGCTTGAAGTCGTTGCGTCTGAATTATCAGGTGCCTACACCCGCCGCATGGAACTGGTTGCAGGGGCTTTCCGTATGGGTAGAGGCGCAGAACCTGCTCACTTTGACACGCTACACGGGCTGTGACCCCGAGACGAGTGCCGCTTCCGGCGTGCTTTATCAGGGCATTGACTGTGGCCTGCTGCCCCAAAGCCGTACTTTTACAGTCGGCATGAAAGTCAATCTGTAAACGTTTTGTGACCTGAATTAAAACGAAAAAACAAAGGAATAAGTTATGAAAGCCGAGATAAAGAACACGATATTCGCAAGGGTGACAGGCCTGTTGCTTATCGTTTGTCAATTGGTGTTCAGCGTAGCGTGTAGCGATATGCTCGATACCGACAGTACACGTGACCTCTTTGACAAGGAACTGGACCAAAAGACCGACTCTATGTTCATGGCCTACGGCATCATGCAGGCCATGCAGCAGCTTGCCGACCAATACGTAATCACGGGGGAGATGCGCGGCGACCTTACCGCCACCGCCTACCATACCAACGAGAACCTGCGCCAGTTGGCTGACTTTTCGGCCACCGCATCCAACAGATACGATTCGGCATACGTGTATTATGCAGTCGTCAACAACTGCAACTACTATGTGGCACACCGTGATACGGCTCTCTACACCGGTTCTACCAATGTGGCCGTCAACGAGTATGCTGCCGTAAAGGCTTTCCGCGCCTGGGCTTACTTGCAGCTTGCACGCACCTATGGCGAGGTGCCGTTCTTCACAAAGCCGCTCACGAAGATCAGCGACATCAACGGCGGAAACCATCCGACGCTCACTCTTGCAGAGATTGTGGCCGAGCTGGCGCCTGATCTGGAGCAGTACAGCGGGCTGCCAGTGCCGGACTATGGCGAAATCACCTGTGGTTCCACCAACTTGGGCACGGCTAAAACCGCACAGTCGAAACTTTGTTTCATTCCAGTCGATGTCATTCTCGGCGAGATGTACTTGGAAACCAACCAATACGACAAGGCTGCAGCCCACTACACCGACTATCTCATACGCAACCGCATCACTACAGGCAACCACTATGGTTCGGTAAACATAGCGTGGATGGGCGAGACGGCACAGCTTCCTACCGACTTCTACTTGTCTGTCTCTTCCGATAATCTCTGGAACAAGTTCTTTGCGCAGAACGGCACGCAGGATATTATCACCTACATACCCATGTCTGTCAACCGTCTGCGCGGCACTGTGAGCCGCCTGCCCGAACTGTTCGGCTTCCGCTATTTGGCCACCAATCGTGACAGCTCCTATACTGACGAGATACAGATAGCCCCCAGCGACACTTATACCATGCTGGCCGACAGTGCCGACTACTACTATGCCACCGACGCTATGGGCACTACAGTGAAGGCGGCCAAGCTGGGCGACACTCGTCGTGCCGCCACTTTCACGTTGCCGTCGGACGATGCAGCCAACGCACTTCCCCGGATGAACAAGTATAACTATGCCAATGTCATCCTCTACCGGCAGACTACAATCTACCTGCATCTGGCAGAAGCCTTCAACCGCCTGGGACATCCTGATCTGGCTTTCGCCATTCTCAAGGACGGTATAGACCGCCAGCTGCTTAGTTCCGCCTACCTTACCGACGAGTCAAAGCAACTTCTGCAGACTACTTATCCGTTCCTGTCAGCAGAAAACATCAGTATATTCGACCCTGCCGCCGGATCGCTTGTGACCAAGGTGGCTTACGGCATCCACAAGCACGGCTGTGGCGTGACCAACGGTGTCTTGTCACCATATCAGTATGATGCCGTTGTCGGCAAGAAAATGACGGAAAACCCAGACCTGAACGGCGACACCATCAGCGTCATGGAGGAACTTCTGTTGGATGAATATGCAATGGAGTTTGCCTTCGAGGGCAACCGTTTCAACGATCTCTGCCGTTTGGCTCGCCACAAGAACGCTGTCAGTGCCGGTACAGGCAGCCAATGGCTTGCCGGGAAACTGGCCTACAAGCATCCGACAGTCTCCCTGCTTGACGAGAAAAACTGGTATCTGCCTCTGAAATAAAGGTTTCAGCAAGCAAAATTCCCCCGGTTAGTTATACATCCGTGCGTTTTACAGCGCTTTTTCAACCTGTCTGAGACTGGCATCGTAACCCTTACCGTTGGCAAGTGTACGGGTTACGATGCTTAAACGCCCTGTTTGCGCACCGTAAATGCCGTGTTTGCTACCCGTAAACATACCGTTTGCGATGCGTAAACGGTGCATTTGGCTGTCGCAAACGGCAGGGTTGTGAAGTGAGAGCGCCACATAGTTGCTGTCCAATTGTTTGCTTATCTCGCGGAAAACGCTTATTTTTGCAACGTGATAGAACTGAACAGACACATAGAGATACTGCTTCTCGACAACGACTGCGTCATTGTGCCCGGCTTGGGCGGCTTTATGGCGCATCATGTCGCCGCGCGCTATGACGGGACAGACGGGTTGTTCCTGCCTCCATTGCGCACTCTCGGTTTCAATCCGCAGCTCAAATTGAACGACTCCCTGCTTGCGCAGTCCTATGTGGAGGCTTATGACATAAGCTATCCGGAGGCTTTGCGCAGGATAGAGGATGAGGTCAGCGAGCTGAAGCAAAGGCTTGACAACGAGGGGCAGTACGAACTGAACGGCATAGGCTCGCTTGGCGTGAACGAGGACGGCAACTATGTGTTTGAACCGTGCGAGGCGGGAATACTGACCCCGTCGCTCTATGGTCTCAGCTCGTTTGAAATGAAACCCTTGGAGGGCGGTTCAGTCGTGAAGGAGACGTCTGCTGCTGACAAGGAGCTGGCTTCCAGAATATTGCCGATGCCCGTTGACGGTGAGGAAAAGACCGGGACGGAGCTTTCAGACACTGCGGTTGAAGAGGAGAACGATGCTGATACGATAAGGATAAAGGTGGCTTGGGTGCGCAATGCCGTGGCCGTGGCGGCTGCGGTGGCGGCCTTTTTCATCTTCACAACGCCTATAGGCAATAGCATAGACAACGGCATGTCGGCCGGAGAGATGCAGAAAAGCGAGTTTATGGGCATCGTTTCCAAGGCCGTTGTGCCTGACAAGGACAAGACTTTGGACACTTCCGTGGTGAAAGCGGCGGCCTTGGCTGACGCCAAACCGGCGGTTTTGCCTGACAGTACCGCCCCGGAACGACAGAAAACGCTTGCGGATAGGGTAGTGCAAAGGGACAGTGTCCCGGCGAAAACCGCCGGAAAGGGCTATTGTATAGTACTGGCCAGTCATGTCACTCGCCGCAACGCGAAGGCTTATGTGGCTCAGCTGCATGCGGAAGGCTACGGCCAGGCATACACATACGAGCACGCCAATATAGTAAAGGTGGTCTATGGCCATTACGAGGACGAGAGTTCCGCCTGCAATGAGCTGCGGAAACTGAGAGAAAGCGAGTACTTTGAACAGTCTTGGATATACAGAATGCGATGAAAAGAGTGCGTTGCCCCAAGTGTGAAGGGTTCATCACGTTTGATGAAACAAAGTATGAGGCCGGCCAGTCGCTCGTTTTCCAGTGTCCAAGCTGCGGCAAGGAGTTCGGAATACGCATCGGAGTGTCGAAACTGCGCGCTACGCAGAAGGAAGAGACACTCGATGAGCATGCCAACGAGTTGGGCTGCGGTTCCATTGTGGTCATTGAGAATGTCTTTCACTACAAGCAGGTGATACCACTGCGCTTCGGAGACAACACAATCGGCCGCTATATGAAGGGCTGCACGCTGACCGCTCCCATAGAAACCAACGATCCGAGCATAGATATACACCATTGCGTGATAAATGTCGGGCGCGACAAGAAAGGGAAGCTGAAGTATGTGCTTCGTGACGGGCCGAGTAACACCGGCACATTCGTGGATAACGAGATATTAGGCGACCGCGAACACCGGGTAATTGCCGACGGTACGCTGTTCACCATAGGGGCTACGAGCATTATACTACGTGGTGTGGAAGAGAAAGAGTGACTTTCCCTGGCGGAAAGAGCCTCCCTCCAAACTGAAGAAAGCCTTTCCCAAACTGAAGAAAGCCTTTCCCAAACTCCCGAACGGACCTTTCCCAAACAAAAAAGGCTTTCTCCAAACTGAAGAAAGCCCCAACCGTACTCCCTAATCCAATATTTGCGGCTTCGCAAGCGGGCGGCGGCGCATTCAACCCTCGCCTTATAATCTTGCGAATGACCGTTTGCGTGTGTTTCCCCCTTGCCTTATAGCCTTGCAGCCTTGCCGCACAGGTATGCGTCGAGTATGGTTATGGCGGCCATTGCCTCCACTATCGGCACGGCACGGGGCAATACGCAGGGGTCGTGCCGTCCCTTTACGGTCAGCAGGGTAGGGGTTCCGTCCTTGCTGACTGTGGGTTGCTCCGTCAGAATGGTGGCCACAGGCTTGAAAGCCACGCGGAAATAGATGTCCTGACCGTTGCTTATGCCTCCCTGTATGCCTCCGCTGTGGTTTGTAGCCGTGGTTATCTTGCCGTCAACGCACTTGAAAAGATCGTTCTGTTGCGATCCTCTTGCCGTAACTCCGGCAAATCCTTCGCCATACTCAAAGCCTTTCACTGCGTTTATGCCCAGCATGGCTGCGCCAAGCTGTGCGTGCAGCTTGCCGAACTCCGGCTCGCCCAGTCCTGCGGGGCATCCTTTTATAACGCAAGTGATTACACCGCCGATGGTGTCGCCCTCGCTTTTCACCTCTGCAATCAGCTTTTCCATCTCTGCGGCCACAGCCCGGTCGGGGCATCTCACCGGGTTTGTCTCTGCAACTGACAGGTCGTAGCAGCGGTAGTCGCCGCTCAGGGCTATGCCACCCGCCTGCGAAGTGTATGCCTGTACCGTTATTCCGAGTTGTCGCAGGGCGAGTTTTGCCAAAGCACCGGCCACGCAACGGCTGATAGTGACGCGTGCCGAGGAGCGTCCGCCGCCGCGGTGGTCGCGCAGACCGTACTTCTGCGTATATGTAAAGTCGGCGTGCGACGGGCGGAACACGTCGCGCAGGTTCTCGTAGTCGCCGGAATGTTGGTTGGTATTGCGCACTATGAAGCCGATAGGGCAGCCTGTTGTCTTGCCGTCGAGCACTCCGCTGAGCAGTTCCACCCTGTCCGGCTCCTTGCGGCTGGTGGTTATGCTGCTCTGTCCCGGCCGGCGGCGGTCAAGCTCGTGCTGGATGAAGGCCGTATCCACATCGATTCCGGCCGGCATGCCATCGACTACGCCCCCGACAGCCTCGCCGTGGCTTTCGCCGAAGGTGGTTATTGTGAACAGTTTTCCGTAAGTGTTGCCCATCGTCCGGTGTGTTTGTCAGTGTTTGCAGTGGCACTCGTGGTCGTGGCGGCTGCCACATTCGTGGTCATGGTCACGGTTGTTGCATCCGCACTCGTGGTCATGGTCATGGCAACCGCACTCGTGACCGTCACAACCGCAGCCGCAGCCCTCGCCACTCAGCCTGTTGGCCATGCCTTCTATCTCGCTGTTGGTGGCCTCCCGGCTCTCTGTCACACGTCCCTCGAAGCACAGCGTCTTGCCGGCCAGCGGGTGGTTGAGGTCCATCTTGACCTTCTTGTCGTCCAGCTCAAGCACCCGGCCGAAGAAACGGTTGCCGTCCTCGTTCTGAAGTGGCACAATGGCGTCCTTGAATATGTGCTCGTGGTCGAAATGGCCGTTGATGCAGAACATTTCGCGGTCGAGATCCAGCACGCGTGCCGGGTCTATGTCGCCGTAAGCCTCGTCCTTTGTAAGCTCGAAGCTGAACGTTTCGCCCTTGGCAAGGCCGGCTGTCTTGGCCTCAAAGGCGTCGAGCGTTATGCCGAAGCCGCTTATGAACTGGAACGGGCGTTCGGCTGTGGCTTCCTCAACCAGCTCTTTCTTCCCGTCTTCCACCGTGTAGAGTTTGTAGGTCACGGCGATGTACTTGTTTTGTGCTTTGTCCATGTCTTGAAAATATGCATTTTGTCTTTGCAAAGTTACATATTTATATTAATATACGGCCAATTTGCGTGGATAAAGGAATATGGAGAGCGGCACACCGGCAGATTTTGCCGGCGTTCAGCCCTGTCGAAGACAGCCAAAGGTGGCGTTCGCGACAGCTAAATGCCCTGTTTGCGCACCGTAAGCGGTACGGTTACGATACACAACCCGGCGGTTTGCGACCCGTAAACCGCCGGGTTGTTTTCCAAAGGATCGGATGTCGTCTTGATAACGGCAGGCTCATAGCTTCGCATATGATATATTGCCATATGGAAAATGGTGTTATCATATAGAATATGGCATATTGTTATATAGAATACAGCGTGGTGTAATGCAGTGAATATTCGTATAATTAAACAGACTCTTAATATTTTTTAGACGGAAGAGGCGTTCTTTTC
>CAVAPI010000011.1:0-36703 GCA_963590445.1 Lachnospiraceae bacterium | reverse complement strand
CGTTGATGAACTGAAGGGCGTTTTGCGGCACCACAACGGGGTCGTTCATGCCCATTATTATCTGCAACTTGCCTTTCAGATCCTTGGCTTTGTTCAGCAGACTCGTCTGTTCGTAGCCCTCGGGATTGGCCTCCGGGGTGTCCATATAGCGTTCGCCGTACATCACTTCATACCATTTCCAGTCAATTACAGGGCCGCCTGCCACTCCTACCTTGAACACTTCGGGATAGTTGGTCATAAGGGAAATGGTCATAAAGCCGCCGTAGCTCCATCCGTGAACGCCCATGCGGGTGGTGTCAACGTAGGGCAGGGTCTTCAGATAGGCCACTCCCTGCATCTGGTCTTTCATCTCTTCCTGTCCCAAATGGCGGAACGTCGCTTGCTCAAACTCCAGTCCGCGCTCGCTGGACCCGCGGTTGTCGATGATAAACAGCAGATAGCCTTTCTGTGCCATGTAGGTTTCCCACGACCGGCTGGCGTAATGCCACCGTGCATCCACGTTGCGCGTGCCGGGACCGCCATAGACATAGACAACGGTGGGGTACTTCTTGCTGGGGTCGAAGCCGATTGGCTTCACCATACGGTAATACAGGTCGGTTGTTCCGTCGGCTGCCTTCAGCGTACCGCACGAGAACTCCGGCACGTTGTAGCCCTTCCAAGGGTCGGGAGCGGTGAGCAGCCGTGTGGACTTAGCAGTCTTGGTGTCTGTAAGGTCTATGTTGCGCGGCACGTCAGGCTCACTGTAGTGGTCGAACACGTAAGCGCCCGACTCGGAAATGATGTCTGTGTGGTGCCCGGAAGCCGCATAGTAGGCGGCGTGCATACCCTTGCCGTTGTCAAGCGGTGTCCTTTTGCCCGTTGAAAGGCTCACCGCATACAGGTTGTTCTGTATCGGACTGGCCTCGGTGGACAGGATGACTGCGCTCTTCGTGCGCTTGTTGAAGCCAATCAAATCAAGTACAACCCACTTGCCGCTCGTTACCTGCTTCAGGAGGTTGCCGTTGGTGTCGTAAAGGTAAAGGTGGTTGTAGCCGTCGCGCTCGCTTTGCATGAGGAACTTGCCGCTGTCCCACGGCAGGAAGGTCAGTTGCGCGGCATCGTGCGTGTATTTGTCGTTGTGCTCGTGTACCAGTGTACGCAGCTTGTCGCCCGTTACCGCATCGTAGGCCGACAGGTAGCTGTCCGTCTGGTCGCGGTTTAGGTCGGTCATGTATATCGTTTTCGAGTCGGGACTCCACGTTATGTTGAAGAAGTAGCGGTCAGTAGGGTCGCCAGCCTTTAGGTATATGGTCTTCCCTGTGGACATGTCATACACGCCGACGGTCACCTTGTGGCTTGTCATGCCTGCCATTGGATACTTGTCCGGTTCGTATGTGGCCTCGCGCTCAAAGGTATTCACCTGCGGATAGTCGGCTACCATGCTTTGATCCATGCGGTAGAAGGCCAGACGCTGGCCGTCGGGACTCCAGAACGTACCTTTATATATTCCGAACTCGTCGCGGTGCACCTTCTGTCCGTACACTATCTCGCGGCAACCGTCGGTGGTCAGCTGCGTTGTCTTGCCGTTTGCGTCGGTAATGCACAGCTGGTTGTCTCTCACAAAGGCCACAGCCTTAGATGCAGGAGTCCAGTCGCTGTATGCTTCGTTGGCACTTGGCTGCCGCCAGGCCACCGTTTTCTTCTCCCAGTCGTACAGTATGCGCTCCTTACTGTTGCGTAATAGTACGAGCTTCTTGTCCTTATAGGGGAATTTCGCGCCCATTGCCGAGTGCTGGTCTTTGCTTCCCAAGGCGCTGTTCACCTCGTCGAGCGTGGCGACGGGCGACTTTTTGCCTGTCTTCATGTCTATTGAGCCACACTCCTCGGCGTCCTGATACATCAAACGGTCGCCCCACCACGTCATGTAGATGTTCTTTGGAACGAAGTTGTGGTAGTTGACACCGCCGAAGTTCAGGTCTTCGAGCGTAAACTGCTTCAGTTGTGCTGTCATGGGCATTGCCGCCAAGGCCGTAACGGCCAGTATGGCGCATTTCTTCAGTTTATTTGTCATCGTCAAATCTCCTTTCTCTTTTACCGAAATCACGTTCTCCGCCGCGTCCTCCGAACGGTTTTCCTCCGCCTTGGCGGTCGTAACGCTCACGGGAGCCACGGTTTCCACCGAACTTGCGGTCGTCTTTGCGCCATCCGCCGCGCCCTTCACGGTCGTCACGGCGGTCATTGCCGTATCCCGGACGGTCGTTGCGCTGACCGAAACGGTCACTTCGCTGCCCAAAGCGGTCGCCTCGCTGGCCGAAGCGTTCCCCTCTTGGGGAGAAACGTCCGTCACGGCGGTCATCGTCACGCCCGTTTCTGAAGCCCCTACCCTCACGCCTGTCCTTTCCGAAGCGTGAGTCGCGGTCGTCACGGCGGCCTCTGCGGTTGTCAAAGCGGCTGAAATCAACCGTCTGGAACTGGAATGAACGTATGTCTTCCTCATGGTTTTCCTCCTCGCCCACACGCCTCTTGAACTCGCGGTTCTGCTTGAAGCGGTGTTTCTCGGCCATTTGACTGCGTTCTTCGTCCGTCTGGACGCTGCCGCCCTCTATCTTGAAGTCGCGCATCTTGCCGTCGAATATCTGGTATTTGCGGAACTCGCACTCCAGAGAACCGTTATATACGGGTATCTTTATGGACGGTTTCAGTCCTATCTTGTCGAAACACTCCTCACGGTAGCTCAATATCCATGCGTCATTGTTAAGGAACTGGTGTTTCAACCGCTCGCCTATCATGTCGTAAGTGGCCAGCAGGTTGGGCGTGGAGATGCGTTCGCCGTAGGGAGGGTTGGTGATTATGATACTTTTCTCCTTGGGTTGTGTGAAATCCTTGAAGTCCTGTTCCTCTACGGTGATGTCTTTTGTCAACCCAGCCGCCTTTACGTTCATGCGAGCAGTATTGACTGCCTTTATATCAATGTCATATCCGTATATGTGGTGGTTGAATTCGCGCTCCTGGCTGTCGTCGTTGTATATGCGGTCGAACAGTTCCCGGTCGTAGTCCGGCCACTTTTCAAATGCGTACTCCTTGCGGAACACTCCCGGAGCCATGTTTCTCGCTATGAGGGCGGCCTCGATGAGCAGCGTGCCAGAGCCGCACATGGGGTCGATGAAGTCGGTTTCGCCCTGCCAGCCCGTCATCAGAATCATGCCGGCCGCCAACACTTCGTTGAGAGGAGCCTCTACGCTCTCCTGCCGGTAGCCTCTGCGGTGGAGGCTCTCTCCGCTTGAGTCGAGCGAAAGCGTACACTTGTCCTCGGCGATGTGCATGTTGAGCCTTATGTCGGGGTTGGCCACGCTTATGTTGGGACGCTTTCCCGTGTTTTCCCTGAACTGGTCAACGATGGCGTCCTTTACTTTATAGGACACGAACTTGGAGTGTCGGAACTCTTCGGAGAACACCACGGAGTCCACAGAGAATGTCTTTTCGAGGTCGAGGTGCTGCGTCCAGTCTATCTTCTTCACCGCTTCATACACGTCATCTGCCGACTTTGCGGTGAAATGGCTTATGGGTTTGAGTATTCTGATGGCCGTGTGCAGCTGAAAGTTGGCGCGGTACATCATCTCCTTGTCGCCTGTGAACGACACCATGCGCCGTCCTATCTGCACGTTGTTGGCTCCTAACTGTGTCAATTCCTTAGCCAAGACGGGTTCAAGCCCCATGAAAGTCTTGGCGATAAGTTCAAATTCCTGTTCCATTGTTGCTTTTGGTGTTGGGTTGACGCCCAGTCGCGTCATCCTTTCTTGTATATTTTCGTATTTGGTTTGATGTCTTCAGTCACCCAAAGGTTGGCTCCTACCACCGAACCCTCGCCTATTGTTATGCGCCCGAGTATGGTTGCGTTGGAGTAAATCACCACGTTGTCCTCTATAATCGGGTGGCGCGGAATGCCCTTTATCGGGTTTCCGTCGTCGTCGAGAGGGAAGCTCTTGGCTCCGAGCGTAACGCCCTGGTACAGTTTCACGTTGTTCCCGATGATGCAGGTAGCCCCTATCACCACTCCCGTGCCGTGGTCTATGGTGAAGCGGCAGCCTATCTGCGCCCCCGGATGTATGTCTATGCCGGTCTCGGAGTGGGCCATTTCTGTCAGTATGCGCGGTATCAGCGGCACGTTCATGGCATACAGTTCATGGGCGATGCGGTAGTTTACCAGAGCCTTTATCACCGGATAGCACGAGATAACCTCGCCATGGCTCTCGGCAGCAGGGTCTCCGTCGTATGCGGCAGCCACGTCTGTGGCCAGCGTGCGGCGTATCTGCGGCAGCTTTCCCACCAGTTTCAGGGCCGTGTCCTCCGCCTTTTCGCACCGGCTTCCCCTCCTTTCGCACCCGTCAGCGTCGGCAAAACACATTCCGGCACGTATCTGGTCGGTGAGCAACTTGAACAGTCGCTCTGCGTTAACCCCGATATGGTAGTGGATGGTGTGGGCGTTTACTGACGATTTTCCGAAGTATCCGGGAAAGAGAATGGCCCTTGCAAGCTCGACAATTTCCTCCAATGCCTTGCCCGACGGCAACGGATTGCCTTCCTGATGCTGATGGAAAAGACCTTTAAGCGACTCCGCGTCAGACAGTTTCCCGACCGTCTGCGTGAGCGTATGTGTTAAGTTTTGAGTGTCCATCTGTCTTTTTTCAATGCCCTGAGGCGTTGTCTGGCGCAAGCGGAGGCCGCTATACCTTATTATATATAGCAAACTGGAGGCGAAAGAGACTGCTCCTAATTGTCTGATACCATTATAATCCTTTGCAAAGATACGCCAAACCCACGGAATACCAAAGCCTTTGCCGCTGTTTTTACCCACCTAAAAGATCATGTCGAGCAGCGGTATGGTGATTATGCAGCCCAGTATCGACAGGAAAGTGATGGAGGTGACGAGCGAAGGGTCGCGGTCATACTTGAGACAGAATATAGTGCCGAGGCTGGCAGCCGGAGTTGCGACGACAACCGTGTTTATCTCGTTGATCAAAGGGCGGACGCCGAGCAGCCGGAACACGCAGTACAGGCACAAAGGCACTACCACCAGGCGTATCAACGTGGCCACATAGGCTTTGGGGCGGCCCACCACCTCCCTTAAAGGCATCTTCGCCATGCTGGAACCTATGAGCAGCAGGGCGGCGGGGATGGTCATTCCGCCGACCATGACTATCGGACGCGCCACGATATTGGGCGTGTTCACGTCGAAAGCCACAAGCGCTGCGGCTATATAGGCGGCTATCAGTACCGGGCTGACAAGCACTTTGAAGTCAAATTGCTTGAGGTGGCTGTTGCCCTTGATAAGCATTACGCCTATCGTGAATATGAAAAAGAAGTACGGAACGTTGAGCAGGGCGGAGTAGAACAGCCCCTTTGTGCCGAATATCGAGTCGACTACATAGTATCCGATGAAGCTCACGTTGGCAAACATGAGCGTGAAACCTATCATACCCTGCTCGCTGCGGTTCTTTGAAATCAGGCGCGGCACCAAGAAACCGAACGACAGAAGCACTACATACGTAATCACGCCCACGCCTATCAGCGGCAGTATCATTGTACGGTCGGGCACATCGCGCCCCATAGCCGACGACAGCACCAGCAGCGGCATGGTAATGTCTATCACTATGCACGACAGTTTCTTGTCAAAAGTGTCGTCCATATAGTTCCGCTTGCGGGCAACGTAGCCCACAACCACGATGATGAACAGCACCACCATCACTTTCAATATCTGCATAACCTCTAACTTCTTGTGTGTTTAACGCTTCTGCACAGTGACACCGTCCGCCCTGCACGCATCCTGCCGCCTGTGGCTGACGCTATCATGCACCTATGGCGCAGCTTACTGGTTACAAAGGTAGTCGTTTGTCCGGTCTTTACGGCTTAAAACGCCGGGGAAATGATGTTCTCACCGTATTTTTTTAAGTTCCAAGGGCCTGACATCCTTGCAAAAACCGCTGCCGCCGCATCGGGAAACCCGACCGTTTTTGACCCGAACAGAGCGCTTGCTGTCAATAACCCGACCGTTTGCGACCCTTAAACACACCGGTTGGCTGTCGTAAACGGTGCATTTACGGGTCGTAACCCGCCCGTTTGGCTGTCGCAAACGGCCGGATTACGCTCCACAACCGTGCCTGCCTTTCCGAACGGTGCGCGGATTTTCACCGGCAAGCGGCATGGCCTTGGCAGAAAAACCGCCGGTTGCGCCTATAAAACAGGGCTTCCTCCTGCTTTCCCTTTGCAATGTTTTTCCTCCGTTTTGCGTTATTTAGCCTATACGGAGGCACTGTTTACAAATTAAATTCGTACTTTTGTTGCGATTCAGAGCAAAAGGAAAAACATGGAAACATCAATCAAACAGATAGGCGAAAGGCTCAGAGGGCTGCGCGAAGTGCTCGACATCCCCGCCGAAGAGGTGGCGGAACTGTGCGGAATATCGCTCGACCACTACATGAAAATGGAGGCCGGCGAGGCAGATCCGTCGGTTTACCGGCTGTCAAAGATAGCCAAACGCTACGGTATAGCGCCCGATGTGCTGATGTTTGGCGAAGAGCCGCGCATGAGCGCCTACTTCCTTACGCGCAAAGACCAGGGGCTTGGCGTGGAGCGGCGCAAGGAGTACAAGTACCAAAGTCTTGCCAGCGGGTTCCGCGGACGCAGGGCTGACCCCTACATGACGCAGGTTGACCCGCTGCCGGAGGGCGAGAACTACCACAAAAACTCCCACGACGGACAGGAGTTCGACTACATTGTCGAGGGCGAAATGGAGCTGACCATTGGCGACAAGACCATGGTGCTCCACCCCGGAGACAGCATCTACTTCGACGCATCGCAGCCCCACTGCATGAAAGCCCTCGGCGGACGGCCCGTAAAGTTTCTCGTTGTGGTCATTTAACTACGCATTACCAGGACAAAAGAACAATGATAGAAAGATTTCTCACGCAGACTTCGTTCACGTCACAGGACGACTACAAGCGGAATCTGCACTTCATAATACCCGAAAACTTCAACTTCGCCTACGACGTGATGGACGTTTGGGCGGAGCAACAGCCCGACAAGCTGGCACTACTGTGGTCGAGCGAGAGCGGAGAGTGCCGCCGCTTCACCTTCAAGGACCTGAAGACGGAGAGCGACCGCACCGCCGCCTACTTCCAACAGCTGGGCATAGGGCGCGGCGACAAGGTGATGCTCATACTGAAGCGCCGCTACGAGTTCTGGCTCTCCATGCTCGCACTGCACAAACTGGGGGCCGTGGCCATACCGGCAACGCATATGCTCACCAAACATGACATAGTTTACCGCAACACGCGGGCAGGCATCAAGGCCATAGTGTGCGTCGGCGAGGACTATGTGCTCAAACAGATAGAGGAAGCCATGCCCGACAGCCCCACAGTGGAGGCACTTGTAAGCGTGGGGCCGGGCGTTCCGCAGGGTTTCCGCGACTGGCACAAGGAGTGGAGCGGCGCACCGGAGTTCCAACGCCCCGACTTTGTCAACAGCAACAGCGACACCATGCTCATGTACTTTACCAGTGGCACCAGCGGAGAGCCGAAAATGGTGGCCCACGACTACCTCTACGCCCTGGGACACCTCACTACAGGAGTGTTCTGGCACAATCTGGACGAGGGAAGCATACACCTTACCGTGGCCGACACGGGCTGGGGCAAGGCCGTATGGGGCAAGTTGTACGGACAATGGTTCGCCGGAGCGGTCGTATTCGTCTATGACCACGAGAAATTCACGGCAGACAAGATCATGAAACAGATAGAGAAATACCGCATAACGTCGTTCTGCGCACCGCCGACGGTCTATCGGTTCATGATACACGAGGACTTCTCCAAGTACGACCTGTCGTCCCTGCGCTACTGCACGACGGCCGGCGAGGCGTTAAACCCCGCCGTGTTCGACAAATTCCGCGAGCTTACGGGCATAATGCTTATGGAAGGCTTCGGCCAGACCGAGACTACCATGACTCTGGGCACCATGCCGTGGAACAAACCCAAGCCCGGAAGCATGGGACTGCCCAATCCGCAGTACGACATCGACCTCGTGAAGCCCGACGGCACGCCGTGTGAGGACGGCGAGAAGGGCGAGATAGTGGTGAGAACAGGGTCGATGAAGCCCATCGGACTGTTCAAAGAGTACTACCGGGACGAGGAGTTGACCCGCCAGGCATGGCACGATGGAGTGTACCACACGGGCGATGTCGCATGGAGAGACGAGGACGGATACTACTGGTTCGTGGGACGTATTGATGATGTAATAAAGAGTAGCGGCTACCGAATCGGCCCCTTTGAGGTGGAAAGTGCGCTCATGACACACCCGGCGGTCGTGGAATGCGCCATCACAGGCGTGCCTGACGACATCCGGGGTATGGTGGTAAAGGCCACAGTCGTACTGGGCAAGGACTGGAAAGACAAGGCCGGCGATGCGTTGGTCAAGGAGTTGCAGGAGCATGTCAAGCACGAGACCGCGCCATACAAGTATCCGCGCATCATAGAGTTCGTGGACGAGCTTCCAAAAACCATCAGCGGCAAGATAAGACGCGTGGAGATAAGGGAAAAGGACAACGGGAAATAAACCCCTGACGGACAGGCTGGGAACAACAAACCGCCGGGTTAGGGATGCAAACCTGCCGGGTTAGGCGTCGCAAACCGCCGGGTCAGACACCGTAAACGGGCGGGTTAGGAACAAGGACAGACCAAAATGAGAATAGTAATAAAGGTAGGCAGCAACGTATTGACACGGGTTGACGGCAAGCTCGACGTCACCATGATGTCGTCGATAGTCGATCAGCTCGCATGGCTGCACGCCTCGGGCAACGAGGTGGTGCTCGTTTCGAGCGGAGCCTTGGCCTGCGGGCGCGGCGAACTTAGGGTTGACCACAAGCTCGACAGCGTTGAGCAGAGGCAACTGTTCTCCGCACTCGGGCAAGTGAAGCTGATAAACCGCTACTACGACCTCTTCCGCGACTACGGAATACACGTCGGGCAGGTGCTGACCATGAAGGAAAGCTTCGCAACGCGCCGGGAATACCTCAACCAACGCGCCTGTATGGAGGTGATGCTCGCCAATGGAGTGGTGCCAATCGTCAATGAAAACGACACTATAAGCGTCACTGAGCTGATGTTTACCGACAATGACGAGCTGTCAGGGCTTATAGCCACGATGATGAACGCCGACGTTCTGGTCATCCTGAGCAACATCGACGGCATCTATGACGGCTCTCCATCGTCGCCAAGCTCACGGGTTATAGCCACAGTTGCGCCGGACACCAGTCTCGACGGCTGCATCCGTCAGGAGAAGAGCGGCTTCGGGCGCGGCGGAATGGTCACAAAATGCGGCATAGCGCGGCGCGTGGCGGCCGAGGGCATACGGGTTATCATTGCCAACGGGCGGCGTGACAATATAATAAAGGACTTGGTGGAGAGGCCGGAGAGCGTGGTTCACACCGAGTTTACGCCCAGTCCCGACGCGGCACCGGCCATGAAAAAGTGGATAGCCAACAGTGCCAGCTTCTCCAAAGGGCGCGTCTGCGTCAACGCAAAGGCCGCCGAAGCGCTGCGGGGTGACCGTGCCGTGAGTCTTCTCATGGTGGGTGTCACATCGGTAGAGGGCGACTTTGAGGAGGGAGACATAGTCACTGTGGCCGACGACAAGGGCACTCCGCTCGGCATGGGGCGCAGTGGCTACGGCTGCACCGAGGCTTCAAGGCTGATAGGCAAGCACGATGTGAAGCCAATCATACACTATGACTACCTGTATATATATTGATAAGGTAATGGAAATGGGCATGACAGACATATTCAAGCGGGCAAAGGCCGCAAGCAAAGGGCTTGCGCAGATTGACGACAGCAAGCGCAACGAGGTGCTGCGCGCCGTGTCACAGGCAATAACCGCCAACTCTGCGCGGCTGCTTGAGGCAAATGCGCTCGATTTGGCGCGCATGGACAAGGCCAATCCGCTCTACGACCGGCTGCAACTCACCGGGAAACGGCTCGAAGACATTGCCTCCGACATGGTGAACGTCAGCCGTTTGCCGTCGCCGTTGGGGCATATCACCGACGAAAGGACACTGCCCAACGGCCTGAAACTGCGCCGTGTCAGTGTGCCGTTCGGCGTTATAGGCATGATATACGAAGCCCGGCCTAACGTAACCTTCGACGTTTTCTCCCTTTGCTTCAAGAGTGGCAACGCCTGTGTGCTCAAAGGAGGGGCGGATGCCGACCGTTCCAACCGCGAAAGCGTTGCCCTAATACATGAAGTGCTGGCCTCCTGCGGCATCAATCCGTCCGCAGTGGAGCTTCTCCCTGCCACACATGAGGCCACAGGAGCCATGCTTGGCGCAGTGGGATACATCGACTTGTGCATACCAAGGGGCGGCCGCAGACTCATAGACTTTGTGCGTGACAATGCGCGAGTGCCCGTCATAGAGACCGGAGCAGGGGTGGTTCACGCCTATTTCGGCAGGAGTGGCGACGTGGAAATGGGCGCACGCATAATCAAAAACGCCAAGACGCGGCGCGTAAGCGTATGCAATGCGCTCGACTGCCTTATCATCCACCGCGACCGTCTGGCCGACTTGCCGAGCCTTTTGGCACCCCTGGCCGACAGCCACGTGGCCGTTTATGCCGACGAAGCCGCCATGAAGCGCCTGAAGGACTATCCCTTTGCCACCCCTGTCAGCGGCAAAGCCGAGGAGGAAGTGTACGGGACGGAGTTCATGGACTACAAACTTGCGGTGAAGACAGTGGCCTCTACCGACGAGGCACTGGCACACATAGCACGCTTCGGTTCGGGACACAGCGAGTGTATCATCACCTCCGACGAGTCTGAAGCCAGGCGTTTCCAGGCCGAAACCGATGCCGCCTGCGTGTATTGGAACGCCCCTACGAGCTTCACGGACGGCGCCCAGTTCGGCTTGGGAGCCGAGATAGGCATCAGCACCCAGAAACTTGGCCCTCGCGGACCGATGGGTCTTGAAGAGATAACCGCCTACAAGTGGCTGATAGACGGCAATGGACAGGTGAGAGAATGAAGGATTAAGAGCAAGAAAGTGAAGGATTAAGAGCGGAGAACGGAGAGTGAAGAGTGAGAAAACCGACGGTTTCACAAGCCAACCAACGTATTAACCGATATAAAACGCAAAGGAGAAGAATCATGGCAATGGAGAAAACACTGGTTTTGCTGAAGCCTTGCACACTGCAACGCGCCTTGGCAGGAGAGATTATCAGCGTGTTCGAGAAGAAAGGACTGCTGATTTGCGGAATGAAAATGATGCGTCTGACCGACAAATTGCTTGACGAACACTACGCCCACTTGAGCGGTAAGCCGTTCTTTCAGCGCATAAAAGACTCCATGATGGCAGCTCCTGTGGTGGCCATGTGCCTCTCCGGAGTGGACGCAATAGCCGCTGTGCGCACGCTGACCGGCGCCACCAACGGACGCAATGCCGCTCCCGGCACCATCAGGGGCGCATATTGCATGAGCTTTCAGGAGAATATAGTCCACGCATCCGACTCCCCGGAGAGTGCAGAGGCCGAACTCAAGCGCTTTTTCCGTGACGACGAGATCTGCGAATGGCGGCCTGACCACTTCCCAAGCCTGTATGCGTCCGACGAGTTTTAACGGGAAGCGGGGCGTAGCATGGACGGTTTTATAAGGGAAGTGAGGCCTGACGATGCGCCGGCCATAGCACATATATATAACAGGTATGTGCTTGAGACCACCGTTTCGTTCGAGTTTGAGCCGCTAAGTGCGGAGGAAATGAGGCGGCGCATTGAGGATATTGCCTCGACACACCCCTACTTTGTGTATGAAAGTGGCGGCCATGTGTGCGGTTACTGCTGCGCCCACCGGTGGCGTGAGCGCAAGGGATACCGCCATACCATGGAGACTACGCTCTATGTGGCGGACGAATACCACCACAAAGGCATCGGTTCGCTGCTCCTCGCCCGTCTGGTGGAGGCATGCAGAGCCAAGGGCTACCGCGCCCTGATAGCCTGTATCACCGGCGAAAACAAGTCAAGTATAGCCATCCACTCCAAGTTTGGCTTCGAGCAAGTGTCGCATTTCAGACAGGTAGGGCGCAAGTTCGGCAGGTGGCTTGACGTGGTTGACATGGAATTGTTGCTGCAAGAGTGATGCCGCCGCCCTGTCCTTTGGGCAAAAGGCACTGTATAAGCGGGCAAGTCCGGGGGAGAAATCCTCCGGACTTGCCTCGTCTATAGGCGCAAAGGTACGGAGCCGATGCAATAAACGCGCGCTTTGGCACCCGCAACCACACTGTTCGGCTACCATAAACGCGCGCTTTGGCCATCGCAAAGGCACGGGTTAGCCATCGCAAAGGCGCGGTTTGTCAGGAACAACCCGGCAGGACAAAAAAATAACGGAACTTCACAGCCCCGTTACATTTTACCATAAAAATTACTAACCAAAACTATTACTAAACTAAAACTGTTTGTTTTTGTGTTCGTTCTGTCCGGATCAGGTCAGCCATTCGGCCGGTTCCTATCCTTTTCCGCTGCAAATATACGAATAAATGACGGATTAGGGATGTTATTTCGTACAAATTACTATGTTATTTGTTCATAAATTGGGTGAAAAAGAAATCTTTTACCCGTTTTTCCCGCCAATTTGTCAAGTCCGGGGAGCACTCTCACGGTTGCAAACCATCCGCTCCAAGCCGCAAGACCTGCCGCTCCGGGTCACTTCAACCGGCTCTTCATCCACTCCACAGACTCGTCGTTTGTCTCCGGGAAACGCCAGTGGCCGCTCGTGGGTGTTACCGCCAGAGTCTTCGGGGCGGCTATTTCGTTGTATGCGGCATAGGTTGACGTGGGCGAACAGGTGTCGTCGTTGTAGCCGAACGAGTAGAAAACGGGGCATTTCAGCCGCCTTGCGAAGTTCACCACATCGTAATACGGCAGCGTTTCGGCCGCTCCCTCGGCTTCACTGCCCGTCTGGAAGTACTTGGGCCAGCCTCCTGCGCGCCCGAACCTGAAGCCCAGCAGGTCGCAAAGGGCGGGATAGAACGGCGCACAGAACGACACTTTGGGGTTGAGTGCGGCGGTGACGATGGTCAGTGCGCCGCCCTGGCTTCCGCCGGTCACGCCCACGTTGCGCCCGTCCCAGTCGTTAAGGGAGCAAAGGTAGTCGATGCACCGCGAGCACCCGGCATATACGCTGCGGTAATAGAACGTTTCCTTGCTGCCGATGCCCCTGCGGTTGTATTTGTCGGCCACCTTGCGCGCCTCGGCATACGCCTTGTCGTCCAGTTCAGGGTTGCATCCGCTGTGTATGTTGACGTTCAGGTAGATGAAACCGTGCTCGCTGTAATACGTGGTCGGGCTTATTTTGGCCGCTCCGGCGCCGGGCGGGCAGAAGAGAACGGGGTGTTTCCTGCCGTCCTTGGGGCGGGTAAGGTAGCCGTACATGTTGCGTCCGTCAGGCCCGACGGTCAGTTTCACGAGCGAAACCTCCACCTTGTCGGTCGAATACTGCGGCATCGGGGTCACTTCGGGAGCCAGTTCCACCTTGCCAGCCTCCCTGACGGCCTTCTTCCAGAAGCCGTCGAAGTCCTTCGGGCTGGCCGAATACGACCGTATGGAGGCCGGATCGTAGGCGAGTTTCACCAGGTCTTTGTACGTTTTCCCATAGACTGTGAACCGCAGGTCGCACGCTTTGAAGCCCGGTTCGGTGCGTGTGCCCATGTCAATGGTGGCCTTGCCGTTGCGGAACACGGTGGAGTCGCCCTTTCCTTCGGGCAGGAACATCTCGTCACCCGTCTTGTAGTAGAGCGTAACCCCGTCAAGTGCGTTGCCTCCCTTGTAGGCTTCCACGGTGAGAGTGGCCTTCTGGCCGGTCTGGTATGTGCGGTCTTGCCGGTCAGACGTTACGAGCCACTCCACGTAGTCGCGCCTTGGCTTGGAGAACTGTGCCGCTGCCGACAGTGCAAAGGCTGCCGCCACGGCGATAAGGATTGCTTTTTTCATTGTTTTGCAGTATTGTTGTTGTAGTTGTGTCCAGCGTTTCTTCCGGCTGTAGGGTGCGTTTCCGCCTCATTCCACGGCCATTTCCTCGTATGCCGCACGCATTGCCTCCGTCATAATGCCGATGTTGCGCTCCGAACCGCAGGCCTTGAGCATCACCTCATCAAGGGTTTGCGCCTGTGAAGCTGACGTTTCTGTCGGAGAGTCGTTCACCAGCAGGTCCATGGAGTCGATCAGCAGCAGCATAACGGACACCTTGTCGGGCATGGCCTGGCCGTTTCCGCTGCGTTTCAGTCCCCTTATGTATGCCCGGACCGCCGTTTTGACCACACGGTGTATGGCCGTTTGGGTGTCTGTCAGGGCTTGCCGGCCTCCGTTGCGCGTGTAGTTGTCTATGTGTTCCTGCCCGGTCGGGAGCCGTCCCTCAAGCAGACAGCCGAAGTTACGGCGGTATTCAGCCACCACGGCCCGGTGCATTGCGCCGTCGGAACAGGCCATTTGCAGCAACTGCTCCGGGGTTGGCCTGGTGCCACGCGCCGCTTTCAGCCGGGCAGTGATTGTCCCGCAGTCGAAATTCATCGTGGCTATGGGGTAAAACAGCAGGTCGTGGAACTCCGGGGCTATGCTTTCGTAGTGGTCGAGCATGGCCCTCTTCACCGTTTTCGGGTCGTTTTTCCCGCTCCGCCCTACCCTCCGGCCGTCAAGAATGCCCGATGTGAAGCCTTCGAAGAAGCCTCTCACGAGCGCCGCCAGCACCTTGTATTTGTCTGTCTGTTCCATATTCTGCCTGCAAAAATACGGAAAAACAACGTAAAACCGGGCGGTCTCTGAAAACAAACGGTGCGTTTACGCATCATAAACAGGCCGTTTGCGATAGCCAAACAGGGCATTTGCGGTGCGCAAACGGGCGGTTTGCGAGCGCCAAACCGCTACACTTGCGGATGCAGATGCGGGATTTGCAATATGCAACCCGGTCAGATGAAGATGAATTTCAGTACGAACAGTGCGGCAAGTATCCACATTGTGACGCTCAGCTTGCTGAACTTTCCGCACAAGGCGTTGATTGCCACATAGCAAATCATGCCGCAGAGTATGCCTTCCGATATGCTGTAGGCCAAAGGCATCATTATTATGGTGATGAAGGCGGGGAGTGACTCCGAGTAGTCGTCCAGATCGATGTCCTTGACGGGGCTTAGCATGAACAAACCCACCACAACGAGCGCCGGCGAAGTGGCCGCTGCCGGGATTGCGAAGAACACCGGCGCAAAGAAAAGGGCCAGGACAAAGCACATGGCCGTGGTGAATGAGGTCAGCCCGGTGCGCCCTCCTTGTGCCACACCCGACGCACTCTCCACGTAAGTGGTGGTGGTGCAGGTGCCGAAGCACGCCCCTGCCACCGTAGCCACGGCATCGGCCATGAGCGCCTTGTTGAGTCCCGGTATCTTACCGTCCCTGCCAATCATGCCGGCCTTGGTGCAGACACCCACAAGCGTGCCCATCGTGTCGAAAATGTCGAGGAAAAGGAACGTGAACACGACCACTGCCATGTCGGGGACGAAGATCTTGTCGAACTCAAACTGGCAGAATATGGGCGCCACAGACGGCGGTTTGCCCACGATACCGTCAAAGTGGGTAAGCCCCATCGGCATGCCTATGACCGCCGTAACGAGTATTCCAATGAGCAGACCGGCCGGTACTTTCTTCGCCACAAGCACCCCTGTCAACAGCAAGCCCACAGCTCCGAGCAGCGCATTGCCCTCCGTCAGGTTGCCGACGCCCACGAAAGTGGCCTGGTCGGCCACGATTATGCCCGTATTCTTAAGCCCTATGAAGGCTATGAACAGCCCTATGCCCGCACCGATGGCGCGCTTCAGTGACATGGGTATGGAGTCCACGATGAGCCGGCGTATGTTTGTCACGGTCAGAATGACGAACAGGATGCCCTCAATGAGTATGGCGGAGAGCGCAAACTGCCATGTGTAGCCCATGGAGAGGCACACCGTATAGACGAAAAAGGCGTTTAGCCCCATGCCGGGAGCCAGTCCGAACGGCTTTTTGGCATAGACTGACATGATCAGAGTGCCCACTATGGCCGCAAGAGCCGTGGCCGTGAACGTGGCAGGGGTGTCCATTCCCTGTGCGGCAAGGCTGGAAAAGATGCTCGGATTGACCGCAAGTATGTATGACATGGTGAGAAAGGTGGTGATACCGGCCATGATTTCGGTTCTCACGCTGTGCTTCGCGGGGTCAAACCCGAATAGTTTCTGCAACATAGGTCTCGTGTTTTTGTCGGTTACGGGTGCGTCCGGCCCTTGCAGAGCCGCCGCCCCTACCCTGCAAAGTTATGGTTTTTCGCTGAAAAGCCAAGGCTGCACGGCGGAAATGTCAGTGCTTGCCGGCAACAAACCGGCGGTTTACGGGTCGCAAACAGGGCATTTGCGCATCGGAAACAGGCCGTTTGCGAGCGCCAAACCGCCCCTTTACGACAGCCGGCCCGTCCGCTTGCACTGCGCAACCGCCGGGGCTTCAGTGCGGAACACGCGCTCCAAATGTAGGCAGGAATACAATAAAAGGGCAGAAGGCTGCGTTTTTACTGTAGTGTACACAACAACCACATTGTTATGATTGAATATATAAAGGGCGGACTGGCCGAGCTGACACCGGCCATGGCCGTCATTGAGGCCGCCGGAGTGGGCTACGGCCTGAACATATCGCTCAACACTTACACCGCAATCCAAGGCAAGACGGAGGCCAAACTGTATGTCTATGAGTCGATACGCGAGGACGCATACTCGCTGTTCGGCTTCGCGACGAAGAAAGAGCGCGAGTTGTTTGCCCTGCTCGTAAGCGTTTCGGGCGTAGGGCCCGGCACTGCGCGCATGGTGCTCTCGTCCCTGAGTCCGAAAGAGCTGTGCGACAGCATCTCGACGGGCAACGAACGGCTCATAAAGGGCGTGAAGGGCATCGGCCTGAAGACCGCCCAGCGCATCATAGTGGACCTCAAGGACAAGATAGTGGCTCTCGGCATAACGGGCGAAGTGCCCGTGGGAGGCACAATCGCCGCCCCCGTCAACAACAAGGTAAAGGACGAGGCCGTAAGTGCCCTTACCATGCTCGGCTTCTCGCCCGCACCTACCAACAAAGTGGTGGCGCAGATACTGCAAGAGCAGCCCGACGCACCAGTAGAGGAGGTGGTCAAGCTGGCTCTGAAGCAGATAAAATAGGAGAAAAGACCGCTAAAGAAAGGAGCAACGACAGCTTAGACAGGAGCAACGACAACCTAAACAGGAGCAACGACAACCCACGCGACCCGCAGATGAAGCGAATAGCCTACATAACGATACCGCTGCTGAGCATTTGCGCACTGGCAATGCCTCCGCAAGACGACGATACGGCCAAGCAAAAGAAGCCCACCCCAAAGGCGCAGCCCACGCTTAAGGCCGACGAGGAGGCCATTCCCGACTCGCTGCTGCACCCAAGGTGGAGGATAAAGCGCACCGCTCCGATAACAACTGCCGACCTTGACTCGGCCGGCATCGACCTCCGCTCGCCGGAAAACGTCAGGCAGGAGGCGGAATACGACGACTCGCTCAACATATACCGCATCGGCGCTAAGATGGGTGACTCGTTTCTGAACGCACCTGTACTCATGACACCCGAAGAATACGGCAAATGGAGCGAAAAGAAGGCCATGCAGGAGTTCTTCAGGGGCAAGAACGCAGAGAGTGTGGCCAACAAAGGCAAGGAAAAGTTCTCGTTTTCAGACATGAAGTTCGACCTCGGCCCGGCGGAAAAGATATTCGGCCCCGGCGGAGTGCGCATAAAGACACAGGGAACGGCGGAGCTGAAGCTCGGAGCCACGCTGAAAAACATCGAAAACCCGTCGCTCCCCATCCGCAACCGCAAGACTACTGCCTTCGACTTCGACGAGAAAATAAACCTGAACGTCAACGGCAAGGTCGGAGACAAGGTGAACATGAACCTCAACTACAACACTGACGCCACGTTTGACTTCGACACGAAGAACATAAAGCTGCGTTACGAGGGAAAAGAAGACGAGATAGTGAAGCTCGTTGAGGCAGGCAACGTCACGTTCCCGTCAAATTCGTCACTCATAAAGGGCGCCAGCTCTCTCTTCGGAGTGCGCACAGACCTGCAGTTCGGCAAGTTGAAGCTGCAGACCGTGCTTTCACAGAAGAATTCCACTACCAAGAGCGTGTCATCCAAGGGAGGTACGCAGCTGACTCCCTTTGAAATTGACGCCGCAAACTACGAAGAGAACCGCCACTTCTTCCTTGGCCACTACTTCCGCGAGCGTTACGACAAGGCAATGAGCACCCTGCCCAACCTTACCACTGGAGTCAAGATTACCAGAATTGAGGTCTGGGTGACGAACAAGACGGGCAACACGGTGAATACGCGCAACATAATAGCGCTGACTGACCTTGGCGAAAGCTCCAACACAAGAAACCCGCTGTGGGGAAGCGGCATTGCCGAAGTGTCACCGCGCAATGCAGCCAACAGCGAGTACTATTCAATGACCCGCGACTATACTGCTGCGCGCGACATAGACCAGACTAACACCGTTCTGGACGGCATCGGCGACTTCACAGGCGGCATTGACTACGAGAAAGTGCAGAGCGCAAGGCTGCTCAACTCGTCGGAATACACCGTCAACACGGCTCTCGGCTACATTTCTCTCAAGTCAACGCTGCAGACAGACCAGGTGCTTGCGGTGGCCTACGAGTACACTTTGAACGGCGTAACCTACCAGGTGGGAGAGTTCGCCTCGGACAACACGAACACCAGCGAGGCCATTTTCGTGAAGTCACTCAAGAACACAAACAACAGTTCCATGATGCCTAACTGGCGTCTGATGATGAAAAACGTGTACTATCTGGCCTCAAGCATAGAGAAAAACAAGTTCCGCCTTGACATAAAGTACCAGAGTGACACCACGGGAGTTTACCTTTCTTATATACCGGAGGCACAGGTAAAGAACAAGACCATCATACAGGTGCTCGGAGCCGACCGGCTTGACAATAACAACAAGCCCCATTCCAACGGCTATTTCGACTTTGTGGAAGGCTATACCGTAAGCAACGGACGCGTGTTCCTGCCTGTTGCCGAACCCTTCGGCGCGTATCTGAAGGACTATCTCGTCAGTGCAGGAGTGCCATCCGCAAAGGCTGACACCTACGCCTTTACCGAACTCTACGACACAACGCGCACTGCCGCCAAGCAAGTGGCCGAGAAAGACAAGTTCATCCTTACGGGACAGTACCGTGGAACGTCGGCCAACGTCATCTCACTCGGCGCATACAATGTGCCGCAAGGCTCTGTGGTGGTAACTGCCGGCGGAGTTGTGCTCACGGAAGGCAGCGACTACAGCGTTGACTATTCGGCCGGCGAGGTGACAATACTCAACCAGAGCATCATAGATGCAGGGACTTCGGTCAGCGTGAGCCTTGAGAGCAACACCGACTACGGCATGCAGCGCAAGACAATGTTCGGCTTCAACTGGGAATATGACTTCTCCAAGGACTTCCAGATAGGCGGTACGTTCCAAAGACTGCACGAGCAGACACTCACGTCAAAGGTGGCCATGGGGTCTGAACCGCTCAACAACATACTGTGGGGACTCAACATAAACTGGAAAAAGGAAAGCCAGTGGCTCACCAACGTGCTCGACAAAATACCTTTCCTGCACCTTACCGCACCGTCACAGATAAGTTTCACCGGCGAATTTGCCCAACTTATAGCCGGCCAGGCGAGCGGTACGCAGGACAATGCGTCATACATAGACGACTTCGAGAATACGAAAAACGGCATAGACATATCCGAACCCAAGGCGTGGGTGCTGTCGAGCGTACCCACAATGTTCCCGGAACACAGCGACAAGACGACGCTTTCGAGCGGCTATAACCGCGCCCTGCTGGCCTGGTACAATATAGATCCGCTCTTTACATACCGCAGCAGCTCGCTCACACCGGGGCACATAAAGAGCGATCTCGAACAGTTGTCGAACCATTATGTACGGGAAGTGTATGTCAGCGAACTCTATCCCAACCGCGACCAGAGCACTTACAACGGCGCAACGTCCACCATATCCATGCTCAATCTGGCATACTACCCCAACGAACGCGGCCCCTACAACTTCTCAACGAGCCTGAACAGCGACGGTTCGCTGCAAAATCCGGCCGGAAAGTGGGGCGGTATGATGCGCAAACTCGACACCAACGACTTTGAAGCCGCCAACATTGAGTACCTTGAGTTCTGGCTTCTCGACCCGTTTATCTACTCCCGGGAGAAGGGCGATGCGGCATCTTACGGCGGCGACCTCTACATTAACCTCGGCGAAGTGAGCGAAGACATACTGCGCGACGGCAAGAAATTCTACGAAAGCGGTATGCCTGTTGACGGTACGGGCAGCTTTACCACCACACAATGGGGCAAGATACCGGTGCAAGCCACCCAGACTTACGCCTTTGCCACGACCTCCGGCTCACGCCAAAAGCAGGATGTGGGACTCAACGGGCTTACGGATGAGGAGGAAAAGGCGTTCGACAGCTATGCGCCGTTCAACGCTTTCGTGCAGACATTGGCCAACGACAGCCTGCGCCAGGCGTGGACTGCCGACCCGGCAAACGATGATTACCACTACTTCAGAGGTTCGGATTTCGACGCCCGACGCACCTCTATCCTCGACCGGTACAAGCGGATAAACAACCCGCAAGGCAACTCTCCCGACAACGACAACAACAACGAGAGCTACGATACGTCGTACAAAACGACGCCAGACGTGGAGGACATCAACCAAGACTACACGCTCAACGAGTACGAACGCTACTATCAGTACCACGTAAGCATACGTCCCGAAGACCTCTCTGAGGCAAACGTGGGCAACAACTATGTGGTTGACATGCGCGAAACCAGCCGCACGCTGCGCAACGGAACTAAACCTACGGTGCACTGGTACAAGATTCGCATACCGCTGAACGACAAGAACCGCGAGCGGATAGGCTCTATCAACGACCTTACCTCCATACGTTTCATACGTATGTTCCTCACCGGCTTCGAGAAACCCATCGTGCTGCGCCTGGCCAACCTTGACCTTGTGCGCGGCGAATGGCGCACCTACGAGCAGAACCTTAGCTCCAACGCAGCCTCAAACAGCGGTACGCTCGAAGCAAGCAACGTGAATATTGAGGAGCACGGCGACAAAAAGCCCGTCAATTACGTGCTTCCGCCGGGCATAAGCCGCGTGACCGACCCCTCGCAGCCGCAGCTTGTGCAGAGCAACGAGCAGGCTTTGAATCTCACAGTCAAGGAACTGTCGCGCAACGAGGCCAAGGCGGTGTACAAGAACACCACACTTGACCTGCGCCAATACAAGCGTCTGCAGATGTTTGTGCACGCCAACGCCTTCCAGCAGAACACTACAAACCTGCAAAGTGACCAGCTGGCAGTGTTCATACGCCTCGGCAGCGACTACAAGAGCAACTACTACGAGTATGAAATACCGCTCAAGCTGACTCCGGAGAAGGTTTACAACCGCTATTCCGCCGAGGACCAGCGCGCAGTATGGCCGGAAGACAACATGCTCGACATCGCTCTTGAGAAGCTGACCGCCGTGAAAAAGGCTCGAAACAAGGCAAAGGCCGTAGGAACTGCATCGTACAGCCGCGAATACTCGGAGTATGACCCCGACAAGCCCAACAACAAGATCACCGTAATGGGCAACCCGACCATCGGGGAGATAAAGACCATGATTATAGGTGTGCGCAATATGTCGGCCACACCCAAGTCCGGCGAGGTGTGGGTCAACGAGCTGCGTCTGCTGGAGTTCAACAACAAGGGCGGATGGGCGGCGTCGGGTGCGCTCAACATGCAGCTTTCCGACTTCGGAACGATGAACCTGACGGGCAAAATCGTCACCGAGGGCTTCGGAGGGCTTGAGGAGGGACTCGCCCAACGCAGCACTGACGACTACAAGACTTACAGTTTCACCACCAACCTTGAGCTTGGCAAGTTCTTTCCCGACAAGGCAAAGGTGACAGCACCGCTCTACTACTCCGTAACCAAGGAGGAGACGCGCCCCAAGTACAACCCTCTCGACAGCGACATGAACCTTGACGACGCTCTCGACGCGACCGCTTCAAAACAGGAGCGCGACTCCATCGAGTCGATTGCCGTCACGAAGAAGACCAACACCAACTTCTCGCTGTCCAACGTGCGCGTCGGCATCAAGACAAAGGGGCATCCGATGCCCTACGACCCCGCCAACCTGTCGCTAAGCTACAGCCATTCGCACAGCTACACGTCGGGTGAGACCACTGTCTATGAGAAAGAAGACCAGTGGAGGGGGGCGTTGAACTACACATACTCCCCGGTTTACAAGACACTTGAACCCTTCAAGAAGCTGAAGGGCAAGAGCAAGTGGCTCAACTTCCCCAAAGCCTTCGGCCTGAACTACCTTCCGCAGAGCATCTCGTTCAACAGCGAGATACTGCGCAACTACTACGAGTTGCAGGAGAGGGACATGGACAACCTGGAGGGCACGAAGCTGCCGCTAACCTTCAGCGAGCAGTTCCTGTGGAACCGGGATTTCTCCCTCAGATGGGACCTTACCAAAAACCTCCACATGAGTTTCCAGTCTGCAACGCACGCCGAGATAGAAGAACCCTACGTCCCGGTGAACAAAGACCTGTACCCGGAACAATACACCGCATGGAAAGACTCCGTATGGCACAGCATAAAGAACCTCGGAACGCCGCTCGACTACCAGCAGTCGTTCACCGCCTCCTACCAGCTGCCGCTCAACAAGCTGCCGGTGTTCGACTGGCTCAACGCCGACGCATCGTATTCGGCCACCTACTCGTGGGTTCGCGGTACGGAACTCGACGACGGGACATCTTTGGGCAACACCATTTCGAACAACCGCAACCTGAATATCAACTCCACATGGAACCTTGAGACACTCTACAACCACGTGCCGTTCCTGAAAAAGGCCAACGAGCAGTTCAACAAGCGGCAGACGGCGGCCATGAACAAGAGGAACAGCAAGGTCAAACTGCCCGGCGGAGCCGGCAAAAACGCCAGGAATCCGGCTCTGGGCAAGGGACAGGCCGTCAACGGAAAGCTGATTAGCGACACCAAAGACGACCTGAAGCAGCAGAAAGAGCTGCCAAAGAACAAGAACAGCTACCAGAGAGAGGTGACGCTGAAGGCCGACACCACCGTGACAGTGACCCACAACAAGAAGAGCAAGCGGCTCATTGTGACAGCCAAGACCAAGGACGGCAAACCGTACAAGGTGAAGTTCAAGGTGCTGGACGACAACAAGATTGTCATAAAGAACCTCGACACGGTGCAGATAAAGCTGAGTGTCACTCCCAAGGAGCCGCTCGACAAGCAGTGGTGGTACAATCCGTCACTGCGTGCGGCACGCTTCCTGATGATGGTGCGCAACGTAAGCATCTCCTACCGCAACCAGTACGCCATGTCACTGCCCGGTTTCCTGCCAAATGTCGGCGACGCTTTCGGCCAGCGCACGGGCAGTGTGCTGTCGCCGGGACTCGACTTCGCCTTCGGACTGACGGGCGACAGCTATGTCAACAAGAGCTTTGACAACGGCTGGCTGCTCGCCAACGACAGCGTGGCCACCCCTGCCACGACCAGCGCAAGCGAGGATTTGCAGGTCAGGATGACGCTTGAGCCTATAAAAGAGCTGAAGATAGACCTCAACGCCAGCCGCACTGTGAGCAAAGCCAAGAGCATACAATATATGTACAGCGGCATGCCTACCACGCAGAGCGGCTCGTTCAGCATGACCACCATAAGCCTGAAGAGCGCGCTTGAGGGCATGGGCGACGCCAACAACGGCTACTTCTCAAAGTCGTTCGCCAAGTTCTGCGGTTCCATAGAAGGCTTCCGCCAGCGTGTGCAGGCGCGTTACACCAACACAACCTACCCCGCCGGCACCAGTGACGCCAACGGAGTGAACCTCGGAGGCACGCCCTACAACTCCGAACTGGGCACTGTCAACAAGTACAGCGCCGACGTGCTCGTCCCGGCTTTCCTTTCGGCCTACACCGCCGGCGGCTCTTCGCTCGACATATTCCCTGCTTTGAAGCGCATGCTGCCCAACTGGACGGTAAGATACACCGGGCTTGGCAAGCTGCCGTGGCTGCGCGACCACTTCAAGAGCATCAACCTGAACCACTCATACAAGAGCGTCTTCGCCATCGGAAGCTATGCTTCTTACAGCACATGGCGCGAATACATGGACGGACTGGGCTTCATAACCGACGCAACCACCGGCAATCCCGTGCCAAACAGCATGTATAACGTGAGCACAGTGAGCATCAACGAGTCGTTTGCGCCACTTCTCGGAGTTGATGTCACGCTGGAAAACAACCTTTCCGTCAAGGTTGAGTACCGCACCACGCGGGTCTTGAGCCTCAGTATGACCAGTGTGCAGATCAACGAGGCGCTCAGCAAGGACTTTGTCGTAGGCATGGGCTACAAGATAAGCAACTTCAACATCTTCGGAAGCGGAGCTTCGCGCAAGATAAGCAAGACACAGAGCGGCAACAAGGCCGGCAACAACAAGCAACAGCAGAAGACGGCCACCGCAAGCAAGGGACGTTCGGGAGTGAACCATGACCTTAACCTGCGCCTCGACCTGTCTTTCCGCAACCAGGCGTCCATCACGCGCGACATAGCCACGGCAACGAGCACCGCCAACAGCGGCAACTCGGCCTTCAAACTCTCCTTCATGGCCGACTATACCCTGTCGCGTCTGCTCACCCTCAGCGCCTACTACGACCGCCAGACCAACACTCCGCTGCTCGCAAGCAGCAGCTACCCCACCACAACGCAGGACTTCGGGGTAAGCCTCAAGTTCTCTCTCACACGCTAATTGCACCCATTTGCAATCCGCTGAAGCCCAATCGGTTCAAAAAACCGCCGGGTTACAGGTCAAAAACGGGCGGTTTACGGGTCGCAAACCGCCCGTTTAGCGCCCGCAAACCGCCCCTTTTCTGATCATAACCGGGCACTGCCTCATGCCAACCACAAATAAACACGGGACATATTCGCTCGTTTCGCATTATTTTGTATATCTTTGCTTATTGATTAAAAGGCAGGTCAAGCATCAACAGGCTAAAGGCTGTTCTTGCAAGACAACGGGATGGCGGGGAGAGGCCGGGAAACGGCTGACGGAAGAAATACGTCCGGCAAGACCTGACGCCGCTCCCGGAAACAGCAAAACGCCAGAGCGCAAAGACAGCGGACACGACTGTAGAACAAAACAGATTACCCTATGGCGAAAAAGACAAGACAAACCATACAGTTCGTTGACGGTATTGATCCGGGACTGTTCGGGCAAAAGTATTCAAGCCGGGACTACCGATACGAGGAGTCGTGGGGAAAGAACCAGTTTAACAGTTCTTTTCCAGCTTCACTCGTTGCATATATGGGGAGCAAAGGCATCGACCCTGTTTTCATCTGCACGGACAGAAACAACGAAATAGTACACAAGCACATCCCGGCAACCAAACTTTTGGGCATAGACCCTCTGAGCGAAGACGCCTACTACGACTATGAAGCCGGCTACTATCCCTACGAGCAGTATTATACAGCCGGCAAGAAAGAGAAAATAGATTTGGTAATGATTAACAGGGCGACCCAAAGCCCCACAAGCGGACTGGAAATAAAGCTCACAACCCTTCCGGACAACACCACCAAAGATTTGCCTGACGGAGAATACGGCAGCGAAATTGTCGTGCGGTCTCCCCACATAAGACCGGCAAGGCTTTTGCTATCAGCGGCAAGCTGACCAATCCCTTCTTGAAATGCGCCGAATTGGAGAAGCCGCGCATAAGCAAATATGAGATAAAGAACATTATTCTTGGTGACGGTCAGAAGCTGTTGCGCCCAGAAAGACGGTTTGACGCATATCTCGTAAGCCACCCTGAACTTTTTATATAAACGGTATGAGAGTCGTAGATTTGTTTTGCGGTTGTGGCGGGTTGAGCCTCGGCTTCGAAAAAGCAGGCATGAATGTGGTTGCAGCCTTTGACAATTGGACAGATGCCCTGACTGTTTACAGAAAGAACTTCTCCCATCCCGCCATACGGGCAGACCTTATGGACATAGAAGAGTCCGTTAAGGCCATCCGTCCGTATGAACCAGACATGATTATAGGCGGCCCTCCATGCCAAGACTTCTCGTCTGCCGGCAAGCGCAACGAGGACAATGGGCGCGGAAACCTTACCGTATGCTATGCAAAAATAGTCTCTTGCGTTAGACCTGCATGGTTTGTAATGGAGAACGTAGAGCGCATTTTGAAGACACAAAAGCTGCAAGACGCTCTCGCAATATTCAAGTCTGCCGGATACGGCATAACCTATACAGTCCTTAATGCGGCTCTTTGCGGTGTCCCGCAGAAAAGAAAACGCTTCGTAATGATAGGGAAGCTCGGCGCAGACGATGGCTTTATAAAAGAGAAGTTGCTGGAAAACCTGTCAGATCACGAGATGAGCGTTGCCGAATACTTTGGAGACAAATTGCCTATAAAGTATTATTATCGTCATCCACGCAGCTATGCCCGCCGGGGAATCTTCAGCACTGCCGAGCCAAGCGCTACAATCCGCGGCGTAAACAGGCCTATGCCCAAAGGTTACACATTACATTCAGGCGACCCGGTAGCATCACTTGAAGGAATACGCCCCTTGACTTCCATGGAGCGAAGCATGATCCAAACATTTCCAGAGGATTTCGACTTTGACGGAACAAAAACGAATATAGAACAAATGATAGGCAATGCCGTCCCCGTAAACTTGGGTTACTATATCGCCGATGCCATCTTAAGATATTCCGGCGAGCCTCGACGCAGTGGGAACAGGCATGAAAAACCTGCCGCCTGCCAACGGTTGTTTGTTGGTTAGCCACATGGTTTCCCGTTTACAACAAACGCTATACGACCAATATCTACAAGAATCCATTGCACATATGCCATGTTTTCCGGAGAAGAAGGAAGAAGCGAGCGCTCCGCAATGACACCGGCAAGGCCATGTTTCAAACATTTAACGGGAAACATGGCCTTTTATACGTCAGAAAATCGTAACTTTGCATAAGATAGGCTGCATTCGGGAAATTGAAAACAAGTTTTCTTTCCGCTCGTTTGCACTATCTTTGCATAAGATTGTATGAAACTTTAATTAAAAACAGATATAACAGACATGGCACAAGAAGATGTTTTCAAGAAAATAGTGTCGCATTGCAAGGAATATGGCTTCGTGTTTCCGAGCAGTGACATATACGACGGGTTGGCCGCAGTGTATGATTACGGACAGAACGGCGTGGAACTGAAAAACAACATAAAGGAATACTGGTGGAAAAGCATGGTGCTGCTGCACGAAAACATCGTGGGCATCGACTCAGCCATATTCATGCACCCCACTATCTGGAAGGCCAGCGGTCACGTGGATGCCTTCAACGACCCGCTGATAGACAACCGCGACTCAAAAAAGCGCTACCGCGCCGACAACCTCATAGAGGATCACATCGCCAAGTATGACGAAAAGATAGAGAAAGAGGTGGCCAAGGCGCGCAAACGCTTCGGCGAGAGCTTCGACGAGGCCAAGTTCCGCGAGACGAACCCAAGGGTTCAGGAGAACCAGCAGAAGCGTGACGCTCTGCATGAGCGTTACGCCAAGGCCATGCAGGGGCCCGACCTTGCGGAACTGAAGCAGATAATACTCGACGAGGGAATAGTTGACCCCATCAGCGGAACGAAGAACTGGACCGATGTGCGCCAGTTCAACCTCATGTTCTCCACAGAGATGGGAGCGTCAGCCGAGGCCGCAAGCAAGATATACCTGCGCCCGGAGACTGCGCAGGGCATATTCGTGAACTATCTGAACGTGCAGAAGACGGGACGCATGAAGATTCCGTTCGGCATAGCACAGATTGGCAAGGCTTTCCGCAACGAAATCGTTGCGCGGCAGTTCATCTTCCGTATGCGCGAGTTCGAACAAATGGAGATGCAGTTCTTCGTTAAGCCCGGCACAGAGATGGAGTGGTTTGCCAAATGGAAGGAGTTGCGCATGAAATGGCACCAGGCTTTGGGCTTCGGAGCGGACAACTACCGTTTCCACGACCACGAAAAGCTGGCCCATTACGCCAATGCAGCCACCGACATCGAGTTCCGTATGCCCTTCGGGTTCAAGGAAGTGGAAGGCATACACAGCCGTACCGACTTTGACTTGAGCCAGCACGAGAAGTTCTCCGGCCGTTCCATCAAGTACTTTGACCCGCAGACCAACGAAAGCTACACTCCGTATGACATAGAAACGAGTATTGGCGTTGACCGTATGTTCCTTTCCATCATGTGTCACTCGTATGAAGAGGAACAACTGGCCAACGGCGAGACGCGAGTGGTGCTCAAACTGCCCGCAGCCCTTGCTCCTGTAAAACTGGCCGTGATGCCTCTCGTGAAAAAGGACGGACTGCCTGAGAAGGCACGCGAGATTATCGACAGCCTGAAGTTCCACTTCAATTGCCAGTACGACGAGAAAGACACGATAGGCAAGCGTTACCGCCGTCAGGATGCCATAGGTACGCCCTACTGCGTGACCGTTGACTACGACACACTCAAGGACAACACCGTGACACTGCGCTTCCGCGACACGATGGAGCAGGAACGCGTGAGCATAGAGCAGCTGGGCAGCATCATAGAAGACAAGGTGAGCATAGCAAGTCTGCTGAAGAAACTTCAATAAACCTCGGCACTCGCATGGCGGCGGGCAAGGGTCTGCCGCCATGACTGCCGTATCCGTGCCTGAAGCACACCTTATTATATATAGCCAAACGATGATGAAGCAAAAAATACTGTTGGCCGCAATCGCGATAACTGCCGTGTCCTGTATGTTTTCATGCAGCGAAGACGACGGTATGGTGGAGGAATATCCCAACTGGCAGTGGCAGAACGAAACGTTTTTCAACCACTTGAGCGATTCGGTCAAGGCTCTTATAGAGGCCGACCCGTCGCGCAGCGACTGGAAACGGATAAAGAACTGGACGAAAACCGGCGAATATACGGGTACCAACGCCGACTATGTGATAGTGAAAGTGGTGGGTGAAGGCCCGGCAACGGAGACTTCGTCGCCGAAATACACCGACACTGTGGCGGTACACTACGCCGGACGGCTGCTGCCATCGGCCAGTTACCCGCAAGGACTGCGCTTCGACGCATCGTTCGATGAACCGTTTGACGAAGCCACGAGCGTGGTTAGCGAGATGCGCGTGAGTGCAACTGTCGATGGATTTGCCACGGCTTTGCAGAGCATGCACCGTGGTGACCACTGGATAGTGTATATCCCATACCAGTTAGGCTACGGCACGGTGGCCAAGAGCAGCATCCCTGCATACAGTACCTTGGTGTTTGACATCCGAATGAAGGACTTCTGGAGGACGAAAAGCACGGAATAAGGAAAGGAAAACCGCAAAATGCTTAAATTCATATCCTTTGGTAGCGGTAGCAGCGGCAACTGTTATCTGTTATATACCGCCACCGACGGGTTGCTGATAGACTCTGGCATAGGTACAAAGCAATTGAAAAAGTACTTGAAGGACTACGGACTCGACCTGAAAGACATACACAACATCATTGTAACCCACGACCACGCCGACCACGTAAAGGCAGTAGGGTACGTAAGTCACGAGACTAACGTTCCCGTATATGCCACACGCGAGGTGCATGCCGGCATCCGGCGCAACTATTGTGTGCGAAAGAAGGTGGACGAAAGCCTCGTCAGGTATGTGGAAAAAGACCGTCAGGTCGCCATAGGCGAGTTCTCCGTGACCCCGTTTGCCGTGCCTCACGACAGTGCCGACAACGTTGGCTACCGCATAGAGCACGACGGCGTGGTGTTTTGCATCGTGACAGATGCCGGAGAAGTTACCCCCGACATCAAGAAGGGCATAGCCGAAGCCGACTACCTCGTGATTGAGGCCAACCACGACGTGCAGATGCTGGAGGCAGGCAAGTATCCGGCATACCTGAAAAGCCGCATACTGAGCGGCACAGGCCACCTCAGCAACGAGGAATGCGGCAAGGCCCTGGCCGAAAACCTAACGGACAGACTCAAGCACGTGTGGCTATGCCATCTCAGCGAGGAGAACAACCACCCGGAACTGGCAAGGAAAACCGTGGAGGACATACTTCTGCGGAACGGAATAAGGACGGGCGAAAGCCTCAAGCTGGAGATTCTGAAGCGAAAGTCACCAAGCGAAATCCACGAACTGGTATGAGTATAGAGCAAATATTGGCAAAACTGCACATTGAACGGCTGAGTGACATGCAGCAGGAGGTTTACACACGGATGAAAACCTCCCGCAACGACCTCGTGGTGCTGTCGCCTACGGGTTCGGGCAAGACGCTTGCCTATCTCCTTCCCCTGACTGAACTCGTGGAAAAGGCCGACGACCGCCCGCAGGCCATAGTGGTTTTGCCCGGCAGGGAACTGTCTTTGCAGTCTGACGAGGTGCTACGCAGCATGGGAACGGGCCTGCGTTCCACTGCATGTTACGGCGGACGTGCGGCTATGGACGAGCACAAGACACTGAAACAGGTGCGCCCACAGATAATATTCGGCACTCCGGGAAGACTCAACGACCACATTGCCAATGGCAACTTCGATGTCTTCGGCATAAAATACGTGGTGATAGACGAGTTTGACAAGTGCCTTGAAATGGGTTTCCACAACGAAATGGAACGCCTGTTGAAGAGTTTGCCCGGCATAAGGCGCAGATTCCTGCTGTCCGCCACCGACACTGACGAAATCCCGCACTTCGTCCGGCTCGGCCGAACCGACAGAACAGACTATACAGGCGGCGAAGATAAAGTGCCGCAGCAGGTGGAGATGTATGCCGTAAGCAGCCCCGACAAGGACAAGCTCGACACCCTGTCACGCCTTCTGCGCTCGTTCGGCAGCGAAAGCAGCATTGTTTTCCTCAACTACCGCGACAGTGTGGAGCGCACGGCGGCATGGCTCCGCAGTCAAGGCTTCGCCGTAAGCATGCTGCACGGCGGTATGGAACAGAAAGAGCGCGAAGATGCACTATACAAGTTCAGCAACGGCTCAGCCAACATACTGGTTTCCACCGACCTTGCGTCGCGCGGACTTGACATACCCGACATCGGCAACATAATACACTACCACTTGCCGCCCGGCGAAGAGGAGTACGTACACCGCATCGGGCGCACCGCACGGTGGGAAGCGCAGGGACGCACATTCTTCATCATAGGCCCGGCGGAAGAAAAGCCTGCATTTATTAACAGCAAACTGGCCGTTTACGACATCCCAACCGCCCTTTTACCACCCGCAAAGCCACGCATGGCTACTATATATATAGGTAAGGGGAAGAAAGACAAGATAAGCAAGGGCGACATAGTGGGCTTCCTGTGCAAGAAAGGCGGCCTCACCCCGGCAGAAATCGGACGCATCGACGTGAAGGACCGCTACGCCTACGCCGCCATAGCCGCCGACAAGCTGCGTCAAGCGTTGAGTCAGACACAGGGAGAAAAAATAAAAGGAGTGAAAACCATAGTGGAAATTGTCAGATAGACATGACACTTCATGCCAACTCCTTACATTTCGTCAAGAAATAGGTGCAAAAATTTTGCAAAATGCCAGAAATTGGGTATATTCGCACCGCATTTAGCACATACAAAAGAGAATATTAATTAAACTTTCAAGTCAAATGAAGAAGTATAACTTTAATGCAGGACCTTCCATGCTGCCCCGTGAAGTGATAGAGAACACCGCCAAACAATGTCTCGATTTCAACGGTTCAGGCCTGTCCCTTATGGAAATAAGCCACAGGGCAAAGGATTTCCAGCCGGTAGTCGATGAAGCCGTGGCTTTAATAAAGGAGTTGCTCAACATACCCGCCGGGTATTCGGTAATATTCCTTGGAGGTGGAGCGTCATTGGAGTTCTGTATGGTTCCGTATAACTTCCTTATCAAGAAGGCAGCCTACCTTAACACCGGCACATGGGCAAAGAAAGCCATGAAAGAGGCCAAGTTGTTCGGAGAGGTGGTTGAAGCGGCTTCTTCTGCCGATGCAAACTACACCTTCATACCCAAAGGATGGAACTGCCCGGCCGACGCTGACTATCTGCACATCACCACCAACAACACGATATACGGCACCGAGATACGCAAAGACCCTGAAGTCAGCGTGCCACTCATCGGAGATATGTCATCAGACATCTTCAGCCGTCCGATAGACGTGGCCAAATACGACTGCATCTATGCCGGAGCGCAGAAGAACCTCGCCATGGCTGGAGTGACAGTGGTGATAGTAAAGGACGAGAAACTGGGTCATGCTCCGCGCCCGATACCCACAATGCTTGACTATCGCACACACGTGGAGAAAGGTTCCATGTTCAACACACCGCCCGTTGTGCCCATCTACAGCGCTCTGGAAACGCTGCGCTGGATAAAGAAGAACGGCGGAGTGGAGGCAATGGACAAGCGAGCCAAAGAACGCGCCGAGATACTGTACGAAGAGATTGACCGCAACAAACTGTTCCGTGGAACCGTGAAGGAGGAAGACCGCTCCGTGATGAACATCTGCTTCGTCATGAACGACGAATACGCCGAACTGGAAAAACCGTTCTTCGAGTTTGCCACATCCAAAGGCATGGTCGGAATAAAGGGACACCGCAGTGTCGGCGGTTTCCGCGCAAGCTGCTACAACGCCCAGACCATCGAAGGCGTAAATGCGCTCGTTGCGTGCATGAAAGAGTTTGAAGCCGCACACTAAATCCAGGCAATCACACCAATACAAAGGAAGACTGAAAACCTTTGGCCAAGGCTTGCCGTGGCTGCGGTTTCCAGTCTTTCTGCTTTAGGCAACCATCCATACCAGAGTAACAATTAAAAACAAAAAGAAATGAAGAAGATATTAGTAGCAACCGAAAAGCCGTTTGCAGCAGAAGCCATAAACGGAATAAAGAAAGAAGTGGAAAACGCAGGCAACCAGCTCGTTCTGCTTGAAAAATACACCGAGACGGCACAACTGCTCAATGCAGTGGCTGATGCAGACGCACTGATTGTGCGTTCTGACAAGATTACTTCCGAAGTCCTCGATGCCGCCAAGAACCTGAAAATCGTAGTGCGCGCAGGAGCAGGCTATGACTCTATCGACACAGCCTATGCAAAGGAGAAAGGCATCGTGGTGGAAAACACTCCCGGACAAAACGCCAATGCTGTGGCAGAGCTGGTTTTCGGACTGTTAGTATATGCCGTGCGCAATTTCTACAACGGCAAATCAGGCACAGAACTTTACGGCAAGAAGCTCGGACTGCTTGCTTTCGGCAACGTAGGCCGCAATGTAGCGCGCATAGCCGCCGGCTTTGGCATGAAGGTCTATGCCTACGATGCCTATTGCCCCAAGGAGGCGATAGAGAGTGCCGGGGTTACTGCTGTGGAAAGCCAGGCTGAACTGTTCAAGACCTGCGACATAGTGTCACTGCACATACCTGCCACACCCGAAACCAGGCAGAGTATCGGCAAGGCACTGGTGGGCGGCATGGTCAAAGGCGCCATCCTGATAAACACAGCCCGCAAGGAAATCATCAACGAACCGGAACTTATTGACCTCCTCGCAGAGCGTTCAGACTTGAAATTCATCACAGACATCAAGCCGGACGCCGATGCTGAGTTTGCTAAGTTTGAGGGACGCTACTTCAGTACGCCCAAGAAAATGGGAGCACAGACCGCCGAGGCCAACACCAACGCAGGTATTGCAGCCGCAAAGCAGATCAACTCGTTCTTCGCAACAGGCGACACCAAGTTCCAAGTAAACAAGTAATCCTCCGACTGCATGGCAACCGTTAAACCATTCAAAGGCTTGCGTCCTCCCAAAGACCTTGTGGAGCAAGTCGAATCGCGTCCTTATGACGTGCTCAACTCGGAAGAAGCCCGGGCAGAGGCCGGCAACAACGAAAAGAGCCTGTACCACATAATAAAGCCCGAGATTGACTTCGAGCCGGGAACAAGCGAATACGACGCCCGCGTGTACGACAAAGCCGCCGAAAACTTCGCCAAGTTCCAGGACAAAGGATGGCTGGCGCAGGACACAGACGACCACTATTATATATACGCCCAGACGATGAACGGCAAAACCCAATACGGTCTTGTCGTGGGGGCTTACGTTGACGACTATCTGAACGGCGTTATAAAGAAGCACGAATTGACCCGACGCGACAAAGAGGAAGACCGTATGAAGCACGTGAGGGTGTGCAACGCCAACATCGAGCCGGTTTTCTTCGCCTATCCCGACAACGCCGTTCTGCAAACCATTATGGAGAAGTATGCCGCAGGGAAGCCTGAATACGACTTCATAGCCCCTATCGATGGCTTCCGCCACCAGTTCTGGATCATCAGTGACAAGGCTGACATGCAGACCATAACCGAAGAGTTTGCCAAGATGCCAAGTCTGTACATCGCCGACGGCCACCACCGCTCGGCGGCAGCAGCACTTGTAGGAGCTGAAAAGGCCAAGCAGAACCCCAACCACACTGGAAAAGAGGAGTACAACTACTTCATGGCCGTATGCTTCCAGGCTTCACAGCTCACCATACTCGACTACAACCGTGTCGTGAAAGACCTCAACGGACTCTCTTCTGCACAGTTTCTCGAAGCTCTGGCAAAGGACTTCACCGTAGAAGACATGGGCGAGGACATCTACAAGCCAGCCCTGCTGCACGAGTTCTCCCTCTATCTTGACAGCCACTGGTATCGTCTCACCGCCAAGGAAGGCACCTTCGACAACAGCGACCCGATCGGAGTGCTCGACGTGGACATTTCAAGCCGCCTCATACTCGACAAAGTTCTCGGCATCACCGACTTGAGAAGCGACAAGCGCATCGACTTCGTAGGCGGACTGCGCGGCCTTGACGAACTGAAGCGGCGTGTGGACAGCGGAGAAATGCGCATTGCGCTGGCCCTATATCCCGTCACCATGAAGCAAATCATGGACATTGCCGACAGCGGCAAGATAATGCCGCCCAAGGCAACGTGGTTTGAACCGAAACTGCGCTCGGGGCTTGTCATACACAAACTCGGCTAACACTACCAAAGACTACGGAAGTGGGCGACCAGTACAAAACCATAAAGACCATAGGCGAGGGATACTACACCGAGAAGCGGAGCAAGTTCCTCGCCTTTGCTCATCACATAGACAATGCCGACGAGGCAAAAGCCATCGTCGCAGAATACAACAAAAAATATTTCAACGCCCGCCACGTGTGCTACGCCTACGCAATAGGCATGGGCGAAGCCGCAGCCACCAGGGCCAACGACGACGGAGAACCGGGCGGCAGCGCAGGCAAACCCATTCTCGGGCAGATAGTGAGCCACGACATCACAAACGCAATCGTGGTTGTCGTGAGATACTACGGAGGCGTGAACCTCGGCACCGGCGGTCTTGCCGTTGCCTACAAGACAGCAGCCGCCGAAGCGCTGGAAAGCGCAGAGAGCGAGGTAAGACTGGTGGAAGAGACCGTGACCTTCTCGTTCCCCTACCCCATGATGAACAGCGTCATGCGCATAGTGAAGGAAATGGAACCGCGCGTCATAGGACAGAAATACGACAACACCTGCGAAATAAAGCTGTCAATCAGAAAGTCGGAAGCGCAGATACTAAGGGACAGACTGGCCAAATTATCCTTTGAATAATTTTGTTCATATGGAAATAATGGCTACCTTTGCATCCACTTAGAGGAAAGTTGGCAGAGTGATCGAATGCGCTGGACTCGAAATCCGGTATACCCCTTTCGGGTATCGGGGGTTTGAATCCCTCACTTTCCGCAAGAAGGCTTCCGCCAATATCCGGTGGAAGCCTTTTTCGTTTCCCCCCTTTTTCCGCTGACCCGATGCTGTCATCTGCACTTTTGGGATGCGGTGGGGACACCGCACCTACTAAGTTTGCCCTTGTGTGCCGGGGCTTGGTTGACAAAGTTTGCGCTTGCGTAGTAGGTGCGGTGTCCCCACCGCATCCCTGATTAAATCCAGGTTCTTCCCTGTCATCTTCTCACGAAGAGTGAGGACATCTGCACTTTTGGGATGCGGTGAGGACACCGCACCTACTAAGTTTGCCTTGTGTGCCAGGGCTTGGTTGACAAAATTTGCGCTTGCGTAGTAGGTGCGGTGTCCCCACCGCATCCCTTGAGCATGCCCAGTTTCTTCCCTGTCATCTTCTCACGAAGAGTGAGGACATCTGCGCACGAAGGAGGCTGTGCTGAAGTCTTTGGGCAATGCAAGTTCGCCCTTGCGTAGGAGGTACGTCGCCCCCGGCGTACCATTCGTGGGCAGACGCAATGTAAGTTCGCTCTTGTGCTTCATCTTCGCTTGAATGGTACGCCGGGGGCGACGTACCTCCTATGCAAGGGCAAACTTGGCAGCCTCGTACCATCCGTTCACATGACAGCAAACATTCTGTCCTAACCATCGCTTGCAAACATTTTTCCCAATTTCCTTTGTCCGTTCGGAAAAATGGAATATCTTTTCCGGCGGTTGCGCCATTCGGATATGCAAACAGGCACAGACTGCCTGCTTTCTGCCGCAGAGGGGGTGTGAAAACTTGGCGTCTGACCGCACGGAACCGGGATTGCAAAGAGAAATCCGGCC
>CAVAPI010000010.1:0-37523 GCA_963590445.1 Lachnospiraceae bacterium | reverse complement strand
GCAGCAGTAGGCGGCATTATAGACAGCAGGGTCATAGCTCTTGGCGGCATTACATCAGACCGCATAGCGCAACTGCGGAAGTGGCGCTTCGGAGGTGCCGCTTTTCTCGGTGACGTGTGGAACAAAGCAAGTTGCGGCAACCAATTCGATGCTTACGCCAAACAATTGCGGCAGGAACTTGACGGGAAGTAACCCTTTTCCATCTGGCCAACAACCCATTTCATACGTTCAACAGCCTGTCTTCACCGGTCTATACCCCATTTTCATAGGCTTTACCCATCACAGGGGCAACGAGCACAGCCATTCGGCGATGTCCGTTGCCCCTGTTTCCGTTGCCATTATCCTCTTTACAACTTTCAATCCGCCGGGGTTGATATTCGCAAACGCGACATTTAGCTATCCGTAAACGGGCGGTTCTTTCCAGCAAAGCGGCGGAGCCTCTTTATAAAATGTATTTGGTAATATCGGCTTTGCGCCCGGTTTCACAACTTTAGAATGTGTATTCGCCCGAACCGATGCTTTTCCGCTTGCCGTTGGGCAGCCACACTGTGGCAGTGGTGTTGGCCGGTATGGCCACGTGCCACTCTATCTTTCCGTTCTTGCGCCGCCAGTTACTCTTAATGAGTCCATAAGGTGTGGGATGCGAAGCGCAGACTTCCGTCAGTTCCGTTATAGAGAAGTCGGGCTTGAGCATTATCTCCTTGAAGCCCGGAGCGGCTGGCTGTATGCCGCCTACACGCTCATACAGCCACGGCAGCAGGTCGCCGAGCAACATGACGTGGTTGCCGCTGTTCATCGAGGGGTTGGCCGTGTCGCCGTTCCACAGTTCCCAGATGGTTGTCGCACCGTGCTTCACCATGTAGCCCCAGCTGGGATAGGTGTCGTTGGTGGCAATGGTGTAGGCGATGTCGCCTCGTCCCATGTCAGAAAGATGGCGCATGAGCCACTGTATGCCCACAACGCCGGTGGACAGGTGGGTGCCGTTGGCAACTATCTTGCCCACAAGGTTGTCCTCAACCTGCTGTTTCACCTCATCAGGCACCATGCCCATGGCCAGCGGAATGACGTTTGCCGTAACCGTTCCGTTGGAATAAGAGCCATTAGCGAGGAACTTCTTGTTGAACGCCGTCAGCGTCTGTTCCGCTTCTTGGGCAAAATAGTCGGTGTCAGCGGTGTTGTTTCCGAGCGTGGCGTAGCGTTGCATTAGGCGGCAGAGATAGAAATAGTAGGCCGTAGCAAGCAGTTGTCCGTCGGTAGTGCGTTGCGGGTCCTTGCTGTGTATCAACGTTGGCGACTCCGGCGGCACGCACCAGTCGCCATATCGGTCTTTTGTTATTATGCCGTCTTGCCCTAACGTTCCTTTCACATAGGCCAGGAAACGCTTGATAGCATCGTAGCTGTCTGTCATGGGTTTCATGTCTCCATACTGCCGATAGAGCATATCAGCAGAGAAAGGCAACGCTCCGCCCCACGTCAGGCTGCCGTTGTACGCCTGCCAATAATTGGGCGACACGTCGGAAATGTCGCCGTTGCTGCGCTGGCCTTGGCATATGTCGGCGTCCCACTTGGCGTAGAGCGCATGGTTGTCCATGAGATAGCTCTCGCCAAGGCATCCCGTTGTACGGTCGCCAAGCCAGGGCATACGTTCGTCACGTTGCGGACAATCGAGCGGAAAGCCCTTGTAGTTGCTCCTAATGCCGCGCCGGGCGTTGGCCACAAGCTGGTTTATTATGTCCGACTTGGCCGTGTCCTTACCCACAACACTGAAGCCGGTGTCGCGGTCATCCATTCTGTCGGCCAGCAACTCTCGCTCCACATCGTTTGCGCCTATCTTTGCCCCGATTACCTCTGCGTAGCGGAAGCCTTGATAGGTGTTGTCGTTGCTCCAGAGCATAGGTTTGCCGCCGAGAACGATTGTGTCGCGGCACTGTGCCGAACGCAGGTTCTTGGTGTAGAGCGAGCCTTTGCCGTTGAGCGTCTCGGCATAGCGCACCACCACAGTGTCTCCCCGGTTGCCCCGAAGGCTTATGCGCAACCGTCCGGCACCGTTTGTACCGAAGTCCAGCAGAGCACGTCGGCCGTCTTGAGACACAATCGTGGGGCGGTCAGTGGCATACACGTGTATCGGTGGAGCTATGTTTCCCACCAGCCGTCCGCCCGGTTCGCCCATCTGTCGTGCCTTCATCCATGCCGAGTCGTCGTAACCGGGCAGAGTCCACTGGCCGAGTTCCTTTGTCGCGTCATAGGTCTCGCCGTCGTAGTAGTTGGCCTTGCGCACAGGGCCATCGGCACATAGCCTCCACGAAGTGTCGCTTGCAATGGTTTCGGCGGTGCCGTCTGCATACTCTATTATGAGATTGGCCATCAGGCGCGGCTGACCAAAGTTGCGCATGACGGCTTTTCCGGTGTATTGGCGGAAGGCATAATAGCGTCCGGCGTTGAGCATTACGCCAACTGCGTTGCGGCCGGAGAGCATGGATGTCACGTCGTAGGTGTTGTAAACCACCGACTTTGTGAAGTCTGTGGCCAAGGGTGTAAGCTCGTCGTTGCCCACCTTGCGCCCATTAATATATAAGGTGTAGATGCCAAGACCGCAGATGTGCATGGTTGCGCAGGCCACTTTGCCGTGCGTAGTGAACTCCTTTCGCAGATAGCGTGCGGCCAAACGGCTGTTGCGTGCGTTGGAGTCCCAGGGCATAAGCGAGTCAACGCCAATCCATATGCCCTGCCACTGCGCTGGCGAAAGCATGCCGGCAGTCCACTTCCCGGTTGCGCTCCACCCGGTTGCGCCCCGGTTTGTCTCCACCTGCACACGCCAATAATACTCCTTGTTGGGGCGCATAAGCCCTGCGGGCAGTTCAATCCATTGCGACTGGTTGGACGCTATGCGCCCGCTGTTCCACACGTCGCCGTCGAGAACCTTGGCCTTCTCGGCTGTTGATGCCACTATCACTTGATAGGAGCGTTGCCTGACGTCGCGCTTGTCCGACGCTATCTGCCATCCCAGGCGCGGCTGCTCCACGTCTATGCCTGTGGGTTGCGTGCGGCCTTCCACGGTAAGCCGCGTCAGCTCCACCTTGGCTTGCGCAGCCATTGCGGCCATCGCCGCCATTAGAACCATTGTCTTTCTCATTGTTTCTGTAGCTTTTAGTATCGTAGATTGTTCATATTGATTATGCAAGGACAGTGCAAGCGAGCGGAAAGGAAACGGGTTTTCGGTTTTCCGAGTGCAGCCTGTCTTATGCAAAGATAATGCTTTACAGCCGCTTCTATATGGTTGGAATGTTCAAAGAACAGTGTTTTTTGTTCGTAGATATAACAATAAAGGCAAAACAGGGCGCAAGTCCCGCGATTGAGACCTGCGCCCTGTTCTTATATAATGTAGAGGATGGCTCTACAAAGTCTGCATGATTGTCTCCACAATCTGCCCGTCGGTAAGGTTGTTGTCGCGCAACAGTTGGTCGATGTCGTAGCGGTCGTATAAGGCTTTCTCCACTCCGAAGCACAGAGTCCTCATGGTCGAGGCACCGTAGAAGCGGGCTATGCGCTCGCCGAAACCGCCGTCTATGCAGCCGTCCTCAATGGTTGCCACCACAGAGTGCGAGCCTTTCAGAGCCTCAAGTGTGCCGGTGTCAACTCCAGAAAGGTAGCGTGGGTTGATGAGTGTGGCCTCTACGCCCCTCTCTTTCAGCAGGTCGGCCACCCTAATGCCCTTCTCAAAAAAGTCGCCGGCGGCTATTATGGCCACCTTGCTGCCCTGACGCACCGTCTTGAAGCGGTTGAGCGTGGAGTAGTCGGCATCGATTTGCTCGCTCGTATGCATCACGTTGCACTCCGGCACTCGTATGGCTACGGGATACTCTGTCTGCCTTATCGCCCAGCTCTCCATGGCTATCAGCTCCTCGTATGACGCTGGGGCGAGATAAACCAGGTTGGGTATGTGGCTGAGCATGGGGATGTCGAAGAAGCAGATGTGGGTAAAATCGTTCATGCCGAATATGGACGAGCCTATTACATTGACCACCGCCGGGTTGCCGTTGACGCAGAGGTCTTGCGCAAGCTGGTCGTAGGTGCGCTGGAAGAAGGTGGCGTAGGTGCTGAACACGGGGCGCATACCACCCTTGGCCAGCCCTGACGCAAGAGCCACGGCCTCCTCTTCAGCAATGCCCACGTCTATAAACTGGCGTCCTGCCTCCTTGCGCTCTTCGGGGCCGAACCCAACAGCAGTCGGTACTGCCGCAGCTATGCACACCAGCTTTGGGTCGCGCTTTATCTCCTCGCGCAGCCACTGGCCGAGCAAGGCCGGCATATACTCGCCCGAAGGTGCAGCCTTGGGCTTGCCTGTCAGGATGTCGAACGGCATGCTCCAGTGCCAGCGTTCCTTCTCGGCCACCGCCGGAGCGTAGCCGTGACCTTTCTCGGTGTGTATGTGCACTACCACTGGGTGGTCTGTGTCTTTCACCTGACGGAAAGCCTCGGTCAAGGCGGCAATGTCGTTGCCCTGCTCCACATATATGTAGTCAAGCCCCATGGCGCGGAAGAAGTTCAGCTCGGCTTTGCCCTGCGTTTGGCGCAACAGGGCGAGGTTGCCATACAGTCCGCCGTGGTTTTCGGCTATGCTCATCTCGTTGTCGTTCACCACAATGATTATACCTGTGCCAAGTTCGGCGGCCATGTCGAGTCCCTCGAAGGCCTCGCCGCCGCTCAGACTGCCGTCGCCTATCAGGGCAATGATGTTCTCCTTGGTGCCGCGCATGTCGCGTGCTTTCTGCAAACCTGTAGCCAAAGCTACGGAAGTGGAGGTGTGCCCGATTTCAAACTGGTCGTACACGGGCGACTCCAGCGGACTGCTGTAGCCGGAAATGTCGTTGATACGGCTCGTTTCCGTGAATCCGAATGCACGTCCTGTGAGCATCTTGTAGGGATAGGACTGGTGCGACACGTCGAACACCACCTTGTCTTCAGGAAAGTCGAACACCCGGCACAGGGCTATCGTGGCTTCGGTGACGCCGAGATTGGGGCCCACGTGTCCGCCATGGGCACTCACTCTGTTAAGTATGCCGCTGCGGATTTCTTCCGCCAGCACTTCCAACTGTTTGTCGTCGAACTGTTTGGTGTCGTTCGGCTCTTTGATTTTCTCTATATGCATATTGCCTTGCTTGTTTTATTTGTTCACGCTGCAAAATTACTGCTTCCAATCACGGGAAGCGTTATCCCGATTACTGAAAAGGGTAACACTTTTACGTTTTGGCATACGCCTTCGGCACAGCATCCCTGCGCATTGTTTTGCAAATCCAGCCGCCTGCGTCTCGTAACCCGGTCGTTTACGGTTGCCAAACCGCCCACTTACGGTAGTCAAACAGGCGGATTAGGGAGCGTAAACCGCCTGTTTTTGAAGCGATAAAGCCTGAAAAGCACTCCGGGAGCGTATGTTTTTGTCGGGAAAATGTTTGCAAAAAGATAGAAGATGTGACCGGAAAATCCTTGTCATCCGACTGCTTTGTCACCGTATTTTGCGTTCCAGTCACTGCGTTTATGGCCGGAAACATGTTTCTTTTACCGCATTTAGTGTTCCAAATATATTATTCCGCTGTTTTCTCCCGAAATATAATCGCAAAAAACTTTGACGGTATTGCAGAAAGGCGTATCTTTGCACCGTCATTAAAAATTCATATTAATCAATTAAAAAAAACGGAATTATGAAAAAATTAATGTTGGTGGCAGCTATGATGATAGCCGCAATCAGTGCAAATGCACAGGTTTATGTCGGTGGTGGAATTGGTTTCAATTCTCACGATCCCGGTAAAGGCGACAGCCAGACATCATTCGAGGTTGTTCCCGAAATAGGTTATCATCTTGACGATAGTTGGGATCTCGGTATCCAGTTTGGATATGGCGAGAGCGAGGCTGATGACGATATTAAATTAGTAGATGACGACGCAAAGAAGGTTTCTGCTTTCACTATCGCGCCCTATGCTCGTTACAACTTCGTGAAGTGGAACAATGTAAAGCTGTTCCTCGAAGGTAGCATCGCTTATTCAAATATAAAGGCAGAGTACAATGTCGGAGATGACATAAAGGCTGACGTGTTCAAAATCGGTGTTGCTCCCGGCGTATCTGTTAATGTAGGCCCGAAACTTACCTTCATTACAAAAGTAGGCTGGTTGGGATATGAAAGCAAAAAGGCTGATTATGACGGTGCAGAGGCTGTAACAGACTTCGGTTTCAACGTGAGCGGCCAGAACCTTCAGTTCTCTTTGGTTTACAATTTCTAAAGTTTAGGTTGATAAACAACATAAAGTCCGTGCCCTATATGGGGCGCGGACTTTTTTGTTCGGTGCAGAACGGTGTGCCTAGGAAACGTTACAATGCAGCAATCCTTGCTGGAAAGGAATGGCGGCTGGACCAAAAGACCCTCCAACAGGCATTACGGCATTGGAATCCCGACGGGTGCGCAGAACAACCGTTTTGCCTTGTAAGTAAAAGATGGGGAGTGCGCTTGACAGGACTCGAACCTGCACGTCGCAAGACACCAGATCCTAAGTCTGGCGCGTCTACCAATTCCGCCACAAGCGCGTTTTGCTGTGCAAAGGTAATGCTTTTCCCCGAAAGAACCAAAAGTTTTGTGCCACCAGTCCCTTGCCCGTTTTTCGCACAGTTTGGAGGTTTGTATCTGCGCTCGGACAGTTCAACTGACATCCGTTCCGCTTGTAGTTGTCGCCTCGGCTGTTTGCTATGGAGAATGGTAACATTCACAAAGTGTAAGAGTGGAGTCGTTTTCGTAAAGGAGGCATGTACGACTTGCAAATACCGTGTTTACATTGTCGTAAGCGGACGGTTTTGTCCCGCAACCCGGCGGGCTTTGGAAACGACAGGCAGCCGGTGGTTTGCGCCGAGCGCATGGTACGGTCAGTCTTCCTCGGCTGTTTCTTCTTTTTCTTTCAGCATTTCCAGAAACAGTTGCATGGCCTTGTTGGTGGCTATGGCGAGGTTTATGTCGCGCCCGTGGTCTTCTTCCACTTTCAACGTCCTTATGTCGTCCTTGGAACCGCATGCCACCCATATCGTGCCGACGGGTATTTCCTTGGTTCCGCCGGTCGGTCCTGCAATGCCGGTGGCGGCGATGGCGTAGTCGGTGGCAAGGGTCTTGCACGCACCTGCCACCATGGCTTTGGCCACTTCCTCGCATACTGCCGTTTTCTCTTCGAGCAGTTGGGCGTCAACGCCGAGCAGCGATGTCTTGACCTCGTTGGTGTAGGAGATAATGCCGCCCTTGAAGTATTTGGAAGCTCCTGGTACTGCTATTATTGCTTCGGCTATACGTCCGCCGGTGCAGCTTTCGGCTGTGCCGAGTGTCTCTTCCCTTTCCCAAAGCAGCTGGCTGATTTCCCTGCTTGTTATCTTGCTTTCAAAATCCATTGTCGTTGTGTCGTTTTATTGGTTGTGTCTTTTCATTTGAATGTCACCTTGGAGAATGCAGGCTTGTCTATGCTGCAAAAGTCCTTGTCGAGATATTTGTAGTAACCCGTGATGCCTATCATCGCAGCATTGTCGGTTGTGTAGCTGAACTTGGGTATATATATTGTCCACCCGTATCGGCGGGCGTGCTCATGGAACGCGTTGCGGAGTCCGTTGTTGGCGCTTACTCCTCCTGCCACGGCCACATGCTTGATGCCGGTCTGCTTCACGGCCATGCGGAGTTTCTTCATCAGAATGTCAACGATGGTGTATTCGAGGCTTGCGGCAATGTCATTCTTGTGGTGTTCTATGAAGTTGGAGTCACCGGCGACCCACTCTCTGAGCGAATAGAGGAAGGATGTCTTCAGTCCGCTGAAGCTATAGTCCATTCCGGGTACGTGTGGTTCGGCGAATTTGTACGCCTTGGGATTGCCCTGTCGTGCGAGTTTGTCTATTATGGGGCCTCCGGGATAGCCCAGTCCCATGACTTTCGAGCACTTGTCGATGGCTTCTCCGGCAGCGTCGTCAATCGTTTGGCCGAGCACTTCCATGTCGTTGTATGCGTTAACCTTCACTATCTGCGAGTTTCCGCCGCTCACGAGCAGACAGAGGAACGGCAGTGGCGGCGCCGAAGTGTCGTCTTCGCTCTCTTTGATGAAGTGCGCCATCACGTGACCCTGCAGGTGGTTTACGTCAATCAGCGGTATTCCGAGCGAGCGGGCGAAGCCTTTTGCGAAGCTGACGCCCACGAGGAGCGACCCCATAAGGCCGGGTCCGCGCGTGAAAGCTACCGCCGATAGTTGCTCTTTGCCTATTCCGGCGCGCTTCAAGGCTTGGTCAACCACCGGCACAATGTTCTGCTGGTGTGCCCGTGAGGCCAGTTCGGGCACCACACCGCCGTATGCCTTGTGTACTTCCTGGCTGGCTGTCACGTTGCTCAGCAGCACTCCGTCACGCAAAACGGCCGCCGAAGTGTCGTCGCAGCTGCTCTCTATGCCTATTATATATATGTGTCCGTCTTTCCCGTCCATGTATATACGTGTCTGTTCTGTTGTCTATGCGCTCAAAATCTCCACGCCGTGCTCCGTCATGAGGAAGGTGTGCTCCCACTGTGCGCTCGGTTTCTCGTCGCCGGTAATCACTTCCCAGCCGTATTTGTCGTCGGCATCGATGAAAACCTTCCATGTGCCCATGTTGATCATCGGTTCTATGGTGAACACCATGCCCGGTACGAGCAGCATACCCGTGCCCTTATGCCCGAAGTGCATCACTTCCGGCTCGTCGTGGAACTTTATTCCCACACCGTGACCGCACAGGTCACGCACCACACCGTAGTGAAACTTCTCCGCATGCTTCTCTATCGCGTGCCCAATGTCACCCACGAAACCGTAGGGCTTGGCTGCTTCCGCACCTATCTCAAGACATTCCTTTGTCACCCTTACGAGCTGTTCTTTCTCAGGCGTGGTCTTGCCTATGATGAACATCCGGGATGCATCGGCATAGTAGCCGTCGAGGATTGTCGTGAAGTCCACATTTATTATGTCACCCTCTTTGAGAACGTCCTCTTCCTTGGGTATGCCGTGGCAAACCACCTCGTTGATGCTCGTGCAGACGCTCTTCGGGAATCCCTCGTAGTCCAGACAGGCCGGTGTGGCGCCGTGCGCCGTGCAATAGTCGTAGCATATCCTGTCTATTTCCAGCGTGTTCATGCCGGCATGTATCTGCTTCGCCACCTCATCGAGCACCCCGGAGTTCACCACTCCGCTCTTGCGTATCCCCTCTATCTCTTCCGGAGTCCTTATCAGGTTGCGTGTCGGCACCAGCTTGCCCTTGTTTTCCCAATACATCACCTGCTTGTCAAGCTCGGTCGGCTCTGTTCCGGGCAGCAGATGCCATCTCTTTTTCTTTCCAAACATCGTTCAAATACTTATAAGACGGTGCAAAATTACAACATTTCCGCATAAAAGGGCTTATGTCCATGCCATTTTGTGCCTTGGTGTAGGGCGTTAAGTTGGCGTTGATTATAAAAAGAGTGGACGGAAAAGTTTCTCCGCTTTTCCGTCCACAGCTTTCTCTTCCGGTTTATTTCCGATTCCAGTCCCTGCTTCTTCTGGTATTCTCCTGCTAAGTTATCCGTCGAAAGGAAGTCAGGGCTTGTTTGTGTGATTCTAAAGTTGGCTTTTGCCCGTAGCTTTAGAGTTTTGCGTTACAAGTTAAGCGATTTCTTTATCGCCTCAATCTTATTCTCCGCGTCTTTCATGCACCGCTCGTAACAGCCGGCGCATTTCATTGTCGGGTCTTTTACCTCAATGTAGAACTTTATCTTAGGCTCTGTGCCAGACGGACGCACACTTACCTTGGTACCATCGCCGCAGAACCACTGCAATACATTGCTTGTAGTAGGCATATCCAACTTGGATGTGGTGCCGTCGGCATTGGTCTGTACCAGAGTCTGGTAGTCTTTCCACACAGTGATTTCACTTCCTCCAAGCTCCTTTGGCGGATTGGCACGGAAGTCTGCCATCATTTGCTTTATCTCGTCGGCGCCTGTCTTGCCTGGCTTCACCACATTGACGGTGAATTCCCTTGAGAAGCCATACTCCATATAGATGTTCATGAGCAAGTCGTAGAGGCTCTTGCCGTTGTCTTTGGCATAGGCGCAAATCTCAGCGAGCAGCGAGCAGGCCGAAACTGCATCCTTGTCGCGCACGAAGTCCTGTGCAAGGAAGCCGTAGCTTTCCTCTCCGCCGCCGATGTATTGCTGTTTGCCTTCCGAAAGGGCTATTTCGCGTGCTATCCACTTGAAGCCGGTGTAGCAGTCGCGCATCTCTATGTTCTGCTTTTCGGCTATTTCGCGTATCACTTCGGTCGTGACGATGGTCTTAACGATGAAGTCGCCTTCTTTCATGAGTCCCTTTGCCTTTCGGTTGGTTATTATGTACCATAGGAATATAAGGCACGTCTGGTTGCCATTGATGAGTACCCATTCGCCCTTGTCGTTCTTGCAGGCCATACCAACGCGGTCTGCGTCAGGGTCGCTGGCCATCACGATGTCTGCATCTATGGCCTTTGCGTCGCGCAAGGCAAGAGTCAGAGCCTCTCCGTTTTCGGGGTTAGGCGACACAACGGTGGGGAAGTCTCCGCTCTTCACCATCTGCTCTTCTACGCAGTGAACATTCTCGAAGCCCCACAGCTTCAGAGACTGCGGTATGAGCATCATTCCCGTTCCATGCAGCGGCGTATAGACTATCTTAAGGTCTTTCTGGCGTTTGATGGCTTCTGGGTCTATGCAGATGCCTTTTATCTTGTTGAGATAGATGTCGTCTATTTCCTTACCTATAATCTGTATGAGGCTCTTGTCGCCCTCAAACTTCACGTCCTCAACCTTCACCTTGTTCACCTCATCGATGATTCCTGTGTCGTGTGGCGCAAGCACTTGTGCTCCGTCTTCCCAATAAGCCTTGTAACCGTTGTACTCACGCGGGTTGTGGCTTGCTGTGACATTCACGCCGGCCTGGCACTTCAGATGTCTGATGGCGAACGAACACTCCGGAGTGGGGCGCATGTCGTCAAAGAGATATGCCTTGATGCCGTTTGCCGAGAATATGTTGGCCACAGTCTCAGCGAAGAGACGGCTGTTGTTTCGGCAGTCGTGGCAGACCACTACCGATATGTCGCTGCGGTCGGCGAAGTTCTTTTTAAGGTAGTTGGCAAAGCCCTGCGTGGCCATGCCCACCGTGTATATGTTCATGCGGTTGCTTCCGGCACCCATTATGCCGCGCAGTCCGCCGGTTCCGAACTCCAGATCCTTGTAGAAGCACTCGATAAGGTCGGTCTTGTCTTGGGCTTCAATCATTTTTTTTACTGCTGTCTGCGTTTCGTTGTCGAAGGCAGGGCTTAGCCATTGCTTTGCCTTAGCCTCACACTGGGCTATGAGCTGTGCATTGTTTTCCATAATTATTCAGTTTAGAAGTTCCATTGTATGTTTCACAAAGGTAGCAAATTAAATCAACACCGACTGTCAGGGCTTCTCGTTTTTTGCTTTTTTAGCAAAAAGGCGTGGTGAGGTGACGGTGTGATGCGTGTTTGTAAACGGCAAATCCCCCTGGGCTTCGTTGTCGCCCAAGGGGATTTGTGTTCTGTAGTGTGGCTTGCTGTGGTCGGGGCGACAGGATTCGAACCTGCGACCACCTGGTCCCAAACCAGGAGCGCTACCGGGCTGCGCTACACCCCGCACATATGCTTTGCCATTTTGCGGCTGCAAAGGTAGGCATAAATACTGAGCCTTGCAAGCCTTGTCACCTTTATTTTATTATGCCCTGCTCCTTGAAAATCTTGGTGAGCACTTGAACTCCGCGTTCCACCTGTTCCTTGGTGTGGGTGGCCATGAGGGCGAAGCGCACGAGTGTGTCTTGCGGTGCGCAGGCGGGCGGTATGACGGGGTTGATGAACACTCCTGCATCGAAAGCCAGCTTGGTTACGAGGAAAGTTTTTTCTATGTCGTGGACATAAAGCGGGATGATAGGGCTTTCTGTTTCGCCAATCTCGAAGCCTTCCTCGCGGAAACGTGTCAAGGCATAGTTGGTGGCCTTCCACAGATTGTCGAGTCTTTCCGGCTCTGCTTTCAGTATGTGGAGTGCCTCCATGGCGGCTGCTGTCGCTGCGGGGGTGTTTGATGCACTGAATATGTATGTTCTACAGGTGTGGCGCAGGTAGTTTATGGTGTCCTTGTCGGAAGCTATGAAACCGCCGATGCTGGCCAGCGACTTTGAGAATGTGCCCATTATGAGGTCAACCTCGCCGGTGAGTCCGAAGTGGTCGCACACTCCGCGTCCCTGCTTGCCGAACACTCCGAGTCCGTGTGCCTCATCAACCATAACGGAACAGTTGTACTTGTGCTTCAGCTCCACTATTTCGGGCAGCTTGCACAGGTCGCCTTCCATGGAGAACACACCGTCAACGACAATGAGCTTCACTGCCTCGTGGGGCAGAGTCTTGAGGATGTTCTCAAGGTCTTCCATGTCGTTGTGCTTGTAGTGCAGCTGACGGGCGAACGAGAGGCGGCGTCCGTCAACGATACTGGCGTGGTCGCGGTCGTCGCATATGAGGTAGTCGCCGCGTCCTACGATGGCTGGGATTACGCCGGAGTTGACCGAGAAGCCGGTAGAGAAGCACAGGGCTTCGTCCTTGCCCTCAAATTCGGCCAGTTCCTTTTCGAGTTGTATATGCAGGTCGAGTGTTCCGTTGAGGAAGCGGCTGCCCGCACAACCGGAGCCGTACTGTTCAAGCGCAGCCTTTGCTGCGTCTATTATGCGTTGGTCGCCTGTCAGGCCAGTGTAGGCGTTGGAGCCGAACATCAGAACTTTGTGCCCTTCCATCTCCACTTCAGTGCCTTGCTTGCTCGTTATGGCGCGGAAGTAGGGATAAACGCCCATTTCCATATACTTCTGGGGTTCGCGATAGTTCTTGTATCTTTCCTGTAATTGTCCCATTATTTATGTTTGATGTCTGTAACTGTCCTTGTTTTAGGCGGCAAAGGTACGTATTTTCCATATAAAACGGGCAGGTTTTCTGTGAAAAGTGCATCCTTGCGTTTTTTATATCGCCCGAAAAGCGTATAATACTATTAAATGTGTATTTTTGCAGAGAATGGACTCAAAGGCGAAAATTGTATTCATATTCAACCCTCACTCCGGAACGCAGAGCAAGGACGGCATTGTGAAGGTGATAGAGTCGCGGCTTGACACAGCGAAGTTCGACTATGAGGTGCGCTTTACCGAGCGTGCGGGCCATGCCGTTGAGCTTGCGCACGGGTGTGTGGCCGACGCTGTTGACATAGTGGTGGCCGTGGGAGGCGACGGAACTGTCAACGAGGTGGCCCGCGCACTGGTCCATACGGGTACGGCTCTCGGCATAATACCCTGCGGTTCGGGCAACGGGCTTGCCCGCCACCTGCGCATTCCGACCAGCCCGGCCAAGGCTGTGGAGCTGATAAACCGCTGCAACATCGAGGCTCTTGACTATGGCGTGGTCAACGGGCTGCCATTCTTCTGTACCTGCGGCATGGGGTTCGATGCCTTTATCAGCCTGAAGTTCGCCGGCGCAGGACGGCGCGGGCCTATAACCTATGCAGAAAACGTGCTGAGGGAGGGATTGAAGTACAAGCCGGAGACGTATGAGGTGGAGGATGACACGGGAGCGAGGAAGTACAAGGCCTTCCTGATAGCCTGTGCCAATGCATCACAGTACGGCAACAACGCCTACATCGCCCCGAACGCCACGATGACCGACGGGCTGATGGACGTGGTGATAATGGAACCGTTCACTGCCTTTGACGCACCGCAGATAAGCATCGACATGTTCAACCGTACACTCGACCAGAACTCCAAGATAAAGGCGTTCAAGGCCGAGCGCATACACATACACCGCAGCGAGCCTGGTGCCATCCACTACGACGGCGACCCGATAATGACGGGACGAGACATCGACGTGCACATAGAGCGGCGCGGAATAAGGATAATAACCAACCCCGACGGGCTGGAGGACGACAGGCAACCCAGCCAGTTGCTGAACGCTTTTTCCGACTTCCTTAGCGGAGTGAACACTGTGCGGGAGGACATCGGTCGCCAGGGGCGCAGAATACAGGCGCTCAACAAGCTGCTGCTGAAGAAACTGACCAACATTTAGCCCTTCGGCCAGAGTCGCATACATATTTAATAAATGAAGAATATGGCAGACAACGGAGACGAACTGTTCCCTGCGGTTGACACAGATGGGAACGTAGTGGGCACTGTGAGGCGGAGCGAGGCACACGGCGGCTCGATGACACTGCATCCCGTAGTCCATCTGCACCTGTTTAACAGCCGTGGCGAGCTTTATCTCCAAAAGCGGCCGCAGTGGAAGGACATACAGCCCGGCAGATGGGACACCTCTACAGGAGGACACATGGACGTGGGTGAGACAGTGGAGCAGGCTCTAAGGCGTGAAGTCGGCGAAGAACTCGGTGTCAGCGGCTTCGAGCCTGTGGCCATGGGGCATTACGTGTTCGAGAGCAGCTGCGAGCGCGAACTGGTCTATGTCCACCGCACGGTTTATGACGGCAGCGTGCACCCCAATCCTGCCGAGCTGGACGGCGGACGCTTCTGGACGGCCGGCGAAATAGCCGAGAATATGGGCAAGGGAGTGTTCACTCCCAATTTCGAGTCCGAATACAAACGCTTCTTCCTGTGCAGACAACAATAGTGGTTCTTGTGGTCGCAGCGGCTGTGGGCTATGCCCTGTGGCGCATCTGCAGATGCTTCAGGCGTGGCGGAGAGGCTTGCCGGGGGTGCAAACTTGCCCGCGAGTGCAGAAAGTACGGTAACAAGGACAGGACTAAGCTGTAGAAGCAGTGTAGTTGTTGTATCTTGAAAAGTGGCGCAGGAGTTCTAAGATAGGTGATTTGCACCAAATCTTGTCCTGAACTTGTAGCATTGGCATAATCATATTGGTACTTGGTTTTATACAGCCGTTGGTTTTGGAATAAAAGGGTAGGGCTACGAATAAAAAGTGGGCGGTTTGCGTTTGGCAAACCGCCCACTTGTGTCTTGTAGAGCGTATGGTTGTTCTATCCAATGCTTTCCTTGTACCATTCGAATAGTCTGCGCACACCGTCTTCAATCTCCACCTTGTGTGTCCATCCAAGTGAGTGCAGTTTCGAGACGTCAATAAGTTTGCGTGGCGTACCGTCGGGTTTCGAGGCGTCGAACTCTATTGTTCCGTTGAAACCAACGGCCTTGGCCACAAGCTCCGACAACTGGCGTATGGTCAGTTCCTTGCCGGTGCCGACATTGATGTGGCAGTTGCGTATCTCGCCGAGCGACGGTATGGCGCCGCCGCGCCCCTCACTGTTGTCGCGGTCCACCTTGCCTGTGGTTGTGATTCCGTAGAACACCGACGAGTACTTGTCTATTCCGATGATGTCCTTGAAGTCAATATTGAGCAGGACGTGTACGCTTGCGTCGGCCATGTCCTCGCTCCAAAGGAACTCGCGCAGCGGATTGCCTGTGCCCCACAGCACCACCTTGCCGTCGCTTATGCCGTATTTTGCCAGCACTGCGAGTATTTCCGCCTCGCTGCAACTGCCGTTTATGCCCTCTACGGGTCGCTTGTCCATGTCGCGGCGTATGCATTCCCACTGCTTGTCGTGTATCAGCTGGGCCAGATACACCTTGCGCATCATGGCCGGCATCACGTGGCTGTTCTCAAGGTGGAAGTTGTCGTTGGGGCCGTACAGGTTGGTGGGCATCACGGCGATGTAGTTGGTGCCGTACTGCAGGTTGTAGCTCTCGCACATCTTCAGTCCGGCAATCTTGGCGATGGCGTATTCCTCGTTGGTGTATTCGAGCGGCGATGTCAGCAGCGCGTCCTCCTTCATGGGCTGCGGCGCATTCTTGGGATAGATGCACGTGGAGCCGAGGAAGAGCAGCTTCTTCACACCGTGGGAGTAGGCGTTGCTTATCACGTTGCACTGCATCTGCATGTTCTGCATGATGAAGTCGGCGCGGTAGAGCGAGTTGGCCATGATACCGCCTACAAAGGCGGCGGCCAGAACGACGGCATCGGGACGCTCCTCGTCGAAGAACTTGGCCACGGCAGCCTGGTCGGTGAGGTCAAGTTCCTTGTGGCTTCTGCCGACAAGGTTGGTGTAGCCGCGCCCCAACAGATTGTTCCATATGGCGGAACCTACCAGCCCGTGGTGCCCGGCCACATATATCTTTGAGTCTTTGCTTAGCGTCGCCATGGTCATTCTGCCACTTTAGCCTTGAGGAACAGCTTCTTCACGAACGTCATGTCGTGCTCCACCATAATCTTGACAAGCTCTTGGAACGAAGTTTTCGTTGGGTTCCAGCCCAAAACGTTCTTTGCCTTTGTCGGGTCGCCTAGCAGTTGGTCAACCTCAGCGGGGCGGAAATACTTCGGGTCAACCTCCACGAGAGCCTTGCCCGTGGCCTTGTCGTAGCCTTTCTCGTCAACTCCCTCGCCTTTCCACTCCAGTTCGATTCCCACTTCCTTGAATGCGAGGGTGGCAAACTCGCGCACTGTGTGGTACTCGCCTGTGGCGATGACGAAGTCGTCGGGCTGCTGCTGCTGCAGTATCAGCCACATGCACTCCACATAGTCTCTGGCATAGCCCCAGTCGCGCAGGGAGTTGAGGTTGCCGAGGTAGAGCTTCTCCTGATAGCCCTGGGCTATGCGCGCTGCGGCAAGCGTTATCTTGCGCGTCACGAAATTCTCGCCCCGGCGCTCGCTCTCGTGGTTGAAGAGTATGCCGTTGCAGCAGTACATTCCGTAGGACTCGCGGTAGTTCTTCATAATCCAGAAGCCGTAGAGCTTGGCCACAGAGTATGGCGAGCGCGGATAGAACGGTGTGGTTTCCTTCTGCGGCACTTCCTGCACCTTGCCGAACAGTTCGGATGTGGAAGCCTGGTATATGCGGCAGCTCTTCTCCAGTCCGCAGATGCGCACTGCCTCAAGCAGCCGAAGCACGCCCACGGCATCGGTGTCGGCAGTGTACTCTGGCACGTCAAAAGAGACTTTCACGTGGCTCTGTGCCGCCAGGTTGTATATCTCGGTCGGCTTTGTCTCGCCGATGATTCTTATGAGTGATGAAGAGTCGGTCATGTCAGCCCAGTGCAGATTGACCAGACGGGCCTTCTTCATGTCGCGCACCCATTCGTCAAGGTACAGGTGCTCTATCCTTCCTGTGTTGAATGATGATGAGCGGCGCAGCAGTCCATGCACTTCATATCCTTTCTCGATCAGGAATTCGGCCAGGTATGAACCGTCCTGTCCTGTAATTCCTGTGATGAGGGCAGTCTTCTTTTCCATTGTTTTGTAATTGTTGTATTTGAAAAAATATTGGTTGTCTGTCTTGTGGTTGGCAACTGCTGTCGGAAAGCCCCCGGCGGTCAGTCCTGTGGTTTGCTGCCGTGTTGGCAAACTGCCGGGCGGTCAGTCCTGTCCGGAGAATTTCTTGATGCGCTGTTCCTCTGACAGCTTGCAGATCAGCAGCGTTCCGTCATGCTCGGCAACGATGTAGCCGTCAAGACCCTGCACCACTACCTTCTTTTCCTGCGTTGCGTGTATTATGCAGTTGTTGGTTTCGAACAGGCTTATGGCGTCGCCTATGCAACTGTTGCCGTAGATGTCCTTCTTGGTCTGCGCCAGCAGCGAACCCCAAGTGCCGAGGTCGCTCCATCCGAAGTTGGCCGGGCACACGAAAATCTCCTCGGCCTTCTCCATTATGGCATAGTCCACGGATATGCTCTCGCACTCCGGGAACGTCCTGTCTATCATTTCCTGCTCCTGCGGCGTACCGTAAAAGCCGTTGAGCGACTCGAACAGCTTTGCCATGGCGGGCTGGTACATTCTGAATGCGTTGACTATGGTGCTGACATTCCACATGAATATGCCTGCGTTCCAAAAGTAGTGCTTCTTCTGAATGTATAGCTTTGCGGTCTCAAGGTCGGGCTTTTCGCGGAAAGAGTCAACGCGGAAAATCTCGCTGTTGCGCAGTGAGCTTGACGAAAGGTCGGCCTGGATGTAGCCGTAGCCTGTCTCCGGACGTGTGGGTGTCATGCCCAGCGTCACTATGGAGTCGGTTTCCGACGTGAATTTCATGCAGGAAAGCACCACGCGCCTGAACTCTTCCACATCGGTGACGATGTGGTCGCTCGGCGAAACGATGATGTTGGCGTTGGAATTTGCCGCCTTTATCCTCCAGCTGACATAGGCTATGCACGGTGCAGTGTTGCGTCTGCACGGTTCGCACAGTATGTTTTCGGGCGGCATCTGCGGCAGTTGTTGCCTCACGAGGTCAACATATTTCTTGTTTGTCACCACCCACAGGTTCTTCGGAGGGCATATGCCGTCGAAGCGGTCGGCGGTGAGTTGCAGCAAAGACTTGCCTACGCCGAGCACATCGATGAACTGTTTTGGCTTTTCGGCCGTGCTCATTGGCCAGAAGCGGCTGCCTACGCCTCCTGCCATTATGACAACGTGGTTGTTGGTGTCTGCCATTTGCTTCATTGTTTTTGTCGTTTTTTATATGATCCCGTGGACACAAGACAGTGAGTCCTTTACCTTTTATGTCCAAGCAAATCTGTAAAGTATGAATAGTAGTCAACCGGGTTCATCCCTTCGGGAAACAATTCGCCCAAAACGCTCTTTGCCTCTTTCGGATTGCGCTCACATGCAAGTTTCAGATAGTGCAGAAACTCCGTGTCTTTCTTCAGGTCGTGGCAGCAAAGTGCCAAGTACGAGTAGCCGCAGTCGAAATTTTCCTCGTCGTACTCTAACAGTTTTTTGAGCATGCTGTATGCCATTTCAACATATTTGTTGTCGTATATCGATACGATAATCCTCAAAAAGGTGTGAGGGTCACAGTCTGTTTGCCTAATAACCTTGCGGAACACCTGCATTGCCTCCTCGCCATGACCGTTCTCAAGCAGTATGTGGCCGTGCAGGATGTCCATGTCCGTAGTGTCGCTGTCCAGCTTTCGCGCTTTGTCAATGCAGTTCATGGCCTCTTTGTAGCACTTCTTTGCACTGTAGGCAAAGGCCAGTTCCTGATATATCATGTGGAGCTGCTGCGGGGCGGGGCCTGATTTCGACAGGGCTTCGAGCAGGTGGCTGACAGCTTCGTCATACTTGCCGATGCTCACAAGGCACATACCGATGTTCAGCTCGCCGAGTCCCTTGTCTGCAACCGGGCTTTTGATGTAGCGGCTATAATATTTCAGGGCTTCCGTGAAGTCTTCTGTCTTGTGCAGACAGTTCGCTTTTGTGAGCAGGCCTTCTGCATCATTGGGGTCAATGGCCAAGGCATACTCGCTACTTTTGACGGCTTCGCAGTATTTCTCGGCAAGGAATTGGGCGGAAGCCAGTGCGTTCCAGTGCTTTTTCGAGTATGGGTTTTCATCAATCAGCCTGTCGATGATTCCTATCCCCTCGTCGTATTTCCCCAGACCAATCAGTGTGCGTGCCATAAGCTCGTCATAGTCGGGCAAAAGCCGTTCTGTGCTGCGCGCCAGCCATTCGTATGACAGGTCATATACGCCGTAGTCCAGATATATGTTGGCAATGTCAAGGATAAAATCCTCCCTGTCCTCTTCGCCGACGGTCTCGAAATGCTCTTTGAGGATGGCATCTGCCCTTTCCACCTTGTCGAGTGCAATGAGTATCTCTACCTTTATGAACAGGTATTCCCTCTCGCTCTTGTCCGTTATCTGGCTTGCAAGCAGTTTAGCCTTGGCTATATCGTTGCAGCCCAAAGCCTCTCTGGCCTTGAAAGCGAGTGGGGCAGCGGCTCCCGGAAACAGCTCCAACGCCTTGTCCAAGGCCTTTTCTGCTCCTTTCGCATTGCCGGTTGTCATGTAATAGTCGGCAATGTCCGTGAGTTCTTCTGCATCCAGAAACACTGGCACGCCGGAGTTTTCAGCCTTTTCATAGGTTGAAAGTATTTCCAAGAACTCGTCGTTGTCGAAGAAGTCGTCGCCTGTCAGCATTGGAAAATCCCTGGTTCTATTTGTTGATCTTTGCCCATGTGTCCTTCAGACCTACCGTCTTGTTGAACACGAGATGGTCTTTCGTTGACCGTTTGTCGGGCGTAAAGTATCCTATGCGCTGGAATTGCAGGAAGTCGCCCGGCTGTTTCTCCGCCAGATAGTTTTCCACGTAGCAGTTGGAGAGCACTGTCAGCGACTCCGGGTTCAGCAGTTCGTGGAAATCACGCTCGTCGGCAGACGGGTTTTCCACGCTGAACAGCCTGTCGTAAAGCCTCACTTCTGCTGGCAGACAGTGGTCTTTGCTCACCCAGTGGAGCGTTCCCTTGACCTTGCGGTTGGCACCTTCGAGTCCGCTGCGGCTCTGTGGGTCATATTCGGCGTAAATTTCCTCGACCTCACCGGCCTCGTTTTTCTTGCAGCCGGTACACATTATTATATATGCATTCTTCAGGCGCACCTCCTTACCGGGGGTCATGCGGAAGAATTTTTTGGGTGCGTCTTCCATGAAGTCGTCGCGTTCTATCCACAGCTCACGGCTGAATGTGATGCTGTGTGTGCCGTCGGCCTCGTTCTCCGGGTTGTTCACGGCCTCCATCTCCTCGGTCTGTCCTTCGGGATAGTTCGTTATTACGAGTTTCACGGGGTTGAGCACGGCCGACACACGGCACGCCTTCTTGTTGAGGTCGTCCCTTACGGCAGCCTCAAGCAGGGCGTAGTCGTTGAGGGCGTCAAACTTGGTGTAGCCTATGGAGTCTATGAAGTTGCGTATGCTCTGGGCAGAGTAGCCTCTGCGGCGCATTCCGCACACGGTGGGCATACGGGGATCGTCCCATCCCTCAACGAGATGCTCGTCAACAAGCGTGTGCAGCTTGCGCTTGCTCATCACCGTGTAGGTCAGGTTGAGGCGGTTGAACTCTATCTGCCTTGGGCGATAGTCGGTGTCGTTGCCCTTTTCTTCGGCCTCATACTGCATGAGCAGGTCTACGAACTTGTCGTACAGCGGGCGGTGGGGCACAAACTCAAGTGTGCAGATGGAGTGGGTCACGCCCTCGAAATAGTCGCTTTGTCCGTGGGCGAAGTCGTACATGGGGTAGGCGTGCCACGTTGTTCCCGTGCGGTGGTGTGGCGTTTGTATGATGCGGTATATCACCGGGTCGCGGAAATGCATATTGGGATTGGCCATGTCGAGCTTTGCGCGCAACACCATCGAGCCTTCTTTGGCTTCGGGAGTGTTCATGCTGTTGAACAGGCGCAGGTTCTCCTCCACCGGCCTGTTGCGGTATGGGCTGGGAGTACCCGGCGTTGTGGGCGTGCCTTTTTGTTCTGCTATCTGTTCAGATGTCTGCTCGTCGATATACGCAAGCCCTTTCTTTATCATCCAGACGGCAAAGTTCCACAGCTGCTGGAAGTAGTCTGAGGCATAATACACGTTGCCCCACTGGAAGCCGAGCCACTGTATGTCGTTGAGGATGGAGTCAACATACTCCGTGTCTTCCTTTGACGGGTTCGTGTCGTCAAAGCGCAGGTTGCACACTCCGCCGTATTTCTTCGCAGCGCCGAAGTCCATGCAGATTGCCTTTGCATGGCCTATGTGTATGTAGCCGTTGGGTTCCGGGGGGAAACGCGTCTGTATCCGGCCGTTGTTCTTGCCTTCTGCGAGGTCGTTCTCCACCATTTGTTCAACGAAACTTAGGCTTTTCTTCTCTTCAATGTCCTGAGTGGTCTTCTTTTCTACCATAATTATGCACTTTCTAATGCTTCTTTTGCATATAAAAAACGGTCATTTGCGGGCTTAAAGCAAACTCTTTAACCCAATATTTATGCAAAGATACACCTTTTATATCATATAGTTTGTATCTTTGCATCTAAATTTTATGCATGATGAAAAAAATGCTTATGGCCGTTTTCTCGCTCTTTTCTCTATGCGCAACAGCCCAGAACGGGGATGTGCAGTGCGAGGATACGTGTTCCCATGTGCACGGAATTGACATGAGTCACTATCAGGGAGAGGTCTTCTGGGATGCAGTCGGGCAGAACGCCAAGATGGCTTATGTGTATCTGAAGGCCACTGAGGGCGGTGACAGGATTGACGATATGTACGAACAGAACATCCGGCTGGCCCACAAGCATGGGCTGAAGGTCGGGAGCTACCACTTCTACAGGCCGAAGACGGAGCAGAAGAAGCAGCTGGACAACTTCATGGCGCAGTGCAGGCCGGGCGAACAGGACCTTATTCCCATGATTGACATCGAGACAACGGGCGGTTTGCCTTCCGAAGAGTTCCGCGATTCTCTTTTCAAGTTCCTTTCTCTTGTGGAAGAAGCGTACAGACAAAAACCTTTGCTTTATACGGGTACCAACTTCTACAACCGCCATCTTTGCGGCGAACTGGATGCCTATCAGCTTATGATAGCCCAATACAGCAGCAACGAACCGGCGCTTGCCGACGGGCGTGACTACGCCTTGTGGCAATATACGGCCAAGGGGCGCATCGCAGGGGTCAACGGCTATGTTGACAAGAGCCGCTTTATGGGTCGTCACGGTCTGCGCGAAATACGTTTCAGGCACAGATAGGCCGGCCTGTTGGCGGCGTTTCCTTCCAATACTGCAACATAAACAAACAACAAACGAAATAGAAACAAGATGGCAATAATCAAGTGTCCGGAGTGCGGCCATCAGGTTAGCGACAAGGCAGAGACCTGTCCGAGCTGTGGCGTGCGCATTTCGGGAAATGTAACGAAGTGCTCCCGGTGCGGAGCCGTAGTGTTCAAGGATCAGACATTGTGCCCCGAGTGCCATTGCAGTCTTCATTGTGACGGCACAAATGCCGGGGTTGCGGCCGAAAACCGGGCGGGTTGCGACAGTCAGACGGACGGGTTTTCACCTGAAAGTGCCGGGGCCAGTCCCTCCACAGGGCAGCAAACGCCCCCGCAGGAGGGCAACGGGACTGGCGAAACGGCGGATAAACCTCGCAAAAAGGGTCTTGTGGCCATTGGCCTGACAGTGGTTGTCTTGGCCATAGCGTGCTTTGCCGGAGTGTATCTCTACATGACTTCGCAGGGCAACGATGAACTTGCGGCCTACGAGACGGCCATGGAAAGCTCCGAACCGGCAGTGCTCCAGAACTTCCTTGACCTTTACAAGGACGCTCCGGCGGAGCATCGCGACTCGATACAGGCCCACTTGAACCTGCTGGTTCAGGCAGAAAGGGAGTGGACAGATGTGGTCTTGAGCGGCTCGAAGACGGCCATAGAGCGCTATCTGCAGCTGCATCCTGGAAGCATCCATGCCATCGAGGGCAAGATAAAGATTGACTCGCTCGACTGGCTGGCCGCTTCAAAGGCCGACACCCCCGACGCTTACCGGGCTTACATGGACGCCCACAGTGACGGCCTGTACTATGACCAGGCCAGGGACGGCTTTGAGAAGTCGAACGCAAGGCAGGTGACAGATGCAGACAAGCAGGATGTAAGCCAGCTGTTCAACAGTTATTTCAACGCCTTGGCCGGAAACGATGCGGATGCGCTTGCCGGAACCGTGGCCAATGTCATGGATGACTTCCTCCACAAGTCGAACGCCACCAAAAACGATGTCATTGCCTATATGCACAAGCTGCATTCCGAGGCCGGCGACGGGGCGTTGGAGTTCCGTACAAACAACGACTGGAAGATAGAAAAGAAGGAGACACAGGACGGAGGGGGCTATGAGTATGCCGTAGCGTTCACCGTTGACCAGAAAAATCCGGGCAAGGATGGCGCTCCGGCCACCATTGTGTCGTATAAAGTCGAGGCCAAAGTGTCGTCAGACACCAAGATTGCCTCGCTCAACATGAAGCGTATGGTGCAATAACCATACTGGTTTTGGGTAAAAACCACGGCGTTTAAGAAAGTTGAAGCGGTCGTTTGCACTGTGCAAACGGCCGCTTTAGCGTTGCAAACCGGATGTTTCGGAAGCGTAGAGCTTCCGTCTATGGTTGCAGTAAGGCTGTCCGTCCTCTGGCGGAGTGCGGTTGGCTATTGTTTTTTCTCCTCCTTATAGATGCGTTCAAACGCGTTTCTCAGTTTTTCCGTATCGGCTATGATGGAGCGCAGGGCGTTCAGCTTGCGCTCGTTGTCAGAGTTGGGAATCCAAAGGCGTATGTAGCCGTGCTCGGAGTACTTGCTGTCCATGTGGCTCTTGAAGCGTAGCCAATGGTGCTCGTCGTCCATTTCGGGATAATTGGCCAGTCCGAACTGCACAGCGCGCCGGAACACGATGTCAGGGTCAAGGTCGCGGTCGGCCTCGGCCACTATTTTCCCGTAGATACTGCGCGGTGCATGGGACGCAGATGCCCTGTGGTCCTCTACCGCCTCCTTCATTATCTTTATCTGTTCGGGCGAGAACCACCGCTTGAGGCGTGCGTCGCGCGAAAGGATCTTGCCTCCCGTGAGATGGTGGATGGCTCTCGGGCCAGACATACCGATGTCGTGGTAGGCGGCAATGGCATACACCATGTCGATGTTTGCCCCGGTTATGCGCGCCAGATCGAGCGAACTGCGTATCACTCTTATAGCGTGGCCGAGGTCATGTGCCTTGTCAAAAGAAGTATATTGCGGAAGTATGTTCTTTTCCACGAACTCTACCAAGTCCAAACTAGCTGTGTTGTTTACCATAAAGCGACGTTGTTGCTTGCAAATATACTCAAATTTACTTACTTTTGCAAATCATATAGTATTTGTAACTATGGGAAAGGATGCTGTCAGGCCTGTTGAAAAAGATACCGTAAGACCTGCTTCTTTCAAGGCATGGTGGCTTGCTGCGCGCCCCAAAACGCTGTCCGGGGCGGCAGTACCCGTGATGATAGGCGTGGCGTTGGCATGGGTTGACGCGTCTGAAGCCTCCGGCGGGTTCAGCTTTACGGCTGCGTTGCTCTGCTTCTTGTTTGCCTTTGCAATGCAGATTGACGCCAATTTCGTGAACGATTTGTTTGACTTTCTCAACGGAACCGACGACAGGAGCGTCCGTCTGGGGCCGCCCAGGGCTTGCTCGGAGGGCTGGATTACGCCGAAAGCGATGAAGACGGCCATCGGGATAACCACGTTTGTGGCCTGTGTGTGCGGCTTGCCCTTGGTCTGCTATGGCGGTTGGGAGATGATAGTGGCGGGGATATTGTGCGTGGCGTTCTGTTTCCTATATACAAGCCACCTTGCCGGACTCGGATTGGGCGATGTTCTGGTGCTTGTGTTCTTCGGTCTCGTTCCTGTCTGCCTGACCTATTACTTGCAGACGCGCACTTTCACGCCCGAAGTTGTCGTGGCGTCGGTGGCGTGTGGGCTTGTCATTGACGCATTGCTTATAGTCAACAATTTCCGCGACCGTGACACTGACCGCAAAGCGGGCAAATGCACTCTTGTAGTGCGCCTTGGGGCAGAGCGGAGCCTGCGGCTGTATCTGGCGCTTGGTGTCTTGGCCTGCCTGTGCGGGGTTGTTTTCATCAAAACCCATCCTTTTGCGGCCATATTCCCGTTGGTCTATCTTGTCCTGCACGTGGGCACCTGCCGCAAAATGAGGAGGATTGGCAGCGGCAAGGCTCTCAACGAATGTCTTGCAGACACTGCCCGCAACATATTTATATATGGTTTGGCGGTGGCAGTGGGACTGTTGCTGTGACGCAACAGGGCAGCCTGTCAGGCTAAAGGCGGCAGTTGGCCAGGCTAAAGGCGGCAGTTACGGGCGCTAAATGCGGCATTTAGCCTTCCCAAAGTGCCCGTTCAGGTGCGGCAAACGGTCTATTTGTGAAAGAAAAGGTAATAAAGTGCGGTGAGGGTTGCCACGAGTATGAGCGTGACAACCGACTTGACGAAGCATCCGGCTATCTTCTTGCATACAACAACGGCCAGGATTATCATCAGCAGGGCAACGGCATAATAGGCAAAACTTTCCATTCGTTTCTCGGTTCTTTGTCGGTTTTGTGCCGCCGCTTGTCGGGACGGCGGCGGAATGTCACTTGAAGAGGCTTCTGAAAGCGGCGGGAATGGGCGTCTCAAACTCCATGCGCTTGCGTGTGACGGGATGCCAGAAGCACAGCATATAGGCGTGCAGACAGAGACGGTGCAGCGGATCGTCACCGTTACCGTACTTGACATCGCCGCAAACGGGGTGGCCTATGTCGGCGGTGTGCACGCGTATCTGGTTCTTTCTGCCCGTTTCGAGCTTGAACTCCACAAGGGAATGTTCCGTTGTCCGGTCGAGTACGTGGTAATGAGTTATGGCATATTTGCCGCCATTGTCCACAGGTGAGGAATAAGTGACGTATGCTTTGTTGTCCTTAAGCCAGTTTTCAACCGTACCACCCTCTTCTTCCACCTCGCCACTCACCACGGCTATGTAGCGGCGGTCGTACACTATGTCGTGCCAGTTGTGCTCCAGAGTCTGCTCAGTGTCCATGTCCTTGGCATAGACCATCAGTCCGCTGGTGTCGCGGTCAAGCCTGTGTACCACATGGGCGCGGCATTTCTGTCGCGACTTGGTGAAATAGCCGTCCAAAACGGCCTTGACGTTCAGCGAAGAGTGCCCTGCTGCCATCGAAAGGATGCCGGTGTTCTTCTCGACAACCACTATCCACTGGTCTTCATACACTATCTTCACGTACCGGCTCTTGAGGGTTTGCTGGTTGCGTTTGCTCTTGCTTACGGCCACATCCATGCCCGGTTGCAGCTGTAAGTCGAACTGTGTCGTGGTCTTTCCGTCCACTTTGATGCCGCGTCCCTGCAGGGTTGCCTTCACCTTGGAACGGCTTTCGTTCAAATTCTCCAGCAGGAAATCGAGCAGTTGGGCAGGTTTCTTTACGGAGAGGTGCTTGTAGTTGTCGGTGGAGTTGGGTTTGTTATGCATAAGTCAAAGGATTTAGTCGAAGAGTGTGGGATATAGTCTGAAAGGGTGGGGAGTTTGGCGGAGAGAGTGGGGGATTTTGCCGGAAATAGCGGGATAGTTTGTTTAATGGAGCTGTCGGGTTAATCGAAAAGCGTAGTGGAGTTGATTGAAAAGCGTAGTGGCGTTAGCAAAAGAGAACAGTGGAGTTAGTCGAAGAGATTGAGCGACATGTCTTGCTGTTCCCGTGCTTTCGGCTCCTCTTCCTCCTCGTTTTCGGTGAAGTCAAGCATGAGTTGCCTTGCCGTTTCCGACCGGGTTGTGTTCAGCCGGTAGTGCCCCCATTGTCCTGTATGCTCTATCAACGGATCATGGCCCTTTGTGTTGCGTGTCAGAAACAGCCTTACTTGGCGGCGCACTTCGCCCATATCCGGCTTCTCAAACAGTGTGCTGCTCATGTTGAACACGTGCGTTGACAGGTTTTTCACGCTGATTCCGAGGTCGCCGGCTTCCGCCAGGACTTTCAGAATGTAGCGGTTGTTGTTCCTATCCATTGCCCACGTGTCTTTGAAACATAAAAAAGCCGGTAATACCATTCCTGTTTACCGGCTTTCTTATTATGGTCTAACTTTGGTTTAAGCCAATGCTACTTTGTCTTCTACAGCGTTTATCTTCCCTTCCTTGAAGAGCCAGCCCATGCCAAGCAGCACTTCGCTCTCGCAGATGTTAGCTGCTTTGGCGATTTCCTTTACTGTCAGAGGGGAATTTGCTGCTGCCAAAGTCTGGTAAACGTCGCCAGCCTTGAAGCCAACATTCTCTGCGTTGAGTGCGATTGCCTCTTTCTTGGGCGCTGCCGCCTTCTTTGCCACAGGTTTCTTGGCCTCTGTTGCCTTCGCTGTAGCCGCTGTTTTTGTAGTTTTCTTTTCAGCCATCATTCTAAAATGTTTGTTTTCCTTGTTTGTTGCGGCCGTTTGTCATATGCAAACTGACCAACGTTGCAAATTTAAGGAGTTTTTTCCTGACGGCAAAGGGTAGCATCGGTTAAAACAATGATTTTCAATGCAATCAGCAACTTTTGCCTTTATTCTTGATTTATATCAACTTTCAGGTGCAATTCCTCCAATTGTTTGGGTGCCAATGTGCTTGGCGCGTCGAGCATCACGTCGCGTCCGCTGTTGTTTTTGGGGAATGCAATGCAGTCACGTATCGAGTCCAGACCTGCCATGATGCTGACGAAGCGGTCGAGACCGAACGCCAGTCCTGCGTGAGGCGGCGCTCCGTACTTGAAAGCGTTGATGAGGAAGCCGAATTGTGCCATTGCGCTTTCTTCAGAGAAGCCGAGTATTTCGAACATCTTTTCCTGTAGCTTGCCGTCATGTATGCGGAGGCTGCCGCCACCCACCTCGATGCCGTTGCAAACAAAGTCGTATGCCTTGGCTCTCACGCGCTCCGGGTGTTCGTCAAGCAGGGGTATGTCGTCGGGATTGGGCATGGTAAAGGGGTGGTGGGTGGCCATCAGGCGCTGCTCTTCGTCGCTCCATTCAAACAGAGGGAAGTCGATTATCCACAGGCACTCAAACTTGTTCTTGTCGCGAAGCCCCAGTCTTTCGCCCATTTCCAGACGCAGTGAGCACAGCTGTATGCGGGTTTTGTTGGCGTTGTCGCCGCTCAGTATGAGCACAAGGTCGCCGTCATTGGCGTTGGCGGCCTCTTTCAGTTTTGCGAACGTTTCGGGCGTGTAGAACTTGTCGATGCTTGACTTCACCGTACCGTCGGCGTTGTACTTCACATACACCAGTCCCTTCGCGCCTATCTGCGGCCTTTTCACGAACTCGGTGAGCTGGTCGAGCTGCTTGCGGGTGTAGTCAGCGCAGCCGGGAACGCAGATGCCGCCTATATATCCGGCACTGTCGAACACGGGGAACGAGCCTGTGCCCTTGAACACGTCCATCAGTTCCACAAATTCCATGCCGAAGCGCAGGTCGGGCTTGTCGCTTCCGTACAGCCGCATGGCCTCGTGCCATGTCATCTGCCGCAGTTTGGCGGGCAAATCAACGCCTCTCACCTCCTTGAACAGGTGTCGCGCCATATCCTCGAACAGACTTGTCACGTCTTCCTGGTCAACAAAGCTCATCTCACAGTCTATCTGGGTGAACTCTGGCTGGCGGTCTGCGCGCAAATCCTCGTCGCGGAAGCACTTTGCAATCTGGAAATAGCGGTCGAAACCGCTCACCATGAGCAGCTGTTTCAGCGTTTGGGGACTTTGGGGGAGGGCATAGAACTGTCCCGGATTCATGCGTGACGGCACCACGAAGTCGCGTGCGCCCTCGGGAGTGGAGCCTATAAGTATGGGAGTCTCCACCTCTATGAAGTCTTTGGAGTCGAGAAAGTTCCTGATAAGTATGGTCATGCGGTGGCGCAGTTCCATGTTCTTGCGCACAGCCGGGCGGCGCAGGTCGAGGTAGCGGTACTTCATGCGTATGTCATCGCCGCCGTCGGTGTTGTCTTCTATGGTGAACGGAGGCGTAAGGCTTTCGCTCAGCACGTTCAGCCCGGTCACTATTATCTCTATGTCGCCGGTGTCCATGTGGTCGTTCCTGCTTTGCCTTTCTCTCACCGTGCCTTCTACCTGTATGCAAAACTCGCGTCCGAGTTTGTTGGCGCGGTCACACAGTTCCTTGTCGGTACTTTCGTCGAACACCAACTGCGTAATTCCGTAGCGGTCGCGCAAGTCTATGAACGTCATACCGCCCATTTTGCGGCTCCGTTGAACCCATCCGGCCAGTGTGACGCTGCTGCCGGCATCGGAGAGACGCAACTCTCCGCAAGTTTTAGTCCTATACATATTTATATATACAAATTGTTTCCGTTATAAGAACGCTCTCATAAAGATTGCTGCAAAAGTAAGTAAAAATAGGGAAACGGGCAAATTTTGCAAACCATTCGGCACTATGCCCTTCCGTAACCCGGCGGTTTACGGGTCGCAAACCGCCGCTTTGGCCATCGCAAACGGCCGGATTACGCATCGTAAACGGGCGGTTTGTTGAAGCGCGAGGGCCGGGCTGTTGCGCTTTTTCAACCGACAGGTGCGTTTTTCAGATATATTTTGTAACTTTGCAGAGGTTGCTTTTTGCACGTAAACGCCGTGTAGAACGGACTATAAACCTAAGACAAAACATTGAAACAAAACACCTAATCCAATGAAAAAGAAGATACTGACGCTCGCAACGGTGGCTCTGGCAACGGTAGCCGTGGCACAGACGCACCGTGAGATACAGCTTACTGGCGGATGGTCGTTCTCCCACGACGGCCTGCAGTGGGAAAACGTGACGATACCCCACGACTGGGCCATCGCAGGGCCGTTCGACAAGAAGTGGGACTTGCAGACTGTGGCCATAGAACAGAACGGCGAGAAGGAGAAAACCGAGAAGTCGGGACGCTCAGGCGCACTGCCGTGGCTGGGCGAGGGGCGTTACAGGATGAAGATAGCCCTGCCCAAGGGCTACAAGCGGGCGGTGCTCGTTTTTGACGGGGCCATGAGCGAACCGGTAGTGACGGTCAACGGCCACGAAGCCGGGCGGTGGGCTTACGGCTACAACGCCTTCCGCATAGACATAACGCCCTATGCCGACATGAACGGCGGCGAGAATACCGTGGAAGTCCGTCTGCGCAACGTGGAGGAAAGCAGCCGCTGGTATCCCGGAGCAGGACTCTACAGGCCGGTCAAGGCGGTGCTCTACGGCGCTGCGGCCTTTGATCCGTGGCAGACAGCGGTGCGCACCGTCAGCGCAGACAGCACTGTGGCCACTCTGAACGTGGAGACACAACTGTCGGGAACGCTCACGAAAAAGGGACGCACCGTGGTGGCTCTGTATGACAGCCACGGCAACCGCGTGGCCGAAAACACGCTGAAAGGGGCTGGAACAGCGGTCAATACGGTGCTTAACGTGAAGAGACCCGGACTGTGGTCGCCCGAAACGCCGAGCCTGTACAGGCTGCGGCTTACCCGTTACGACAACGGAAAGGTGGCCGACGAGCTGGCTTTCAACATTGGAATACGCACCGTGAAGGTGTCGGCAGGGGGCGGTTTCCAGCTCAACGGGCAGACCCGCAAGATTAAAGGAGTGTGTCTGCACCACGACCTCGGCCCCCTTGGAGCTGCCGAAAGCAAGGCTGCGCTGATACGGCAGATAAAGATGATGAAGCAAATGGGCTGCGACGCCATACGCACATCCCACAATATGCCGTCGTCAATGCAGATGCAGCTGTGCGATTCGCTCGGTATGATGGTCATGGCCGAGAGCTTCGACATGTGGGAATACCCAAAGTGCAAGAACGGCTATGCGCGTTTCTTCAAGGAATGGGCTGACAGGGACATCGAAAACCTGATACGCAACCACCGCAACCACCCCTCCATCATCATGTGGAGCATCGGGAACGAGATACCGGAGCAGGGAGGCAGGCGCGGTGTGGAGCTGACACGTCACTTGCAGGAGCTGTGTCACCGCCTCGATTCCATGCGCCCTGTGACCCAAGGACTGGACAGAGTCGATGCGGCACTCAAGTCCGGGTGTGCGCAAGTCATGGACGTGCCCGGCTTCAACTACCGCCTTAACAAATACCAGAAGGGGCTTGACGAGCTGCCGCAGGGCTTCCTGCTCGGTTCGGAAACGGCATCTACGGTAAGCTCAAGGGGCATCTACAAGTTTCCTGTGGAGGTTTTCAAGGGCAAAAGCTACGCCGACGGCCAGTGTTCCGGCTATGATACGGAGTGCTGCTCGTGGAGTAACCTCCCCGATGACGACTGGCGGTGGCAGGAAGACGAACGGAGAGTGATCGGAGAGTTTGTCTGGACGGGCTACGACTACCTCGGTGAGCCTACGCCATACGACACTTACTGGCCGAGCCGCAGCAGTTATTTCGGTATATGCGACCTCGCGGGACTGCCAAAGGACAGGTATTTCCTCTACAGGTCGCACTGGAACACCAAGGAACACACCACCCACTTGCTGCCGCACTGGACTTGGCCGGGGCGCGAGGGCGAGGTTACGCCCGTGTATTGCTACACTGACGGAGTGGAAGGCGAACTGTTCGTGAACGGAAAGAGTCAGGGGCGCATAAAGAAGAACCGCGATTCGAGGCTCGACCGCTACCGTCTGCGCTGGAATGACGTGAAGTATGAACCGGGCGAAATACGGGTTGTGACGTATGATGCCAACGGTAACAGGGTGGGAGAGGACGTGCGCCGCACCGCGTCTGCACCGGCAAGGCTCGTGCTCACGGCCGAATGTCCCGACAACTCCGCGTCCAACACGCTGAAAGCCGACGGTATGGACATGGCTTTCGTCACGGTAACGGCTGTTGACAAGGACGGTACGCCATGCCCGATGGCCGCAAACAATCTCACGTTCAGTGTGGATGGAGCGGCAACCTATCAGGCTGCGTGCAACGGAGACGCGACTTCGCTACAGCCGTTCACCCAGCCGGAGATGCAACTGTTCGCCGGGCAGCTCGTGGTTGTGCTCAGGGCGAAGAGCACACCGGGCACTGCCACGCTCAAAGTGGCTGACAAGGGCAACGGACTCTCGGCAAGCATTGATATAAAGGTGGCGGAACAGTAGGCACACCAGCGGTGCTTCCGCCCCTTCACCTGTGCCTTCGTGTTTGAAAAACAGTGTTAATTCCAAGCCAGTCCCTGTCGTATATATATATTAATGTGTATCTTTGCATAAGATATAGCTGCACTCGGCAATCGGAAAGCACGCTTTCATTGCGCTCGTTGCACTATCTTTGCACGACTAACAAAGTAAACAGAAGAAACCGATGAGGAAGTTTTTAATAGCAATGATGCTGTCCATGCCTCTTTTTGTGGCGGCACAGAACACATGGGAGATGCCTGAAGCCAACGAAAATGGCGTGAAAGCTAACCCTGACCAGAAGTATTTGGTGGGTGCAGTGCCCGTTGTTGACGGGAGAGTGACGTTCCGCACCGAGATAAACGCCCCAGGCAAGAGCGCAGACCAGATATATGGCATCCTGCACAGCTACTTCAAGCGCATGGTAAAGGAGCCTAACCAGACGGAACAGAGCCGTTTGGCACTGGAAGATTCGGCAAAGCACTGCCTGTGCGGCTCGTTTCAGGAGTGGCTCGTGTTCAAAAGCACTGCGTTAGTGCTCGACCGTACACGCTTTATGTATAACTTGGTGGCGGAATGTACCGACGGTAAGGCCGAAATATCGCTCACCCGCATAGTCTATCTCTACGATGAAGAGCGCAATCCGCAGACACTTAAGGCTGAAGAATGGATAACTGACGAGTACGGACTGAAGAAAAGCAAGCAGAAACTGTCGCGTGTGTCGGGCAAATTCCGCCGCAAGACGATAGACAGAAAGGACTATCTCTTCAACAAGTTGGCCTCTTTGCTTAAATAAAAAAGCTCTCTTGGCTTGGAAAGGCACTCTTGGCTTGGACAAATAAGGTATAAGGCAAACACTATCCCGGCGCTTCAAGTACAGCATCATGGATTATAACGGAAGAAACACGGTGCCGGAACCTCCCGAAAGGCACCGGCGACAGGCCAAAGACAGGCTGTTTGCACTGCGCAACGTGCTGAATACACTGTTCATATTCGGCGCGTTGGCCGGCGTAATCTGTTACGTGGCGTATGACAGAAGCCTTGGTACGTACATCGTGATTGGCTCTTTGCCCCTGAAATTCATTGAGGCGGCACTCAGATTGATAAGGATTTAGATGAAGCGTTCATTCTTTGTCATGCTTCTGGCGTGGCTTTCGGCAACCGTAACGGCCCAGATCTACAACCAAATGGACGAGAACGGGCAGATAACCCAGATAGACGAGACCGCCAACCGCAACTTCAACAAGCACAATAAGGACACTTCGCACGTAAACAAGGAGATACCTAAGGGGCTGTACGTGTGGACTATTGACCGTAAATTCGGCGACATGACTCCGGCAAAGCCCGACACAATGCCGCATCTGTTTATGAATACGGTGTTCAACACGGGACTTTACGGCGAATACAACACCACCGGCAACAACTATACGGCACGTCAAAGCCGCATAGTCATGGATCGTCCGCTGACGGAACAGTTCATTTTCACCCAGCCGTACAGCCACGTGATGAAGCAACCCGACAACTTCCTCTTCACCAACACGCTGTCGCCCATAACAAACATTTCCTATGACAACTGCGGAGACAAGACTAACGGTGAGGATCACATCGATGCGCTGTTCGCAGTCAATGCAGGCAAGAGGCTGGGCTTTGGCTTTGACCTCAATTACTCCTACGCCCGCGGTTACTATGCCAACCAGAGCACGTCGCATTTCGGCGCAACTCTGTTCGCATCTTACCTTGGTGACAGGTACAAGATGCACGCTTTCTTCTCGACATACCACCAGAAAGCGACTGAAAACGGCGGCATAACCGACGACAACTACATCACCCATCCTGAGAGTTTCGACGATTCCTACAGTGAAAACGAGATACCTACGGTGCTCAACAGCAACTGGAACCGCAACGACAACGCCCATTTCTTCCTTACACACCGTTACAGTCTCGGCTTCTTCCGCCAAGTAAAGATGACGGAAGCCGAGCTTAAAGCACGCCGTTTTGCCGCTGCGTCGAAGAAAGACAATGCGGAAAAGAACGGCAAAAAGGATGGTGACACGGCAGAAACGGGCGCCGGCCAGGGCAGAACCAAACCTTTTGTCCAGCCGCAGGGGCGGCCTGACAATGCCAGAATAGTGGGTGACGAGCCGGAAGCCGACCATTCGCAGAAAGACACCGCACGGATTGAAGTAGGGTCTCAGGCGGTTATGGACAGTATTCTGGCTGCCAAGGCGTTACAGGACTCCATTGACGCTACGATGAAGCGCGAGTTTGTGCCTGTAACGAGCTTTATCCACACTCTTGACCTCAACAGATACAACCGTATCTACCTGGCTTACGAGACGCCGGAGAACTATTACGCCAACACATATTATAACTATAGCAACGGCCTTTGCTATGGTGGCGACTCGATATACGACCAGACCCGCCATCTGAGTGTGAAGAACACGTTTGCAGTGGCACTGCTTGAAGGTTTCAACAAGTACGCCAAGGCCGGCCTGAAGGTGTTTGCAAGCCACGAATACCGCCGGTTCGAGATGCCGAACCTTGTCGATGGCGAAGCCGTGCGGTCGGCTTTGGCCACATGGAACGAGCACAACGTCAGCGTGGGAGGGCAGATTGTCAAGACACAGGGGCGCACCCTGCACTATAACCTGCAGGCTGAGACGTGGATAGCCGGCGAAGACTTCGGACAACTCAAGGCCGACTTCAGCACAGACCTCAACTTCCGCCTTTGGGGCGATACGGTTACGCTTGCCGCAAAGGCTTATTTCTACCGCCTTGTGCCCACTTTCTACCAGCGCAACTACCATTCCAAGCACCTGTGGTGGGACAACGGCGACCTGAACAGCGAGACGCGCACAAGAATAGAGGGGCTTTTCACTTACAGGAAAACCAATACCAGCCTGCGTGTGGCCATCGAGGAGATTCAGAACTACACCTATTTCGGCATGAGTTATGACGCTACGACCACCGGACGCACCAATATGACTGCCGGGGTGGGGCAGTTCAGCGGAAACATCAACCTTCTTACGGCACAATTGCGCCAGAATTTCAGGCTTGGAATATTGAATTGGGAAAACATACTGACGTTCCAGAACTCCAACCAGCAGGACATTCTGCCCGTTCCGGCACTGAATGTGTTTACCAATCTGTACCTTAAGTTCAGGATAGTCAACGAGCTTGCGGTGGAACTCGGTGCGGATGCGTATTTTTTCACCAAGTATTACGCCCCCGACTTCGCTCCTCAGATAAACCAGTTTGCCGTTCAGCAAAACGCAGCGAGCCGTGTGAAGATCGGAGGCTATCCTTTTGTCGATGCTTACGTGAACATGCACCTGAAGCACACGCGCTTTTTCATCATGTTCAGCCACGCCAACGCCGGCAATGGGGACCGTATGTACTTCCTCACTCCGCACTATGCGCAGAACAGCCGTGTGCTCCGCATGGGTCTGTCGTGGAACTTCTTTAATTAAAGCCCGTCTTTCTACTGCGTAGAGCGCCCGTTTGCCGTGCGTAAATGGCCGCTTTATGTATCGTAAATGCCCCACTTACGGGTCGTAAATTCCCCACTTGGATGCCGCAAGCGCCCGGACTGCGAAAAGTGTCAGGCCGGATTGCCGATGCAATAAAAGGATTGTGCGTCCGTTATATGTATATATGGGTATGACAAAGACTTTGTTCAGAATAAGGTTTGCGGCTGTCTTGCTGTGCGTTATGGCGGCTGTGGCTACGGCAACAGGCCGCAGCGTGGTGCTCAGTCCGCAGGTCAAGTCGCTCACGGCGGTTGTCGGCGCAGACTGGCTTTCGCCCCCGGTGCTCACACTTGGCTCCAACGATGTGCTCAACGTGGGCTTTGACGAGATGTCACACACCTTCCGCCGGTTCGTATATGCCGTGGAACACTGCGAATACGACTGGACAAAGTCGGAGGAACTGTTCGAGAGCGACTATCTGGAGGGCTTCAACAACAACCCGATAGAGGACTGCCGCAACTCGATAAACACCGTCATACAATACACGCACTACTCCTTCAGCATCCCGAACGAGCGGTGCAGGCTGAAAAAAAGCGGCAACTACAGGCTCACAGTGTATGACGAGGACGACGGGAACGCCCCGGTGCTGACCGTGGAGTTCATGGTTGCGGAGCCGCTGATGAGGGTCGGGCTTGAGGCAACGACCAATACCGACGTGGATGTGAACCGGTCTCACCAGCAAATAGCGGTGCGTGTGGACTACGGAACGGTCGCCGTGACCAACCATGACGAGCAGTTGCGCCTCGTGGTGACGCAGAACGGCAGGGAAGACAATGCGCGCAGGAACGTGAAACCCAACCTCGTGAACAACCGGGGACTGCAATGGACGCACAACAGACAGCTGGTTTTCGATGCCGGAAACGAGTATCACAAGTATGAAACCCTCGACGTCAGCCATCCCACCATGGGCATCGAGCGCATGGAATGGGACGGGGCAGCCTACAACGCCTATACGTTTGCGAGCGAGGACAGGCGCAATTACCTGTATGATGTGGATGCCAACGGGGCGTTCTACATACGCAACAGCGACAACGTGGAGAACGACTACGGCAGCGAATACCTGTATGTGCACTACAAACTGAGGACTGCGGAGGTCACAACCGGGGACATCGTGATAGACGGATGGTGGACTACCGACGCCGATACGGCCAACTATGTCATGGAATATGACAGAAATGACGGTTCATACAACGCCACTTTGCTGCAAAAACAGGGATATTATTCATACCAATACCTGCTGAAAACTTCCGGCGGACAGACTCTTGTCCCGCCCTCGGAGGGCAATTTCTACCAGACGGAAAACCGCTATCAGGCATATATCTACTACAAGGAGACCGGCGGACGCACCTGGCGGCTTGTGGGATACAGGCAGCTGGAGTTCGGAAACTCATAGTTTGGCTTCCATTGACATTATATTTTACACCGGCAACAAACCTTCTGGAAAATTTTATGCGCAGAAATCTCTTAACCGCATTGCTTGGCCTTTGCATGGTCTTCGCTTC
>CAVAPI010000009.1:0-38112 GCA_963590445.1 Lachnospiraceae bacterium | reverse complement strand
CAAGATAGGCTCAAGCGGCGACTATGCCCAGATAGGCTCAAGCGGCGACTATGCCCAGATAGGCTCAAGCGGCAACTATGCCCAGATAGGCTCAAGCGGCGACGATGCCAAGATAGGCTCAAGCGGCGACTATGCCCAGATAGGCTCAAGCGGCGACTATGCCAAGATAGGCTCAAGCGGCGACTATGCCCAGATAGGCTCAAGCGGCAACTCTGCCCGGATAGACAGTACGGGGTCGGACACAGTAGTCATGTGCGCTGGCAGCAATTCAATCGTCAAGGCTAAGGTTGGATCGTGGATAACTCTTGCAGAATGGGAATGGAGCGAAGCCAAGAACCGCAGTGTGCCGAAGTGCGTAAGGACGGAATATGTAGACGGTGTGCGCGTCAAGGCCGACACATGGTATAAGCTGCAAGACGGAGATTTTGTCGAAGCGAATGAAGAGTAACAACTAAAAAAAATAACATTATTATGGAAATCAAACTTGAAAACGCTCTGGCTGCGTTCAATACAGCCGATGAGAACACGAAGAAAGTTCTTCTCGCCCTCTTGCCCGAGCTGAAAGAGAAAGAGGCTCAGAGAGCCGCAAAGCGACCGATTACAGAACGTGTGAAGACCTTTGATGACGCTTGTCATGAGTTGGGCGCAGACCACCCGTTTGTCCTCGCTTATCATAACGTCCATGTTCCTGAAGGGATGGATGACAACAGAGATATTTTCACATATATGAAGCTCCGCATCATCTGCGCCGCCCTGAATGAGGGTTGGCAACCTGAGTTCACAGAGAACGAATGGCGTTGGTATCCACGGTTCACGTTATGGACTAAAGCAGAACTATCTGAAAAAGACGATAAATGGAAGTCAAAGCGTGCTATTCTCCCGACAGATGATTATTCAGGCGACTATGCGGGCTTCGTTTGTGCGTACTCGGACACCCCCGCGAGCACGTGTACGCCTTTCGGGTCTCGCCTTTGCTTGAAGAGCGAAGCTCTCGCCACGTACTGCGGCAAACAGTTCATCAGCCTTTGGGCTGACTTTTGTCTTATTAGAAAGTAAAAATTTGAATAACTAAAGATGAGGGAGGAATAAGCCATGATAGACAGAAAAGAGATAAGCAAAGCGTCTGCAGCGCACGCCAAGGCAACATGGAATAATGATGAGGAGCAGTTCGCTTGTATGGACGGCTTCGAGGCAGGTGCTGACTGGGCAATAGACGAGTTCTTGCAGAATTTGTGGCATGATGCAAGTGAAGAGCCGCAAGCTGAAAGACATATCTTAGAAAAAATAGATTTCATTGGCATACGCTACAGAACCGACTCGTTTTACGTTGGCATGGATTGGAAAAAGCGTGTTAAGCGATACGACATTGTAAGCTGGTGCTACCTCTCCGACATCATGCCGCAGGAAGGAGGCAAGCCATGAAGCCGATGTTCACAGAGCGCAAGTGCGTGCTCACACTTGAGGGAGGCCGCAAGGTGGTGGCCACCCTCACCATACCGACACCAACAAAGCCCGTGTTCCCCGAAGAGATGGAGCGCAGGCTCGTGGCGGAGATCAACAAGTCGCAGCCGCACATGAAAAACAAGTGCGTGGGGATACACATAATGAGAAACTGAAAACTACATGACACACTATTACATCATCAACCAGCCGGGCACGGGTTACATCGTGGCGCAGCTTGAGGACGAATACAACTGGTGTCTCTCCAACCGCTACGTGCGCAACTTCGGGTACCGCCAGTCGGACGCCATAGAGTTCCGCAACGACTGCAACAGCGGGCGGATAGACGAACGCCGCATCGAATGGCTAATGGATACCTACACCGACCAGCCCTACCAGTATCTCGGCAAGGGGATATTAAGGAAACAAGGCAATACAAGCAGCGAAACAAAAATGCGGCAGGAGGCAGGAAAATGAGCAACAGAGAGCGGATAATCATCGGAATAGATCCCGACACGGACAGGAACGGCATCGCCCTGCTCGCATGGGACAATGCTGGACTGCCCATGCGCATCACGGGCGGACGCTCCGGGGAAAGGCATCAGCGAAAAAGCCACCCTTTACAGCGAAATGGGACAATTTGCGTTAATTTTTCGGCAGAAGTGTTTGTATTGTAATCAAATAAAACGTATTTTTGCAGATGAGGATGAGAAAGAATACAAACAACACAGAGAACGACAGCCTCCAGTCAAAGGAAGCGGAACAAATACAGGACTTCATAGGCGACATCGGAAACTTCGAGCTGCCCGACATCGACCTCAACCTAATGGAGTTTTTGCCTTCCGATGAGACGGAGGAAACGAGATACACCCTGCCGAAGGTGGTGCCGATGAAGAAAGACTTCGTGCTTTATAACAACGCACAGAAGATGGCGAGGGAGCTGCGCCTTGGCTTTGGGGAACGCTTCGACGCATTCGTCAGCGGCTCGTTCATCTTTGGAGACTTCATCGAGGCATACCTTACGACACAGAACGCATGCGCCAAGAAGATGACCATCAGCACGCTATCCATGAGCCAGAACAACGTGGACAGCCTCCACACGCTGATGGAGAAAGGGTACATCGAGGAACTGAACCTCATAATCTCGGTTTACTTTTGGGGCAACGAGAGGAGCAGCCTCATTCCCTACATTTACAAGCAGCTCGACATTGGCGACCGATTCCAGCTGGCGGTGGCAGGAGTCCACACCAAGACCGTACACTTCGAGACATTGGGGGGGGCGCAAGATTATCATGCACGGAAGCGCGAACCTCCGCTCCAGCGGAAACATCGAACAGTTCACAATGGAGGAGAATCCAGAACTCTACGGGTTCTACGATGACCACTTCAACCGAATCATCGACAAGTACGCCACCATCAGAAAGCCGATACGCAACAGCAAGGCGTGGGATTTGTTCACGAGAATGACATTCAACGATAAACATTAACTCACTTCAAAACACAAGGAGACCAAGACATGAGCAGCGGTTCAGAATCTTACAAGAGTGGAGGCAGCGTGCTCCACGGCAGCACCAAGGCATCCAATAGAGCCAACAGCGTCCTGCCATTTGCGGCATACAGCGGTGGTGCAGCACCATTTTAACTACAATTTTCAAACAGCAGAGGCGAGCCTTCAACAGGGTCCGCCTCTGCTTGAGGCAATGAACCCAAGACAATGGACACAAACGACATTCAAAGAAGGGTGATGGACATGAGCCAGCTCCACACGAACACAGGGCAGGTGGAGGGATAAGCCATGCCAAGAGGAAAAGAGACAATGACAGAGAGCCAGCTGGCCAACATCGAGAGCCACAAATGGCAGAAGGGGCAGAGCGGCAACCCAAGGGGAAAGAAGAAGGACAGGGTCAAGGCTCTCCTAAGGCAGGTGCTCCCCAAGAGCAAGCTGAAGAAGAGCGAGGCACTCACCCTCGACGAGATAAACACCATCGAGAGAAGCATCCTCTCCCTCGAACTTGCCGACCTGCAGGTGCTGGCGAAGACAGACGAGACACCGGCATACGCCAAGACTCTGGCGATGGCTGCCATCATCGACATGAAGAACGGCAAGACCACCACGATGGACAGGCTGATGGACAGACAGTACGGCACGCCGCAGCAAAAGGTGGACATCACCTCCAACGGCAAGACGCTGGAGCAAGGCACGCCGCTGACCAGAGAGGAGCAAATCGAGTATCTGAAGAAGCTGGAGAAGGACTACTGACATGATGAACGACACCGAACTGCAAAAGATTTGGGTTTTGGGCAACCCCCTCAACTTCACAAGGTACTTCTTCAAGGAGAACGGAGGAAAGCGGTTCATTGTCGGACACCACCACAAGCAGGTCTGCGATGCCCTCGACAAGGTTTTGAGGGGAGAGTGCAACAAGCTAATCATCAACATCGCCCCTCGATACGGCAAGACGGAGCTGGCCGTGAAAAACTTCATTGCGATGGGGCTGGCCGTCAACCCGGCATCCAACTTCATACACCTGTCATACTCCAGCGACCTTGCGGTGGACAACAGCATCGCCATCAAGGACATCGTCAACAGCGAGGCTTATCAGCGGCTCTTTGAGGCAAGGGTGAAGTATGGAAGCGACACCAAGGCGCAATGGGACACGGAGCAGGGCGGCGGCGTTTATGCAACCTCTACCCTCGGACAGATAACGGGTTTTGGAGCGGGAGAGGTTGACCGCATGGATGAGCAGGGCAATCCCCTGCCCTACCATTTTGCAGGAGCAATCATCATCGATGATCCAATAAAGCCAGAGGATGCATTGAGCGACGTGGTGCGTGAGCGAGTGAACCGAAGATTCGAGACCACCATCCGAAACCGAGTCAACAGCCGAAACACGCCAATCATCATCATCATGCAGCGACTCCACGAGCACGACCTTTGCGGCTACCTTCAGGAGATTGAGCCTGACGACTGGACCGTGGTGAGCCTCCCCTGCATTACGACAGATGAAGAAGGCAACAGAAAACCTCTGTGGGAATTCAAGCACACACTGGAGGAACTGGAGAAGATACGGCTGGCCAACTCCTTCGTCTATGAGACGCAGTATATGCAGAACCCCACGCCCATAGAGGGCTTGATGTATTCACACTTCAAGACATACGCCACACTGCCGATAGAGGCGCACCTGCCAAGGCACAAGTGCTACATCGACACGGCGGACACAGGCGCGGACTGGCTCTGCGCCATCTGCTACGACGAATACGAGAGCGGCTGCTACGTCACAGACATCCTGTTCACCAACAAGAGCATGGAGTACACGGAACCGGCCACGGCCAGAATGCTGGTGCGCAACGGGACACAGGAAGCCGTGGTGGAGAGCAACAACGGCGGACGCGGATTCAGGCGGAACGTGGAAAGCCACGTCCGTACACTCGGAGACTGGGGTATGGTATTCATAGACCTCGCACAGACCGCCAACAAGCAGACGCGCATCTTCACCAACAGCTCCAAGGTGCAGAACATGGTGTTCTACCCGGAGGGATGGGAAGACCGCTGGACGCATTACGCCAACGCAATGAAAGCTTACCGCAAGGAAGGAGGCAACGAGCACGACGATGCGCCGGACTGCACCACAGGCGTGGTAGAGCGTTTCGGCCTTTTCGTGTCGAGACAGGTGACCGATGAGGAAGAGAAAGCCATCGAGGATGAGATTTATTAACCCAGACAAGCATAAGGAGACAAGGCAATGCCACCGATTAACGAGATTATAGACAGAAAGAAAAAGCTCGCCTCACAGATTATCGGCGAACTGAAGCAGAAGAACATCGACGTCATCCCCTGGACAAAGCTCCGCAAGGAGTACGAACCAAAGGAACACCCGGTCTATACCGACCGCAACTACCGGGACAAGGTGCGCAGGGGCAGGGTGGAAAAGATGACCCGAATCACCTACAGCATCCAGAAGCAGGCGGTGAAGCGGATGAAGGAGCTGATGTTCACCATTCCCGTCAGCCGGAAGTACACCACCACGACAGACGAGGAAAAGCAGGCGGCAGCCATCATGGAGGCAGTCTTCAAGAAAAACCGTATCAATGCCCTGAACCTCAAGCGGGGACATAAGCTTTTTGCAAGCTGCGAGATGCTGACAGTCTGGTTTGCACAGATGCAGGAAACCACATACGCAGGGGTAGCGAGCAAACTGAAACTCCGCTGCCGTGTATTCTCGCCGATGGACGGGGACATCCTGTATCCGCTTTTCGACGAATACGACGACCTGATAGCACTCAGCGTCCAATACACGAGGCGCAAGGGTACGGACGAGCTGACTTATTTCGACACCTACACCGACTCCTACCACTACCGCTGGGTGCAGACGAACAGCAACGGATGGGTGGAGGATATGCAGCCCGAGCCTATCAACATAGGCAAGATTGCCGGCATCTACATCCACCGTGACCTCCCCATCTGGGAAGACCAGAGCGACAACGGCTACGAGCTGGAGTGGGCGGCAAGCAGGCAGGGCAACTACCTGCGCAAGAACAGCCGCCCGACATGGGTAATCTATTCCGACAGCCAGCAGGTGACAGCACCGAAAAACAAGAAGCAGGAACCGGTCGACGACAACGCAGGGCGCAACGTGCTGCGCTACGGACAGAAGGACAAGGCCGAATACGCCACATGGAACCAAGCCACCGACGCCTTGAAGCTCCACACCGAGGAGCTGCGCCGCAACATCCACACCAGTCTCCAGCTCCCCGACATGAGCATGGAGCAGATGAAGGCCACGCCGATGAGCGGTGAGGCACGCAAGATGCTGTTCATAGACTGCCAGATGAAGGTCACAGACGAAAGCGGCGACTGGCTGGAGTTCTTCGACAGGGAGGTCAACGTGGTGCGGGCATTCTGCAAGCAGATGTTCCCGAGCCTTGCCGGAGTGTTCGAGACATTGACAGTTGAGAACAGGATAACGCCCTTCCAAATCAACGACCGCAGCCAGCAAATCAAGGACATGAGCGACGGAACGGGCGGAAAACAGATTATCTCGCGAAGGACGGCCATCCGGGAGCTGAACCTCGTGCCCGAAGAGGAAGTGGACGGCGAGGAAGAGCGCATAGTGCAGGACGAAGCCGCAGCCGCCGACGCTTTCGCCAGCGAACCGACAGTCTAAGGACAGCAGCCCATGCCGAAGAAGATAACCGTAGGCATCTACGACCAGAAGCACAGGGAGAACCTCGCAAAGAGAGCCAAGAAGGTGCAGCAGTTCTACGATGCAGCCGTCAAGCGCATCGCCAAGGCTGCCGCACCTTCCCTTGCTGATGCAGACGAAAAGAAAGAGTTCCGTTTCGAGGATTTTCCTGCCTTGCAGAAGGAGACGGAAGCCCTCGTGCAAGACCTTAGAACGAGCCTCCAGACAAACATTGAGGAGGGCGACGAGGAAAGCTGGACGCTCTCCAACACCAAGAACGACGCAATGGTGGACTCCATAGTGGGCAGAGCCAAGCTGCCCAAGGCCACCGTGGCCAAGTGGAAACACACGCACCTTGAAGCTCTGGGCGCATTCATCAGCCGCAAGGAGGAGGGGATGAACCTCAGCAAGAGGGTCTGGAACATCACCAAGCAGTTCAAGGGAGAGATGGAGCTTGCCCTTGAGCTGGGCATGGGACAGGGCAAGAGCGCAGCCGAACTGAGCAGGGACATCCGCAAATACCTCCAATACCCGGACAAACTGTTCAGAAGAGTGCGCGACAAGAGCGGTGCGCTCCGGCTTTCCAAGGCAGCGGCAGCGTTCCATCCGGGGCGTGGCGTTTACCGCTCCAGCTACAAGAACGCCCTGCGAATGACAGCCACGGAGAACAACATCGCATACCGCACAGCCGACCACAACCGCTGGCAAGCCCTGCCCTTCGTGCTCGGCATAGAGGTGCGCCTGAGCAACAACCACCCCGTGCCCGACATCTGCGACACGTTCGCCGGCAAGCGTTTCCCCAAGGACTTCAAGTTCACAGGCTGGCATCCGTGGTGCCGATGCTACGCCGTTTCCGTCCTTGCCAGCCAAGAGGAAATGGACGCATACACCAAGGCACTCATGAACGGCGAAGACGTAAGCCACTGGAAGTTCGGCGGACAGGTAGAAGACATGCCCAAGGAGTTCACCGACTGGATGAAGGACAACGGGCAGAGGATGGCCAACGCCAAGTCCCTGCCCTACTTCATCAGGGACAATAAGGAAATTATCGGGTACGCCATGAAACAAGTGGAGAAGACTGTAGAGGAATTATCAGATACCGAACAACTGGCAAAGTCTATCGGCATCACCATCGGCAACCCAATGACACATGAGCAAGCAGACATGAAGCATCCTAACCCTCATTATACCGAAGGGGAAGAGTATCGTGTCAACTGTCAAAGCTGTGTTGTGGCATACGAATTGCGCAGGCGTGGCTATCCTGTTGAAGCCTTCGGTAAAACAACGGGAGGCATGGGCGAAAAACTTTCATACAGTACACAAAGTGCATGGCTTGATGCAGACGGAAATATACCAACGCCTATCATCTGTAAACAGGAGGTAAAGAGCCGCACAATTGACAGAAGAGGCTATGTTCGACGAGTGTATACCACCGTTGACGATGTATGGAAAGATATCATGTCCAAGACAACAGACGCAGGACGCTATCATCTTTCTTGGTATTGGGAAGGCAAGGACTGTGGCCACATTATCACTATGGAAACCCTGAAGGATGGCATAAGACGTTTCTATGACCCTCAAACAGGATTGGAAGCCAAAAACATCCTTCCGTGGATAAGACGTAAGAACAAGGTAGCCTTCGACCTCAAAAAAGGAATACGAGCATACCGCGTTGACACACTGCAACCAAACCCGCTTATTGTGAAAGGTGTCGTCAAAAAGGCTGGCACGACTGGCGCTGCACCTGCTATAACCGCAGAGCAAAAGGCGTGGTGGCTGGAGAACGCACAGGGGGCAACGTCGTTCATGGGCAACGGGACATATAAAGATTTAAATAGTTGGCGAAAAGAAATCCGCAAGTCGTCGAAACTTGAAGTTCAAGAACACAGCCATTCGGTAAACTTGGACACCGGTTGCATCAGAAGAAGTGGACAGGCGCGGATAAATCTGATAAAGCACATTCGCAACGAGGAAGAGTTAAAGGCCGCTGAATATATATGGGACAATCCGCGATCTCTGAGGTTTGTCCGTCATAGTCCGCTGGGGGAAGTGAAAGACCTAAGCGTTGAAAAGGATATAAAGAACATTCAAAACAAAAAAGCCCGTTTTGTGACTTCATACAATGTGTACGAAGTGGATTATAACGGAATTACGTGGGAAGTTAAAGCGGAAGTTTACAAAAACAAGGCGGAACAAATATACAATATCAAAAAGAAATGAACCCCGGCCGCGGCGACATTTAACGCCCGAGGTCATCGAATAGACCTCAACAGCCGAGATTCATATCGCAAAGATACAAACAAACTCTGAACAAACACCAACATGAAACGAGAATTTTTACTTGAAGCAAAAAGAATGGCGAGAAAAGCCGGGTTTCACGACGCAAGACGTGTCGGGACATGGGACGGATATGAACTGGCAGAGCCGATTTTCACCGACGGCGAGACCCACTTCACCGGCTTTCCGCAGTACATCCTTTGCAAGGAAGGGAAGCTAAGGTGGACAAAGGACTACGAAGAAAGCATGGAGGTTATGGATGCACTTGAATAGGCGAATAGTGCAGCAGCTGAAGTAGTTCTCGTGGAAAACTTACGAAAAGACAGCGTGTCAGCCAAGGGGAAAACCTTATATTTCCCGGCTTATAAGTTAATTTATATTAATCAATGATTGTATTGTAATCATGTTTAATAAAAAAGCCTTATATTTGGAGCGTTACAGATTTGTAGACAAAGGCATAGACTATGTTTGAAAAGATTTTAGAGGAACTCAAAACCAAGTTTGCTGGGGTTGATTCCAAGATTTTAGAGCGGATAGCCCGTAAAAAGGCTGAGACGACAACCACGGAGGAAGAAGTGAAAACCGTCGTTGACGGGGTGACCTTCCAGTCCATCATAGAGAGCGAGGGCGACCGCCGCGCCAACGAGGCTCAGACTACCGCCATCACCAACTATGAGAAGAAGCACAAGCTGAAGGACGGCAAGAGCATCCAGCAGCCGGAACCACCGAAACCGGACGAACCGCCAACGGGAGGGGCGGACGATGAGGTGAAGCAGATGCTCGCAAGAATGGAGCAGGAAAACAAAGCCATGCGCGAACAGCTCAACGGCATCCTCACCGAGAAGCAGGGCAACCAGCGCAAGGCGAAGTTCGAGGCACTGTTCACCGGAGCGTCCGACAAGATCAAGGAACGCTACCTGCGCAACTACGACCGCCTGTCGTTCAAGGACGACGACGACTTCAACGGATGGCTCGACACACAGAAGCCGTTCATCGAAAGCGACATCAAGGACGAGAAAGCATCGGGTGCAGCCACTACCCCACCGGTCGGAGGGCGCAAAAAGCCGGGCGAAGCGGTTGACCCAGCCGTGACCGCCTACCTCGACAGCGAGGCGGCAAGGGAGACACAGACGGCATCGCCCGTCATAATCGGCCTGAGCCAAGGCGCACCTGCGCAGAAGCAAAACGTTTAAAACCAACAATTCACACAAAAAAGGATTCTGAGCAATGGAAAGAATGTTCAAGCATCAGGACGCGGCTTCGCCGGAGCCGGTAGTCTTCGAGACCATAGTCACGGAGAAGCCCGGAGGCGGAATTGCGGCCAACCCGGCGTTCGACCTGCCGAAAGGACTCGCCATGGGCGAGGGCAGCGACGGACTCTACGTCCCCATCAAGGGATACCGCCTCGTTTCGGAGGTGAAGGAAAGCGACACCGCCATCAAGATTGCCAAGGGTAGCGGCGTACAGAAAGGAGACATCATAGCCCACGGCAAGGTGGGCGTGGCTTGCACCAAGGTTGACACCGACACAAGCGACGACTACGACACCGTGACCGTCACCATGGGCGTGGCAATAGCCCAGGACACCGTACTCTACCAGGCAGTCGAGGCAGCGGACGGAAGCACAGAGGCGGCTGCGCCGGTCTATACGCCGGAGTATATCCTCGGAACGCCGGTAAAGGCCGGAGAGGGTGACTTCGAGGTGAGGCTCGTAAGAAGCGCAAGCCTGCGCAAGGCGACCGCACCCGTGGCACAGGAGGTGGTGGCTCTGATGAAGGGCATCACGCTCGATTAGTATTCATTTATAACAAAGGAGAAAAGCAACAATGGATGCACCACTTTTTGACATTGACATTCCCGGAATGCAGGCCACCGTCAACAAGTTCCAGCCCGGAACCGGCCTCGCATGGGCTACACTCTTCCCCCTGAAGTACACCCGCAAGTTCGACATCAAGGGCTTGGAGGGCGACGAGGGCATACCCGTGGCCGCCGACCGTGTGGCGTTCAACACCAAAGCACCGAAAAAGACCCGCCAGAAGGTGGGCACATGGAGCGGCAAGCTCAGCAAGTATGCCGTGAGCCGCGACAAGGACGAGGTGGAGATTAACGAATACCTCGACGCGCAGACGCTGGCCAACGCCGCCACAGAGAACCAGCAGGAGAAGCAGGAACTGGTGAACCTCGCCTATGACGACCTCACCTTCGTGCGCAAGGCCATGGACTACAAGGTGGAACTCGACTGTCTGCGCATAGCTTCGAGCGGCGTGCAGACCTTCCCCGCCAAGATAGAGGGCGACATGGCCACACAGGACACCATCAACTTCAACGTGCCGTCGGAGAACTTCATCGGAGTGTCCATCTCCGAGAAGAAGAGCAAGGACGGAGCCACCGTGCTGAAGAAGGGCTACGAGTGGAGCGACGCGGACAACGCCGACGGTCTGCTCGATCTCGCCAACGCACAGGACATGATAGCCAAGCAAGGGCTGACCAAGCCGCGCTACGCCTTCATGGAAAAGGCCAAGTTTCAGGAGCTGATAGCCCAGAAGAAGACCGCCAAGCGGCTCTATCCGCAGGTGAACGACCTGACCATGGTCACCGCCGACATGATTACGCTGGAGAAGATCAACGCCTACAACGCAAGCCCCACGCGCGGCTATCCCCAGATCGTCATCCTCGACAGCTACGTGAGCATCGAGCACAAGGACGGCAGCAAGGAGACCGTGAAGCCGTGGAACACCAACGTCGTGACGCTTTCGCCCACCGTGCAGCTCGGCTGGACATACTACAAGAACGTGCCCATGGTACAGAACACCGATGCGCTTCAGGTGTACGGCAGCTTCTACAAGGTGACGCGCTACAGCGAGGTCAACCCCCAGAGCGAGACCACACTGGCCGAGGCATACGTGCAGCCGGCACTCATCAACCGCAAGTCGCTCGTGTTCCTCAACACCGCCAACCAGACATGGTCGGACGGGGAGGCCAGCGCATAGCAGCAACGATTGAAAGCCAGACAGCATGAAGGCAAGAGATGCGATAAAGGCAATGAGCAGTTACCCCATTCCTGCCTCGACGATTGAGAACATCATCGACGAGGCAGGGCTGGATGCAGAGGCAGACATCACCAAGGAGATACGGGCCAGCGACGAATTCAAGAGGGCAAAGGCACTCGCCTACGCCTTTCTCGCCGAAGCACCCAACGTGACCCAAGGCGGAATAAGCTACGCGTTCAGCGAGGACGAACGCTCACGCTTCCAAAAGAAATCAAGCAACCTGCTCGCAGAGTTGGGAGAGGACGAAGGGAGCGACATCCCGTGCGGCTACATCGGGGAGGACTTCTGATGATTGTCCAAAACGGCTTTCTTTTCACAATCGACACCACCGGAGGGGGAATGCTTCACGGCATCCCCCAGAAGGTGGAAGTGAAGCAGGGCGACCCAATCCCCTGCAACATCGTGAAAAACAAGAGCGACCATCAGGGCACGTACCAGGACGGCAACTTCAAGCAGTTTGCCGCCACGGTATTAATCGAACCGCAGGACTTCACAGCCAAGAGAGTGAAGCTGACCGACAACCGGGGCACAGACCTCGGAGAGTTTGAAGTGCAGGACATCACCTACCTCGAAGCGGTGGACGCATTGCAGATAACCGTCTGAAAGGAGCCGGACACCATGCCAGCAAAATCCCACTACACGGCAGCAGACTTCGGGGCAAGGATAAACCGAGGAGTGGAGCTGCGCAAGAAAGCCCTCATCGGGCAGCTTTTCTACATCGGGGAGGAATGCCTGACACAAGCGAGGAGCGGACACTTGTATTTGAACCGGACAGGAAACCTTTGCAGCTCCATCGGTTACTGCATCCTCGATGATGGCAAGATAATCAGCGAGGGAGAATGGATAGCCGTGGCTGGAGGCAAGGGCGACGGAGAAGAGGGAAAGAAGCAAGGCGTGGCTTTTCTTCATGAACTGGCAGCGAAGCAGACAACAAAGGGCATCGTTTTCTTGATGGTGGCAGGAATGCCATACGCCCAATATGTCGAAGCGATGAGCCTCGACGTTCTCGACACCAGCGAACAGATGGCGCAGAGGAAAATCAAGGACATGCTCAACCGGTTATTCAGGAAGAGGAACGCCTGACCATGGCAAGGAAAGGACTTACACAAATTGAACTGGAGATGTACGCAGCACTTGAGGAGCTGATGGGGAACACGATAAAGGGAACGTTCTACCCCAGCGGACTGCGCCCACTCGAAGCAACAACCGAGGACGCAGTTCTCACTGTCTCCAACGCAACGGCAGACCAAATCCAGGAAGGCAGGGCACGGCTCAACATCTACGTGCCAGACATCAACAACGGAGGCGAGAGTCCCGTACCCGACAAAGGGCGTTTGGCTGAACTGGAGGCGATAACCGACACGGTGGTGGAGAAACTTAATGAAGCCGACACCGCCTACACATTCGATTTGTTCCAAGCGACGGCAACCATTGCCGTGCCGGGGAAGAGCGAGCACTTCGTGAACATCGGAATTCATTTTAAATTAACAACTTTTTCAAATTAAGGAGACACTAACATGGCAAAGAAAATCATCATGGCGTGGTCACAGTGCAAGTTCGAGATCGGCAAGACCCCAGACGACGACTCTATGGCTACAACGCTTACCGGCATCGGCACGATTAAGGACAAGTCCTCAACACTGAATCCGTCCGACGGCGAATCGCTTGAAATGAAGGCTACGGGTGGCGAGACGGTCGCAAAGGAGACGCAGGAGGGTGGCTTCACGGCTACTACCCGTGTCATCGAACCTACCGACGAACTGCTTACTCTTCTTGGACTCGGAGAGGAAGTGACCACGGAGGGAGACGAAAAAGGCGATTTCAAGGTGACCACTCATATCGTGGACGGTGACTGGTCTTTGAAAATCACCCCGAAGAACACGGGAGCGAAAGGTCTCAAAGCCCCCAAGTGTTCAATCACCTACAAGCCCGGTTGGAGTGAGGAGGACGGTAACTATGCCGACATTGACTTTGAGATACTCAAGGGCGATGCAGGCTACTGGTACTCTATCTTCACGAAAGGCTAAATTCCTTCTTTTCGCAGGGGCATGGCTTAAGGCGAGAGCGCATCCGTGAGGATGAGGTGCAGGTTCAAGTCCTGCTGCCCTATCCAAACTAAAACACAATCCACATGGAGACAATAGAGGAAAAAACCGCCGCTGCCATTTTGGAAAAGGCGACAGACAAGATAACGGTTGGGGGCGGCGAATACTCCATAGCCCCGCCCACGACGGGCACGCTCATTCTCGTGTCCGGGCTTGTGTCAACCATGCCTGCAGTCAGCAAGAACGCCAAGAACGCCTTGTACGAAATCCTTAGTACAGCTAAGGATTTGTCGGTTATAGGCAAGATTGCCGCCACGCTCATTCTCGGAGCGAAGCGCATAAAGGAAAACCGCAAGGCTGTCAGGACCGAGACTGAATATGTCAAGCGTTGGTCATGGCGCAGGCTGCGCACGGTGGAGGCGGCAAGGACAAAGGCCACGGAAGTGCCCGAAGTGGACTTGCTCGCAGAACGGCTGCTCGACGAAGTGGACATCCGCACGCTCAACGGCATCATCGTCAAGAGTCTGGGCAAATCGCAGTTCGGCGATTTTTTCGTGCTTACCACTTCCCTGTCCGAAGTAAATCTGCTAAGAAGGACAAAGGAGGTGGGGACAGCATCTGGGGATTAGTGCTCGGCTGGGCGAAGAACCTCAACGCCACGCCCGACTACATCCTGTATGACATCAGTCACGAAAACCTCGTGCTCTACACAAGAGCCACACCGTACTATGACGATGAAAAGGACGAGTGGGACGAAAGGCTTGACGCAAACAATCCCGACAACTTCAACAATGACGACAAGGAGATATTCGTATGAACGACGATGGGGGACGAATTGGTTTCTCTATAGAAATCGAGACCCAAAAGATACAGCAGCAGATTGCCCAGCTGCAAAAGGGCTTCGACCAGATGGCCACGCGTTTCGAGTCCAGCGGCTCGCGCATCGACAGTGTCATCGACGGCATCACCGACCGTCTCAAGCAGCTCGGCGCGGCATGGTCGCTGAAAGAGTTTTCCAGCAAGGTAATGCAGGTAAGAGGCCAGTTCCAGCAACTGGAGATGGCGTTCAAGACCATGCTCCAGTCGGGGGAAAAGGCCAACGCCCTCATGCAGCAGCTCGTGAAGACCGCCGCCACCACGCCGTTCGACCTCAGCGGAGTGGCCAACGGAGCCAAGCAGCTGCTCGCCTACGGACTGGAGGCCGACAAGGTGAACGGCATGCTCATCCGTCTGGGCGACATCGCCGCAGGGCTTTCCATTCCGCTCGGCGACATTGTGTATCTCTACGGCACCACCATGGCGCAGGGACGGCTCTACACCCAAGACCTCAACCAGTTCACGGGCAGGGGCATACCCATGATACAGGAACTGGCCAAGCAGTTCGGCGTGGCCGACAGCGAGGTGAAGAAACTTGTGGAAGAAGGGAAGATGGGCTTCCCCGAGGTGCAGAAGGTGATAGAGAGCCTGACAGACAAGGGCGGCAAGTTCGGCGGACTCATGGAGGCGCAGTCGAAGACCATCACGGGGCAGATAGCCAACATCGAGGATGCCGTCGAAATGATGTTCAACGACATCGGGCAGTCGCAGGAGGGCATCATCAACATGGGGCTTGACCTTGCCGGGCAGATTGTCGAGAACTGGCAGAAGGTGGGCGAAGCCATAGCCGTGGCCATCACCGCCTACGGGTCATACAAGGCCGTGCTCATGGCTGTTACCGCATACCAGACGATAGAGGCTAAACTATTAGGGCAGATTGCGCTGGAAAAGTCTCTCGCCGCAGCGGCAGGGATACAGCTGTCCAACGCCGAGGCTATGGCTGCGGCGAAGACAAAGTTGCTTACCATTGCTCAAAATGGATTGGCCGCAGCCCTGAAGAGAGTGGCCGCAGCCACCATAGCCAACCCCTACGTGCTTGCCGCAGCGGCCATCACGGGGCTTGTCTACGCCACCTACAAGTGGGTCACGGCAGACAGTGCAGCCGAGGCGGCGCAGAAGTCGCTGGCGCGCGCCCTCGACAAGACCGCCGAGGCGCAGCGGAAGTACAACGAAGAGACGGCCAAGGCCATCGACACGGCCAAGGACGACACAGCCGCCACAGTTGACAGGAGCGACGCACTCCAGCTGCTCATCAGACGCTATCCGGAAATCATACAGAAATACATCGACGAGAAAGGCCAGCTGCGCGACATCCTCGCACTGAAGAAGGAGATTGCCGAATACGACGGCAAGAAGCAGCGGCAGGAAACCGCCGACACGCTGAAAAAGGAAAGCGAGGATGCGGAGCGCCTATACGACACCGCCACATACCTCATGACCAGCAGGGGAGATAGCGAGACGGAGCGACAGGTCTCAGCCCTCAAAAGAAAGTACGCCGCCGATACCGGCACGTCCGAATGGATAGCCAGTCACTACACGGCTCTCGGTGACATCCGTGAGTTCTACAAGAACAAGATGGTCACCGGAAAAAAGAAGTACCGCCGCAAACTCACCGAGAACAAGATTGCCGACTTCACCGCCGACGGCGGAATGCTCGGCGGCATGGACGATGCAGCCCTCCAAGCCTTACAGGCCGAGCTGCGCAACGGCCAGACCGAGAGAAGGAAGAACTCTGCCGTGTTCATCAAGGAAGTGGGCGACTATCTGACGTATGACGACAGGGCAGACCTGCTCACGCGCGTGGATGCCATGCTCAAGGCACGCAACGAGCCGAAGAAGACCGGCGGCGATGACAAGGGCGGCAAGGGCGGCAACGATGCCGAGAAACGTCTGGAGGCGCAGCGTGAGGTCAACGAGCAGACACGCCGTCTCCAGCAGCAGAACACCGACGACACCATCGCCCTCATGCGCGACGGCACGGAGAAGAAGCTGGCCGAAATACGCAACGACTACAACAAGCGCAAGGCCGAGATTGACAAGCAAGAGGCCGAGCTGAAGAAGAACAACAAGGAGGCCGGAAAGGGCGGCAGCCTCACCACGGAGCAGAGCGACGCCCTCGCAAGGGCAAGGGAACTCGCCGACAGGGACTATGCGAAGCAGACCGAAGAGGCGGAAAAGGAAGCCCTCAAGGCACAGGCCGAGGCCATGCGCGGCTACCTCAGGGAATACGGCACATACCAGCAGCAGAAGCTCGCCATAGCCGAGGAGTACGCCCAGAAGATACGTGAGGCCAACGAGTCCGCCGACAGTGCCGAGACCAAGGCGTGGAAGGTGAAGTCGCTGGAGGCCGAGCGCGACAAGGCCGTGCAGCAGACCGAGATAGCCGCCATCAGGCAGCGCATAGACTGGGGCAGCGTGTTCGGCGAGTTCGGGGCGATGTTCAAGGAGCAGCTCCAGCCCACGATAGACAGCCTCAAGAGCATAGCGCAGTCCAAGGAGTTCAAGTCATCGTCGCTCGAAGAGCAGAAGACGCTCTATGAGCTGATAAACAAGCTGGAGCAGTCCAACACCGTGTGGGACGGCGACATCTTCGCCAAGGTGTCGCAGGACATCATGGCCTACCAGTCGGCCATGAACAGCCTCGTGGCGGCGCAGGAGCGCGAAAGAGAGGCCACCGAAGCCCTCGCTTCCGCCAAGGAGCGGCTGAAGAAGGCCGAGGCCGACGGCGACGAGGTGGGTGCGGACATTGCCAAGGCCGAGGTGTCAAGGGCGCAGGACGAGCTTGCCCAAGCGTCCGGGAGCGTGAAGCTCTTCGGCACGCAGGTGGAGAAGGCTTCCTCCGACCTGCAGTCATCATCGCAACAGGCCGTCAACCAGTTGCGGCAGCTTGCGGAAGGCATTGCCGGCCTCACGTCGGGAAGCCTCGCCGGAGTGGCCAAGGCGTTCACGTCAATAGACAAGCTCTTCGGTAAGGGCGACCTCGAAAAGAATTTGGCCAACGCCCTCGCACAGGGCATACAATCCATCTTCGGCGAGAACAGCAAGGTGGCGAAGTCTCTCAGCAAAGCCCTCGGCAGCAGCGGCATGGCCGGGGAGGTAATATCCGCCGTGCTCGGCATCCTCGACCTCATAGTCCAGAACGGCATCAGCGGCATCGTCACCAGCCTGCAGGACACCATAATGGGGGCGGTAGAGTCCATCCTCGACGACGTGCTCAGCGGCGACATCATAATGAAGCCTCTTGAGAACCTCGGCTCCCACTTGTACAAACTCGCCGACACGCTCACCTTCGGCGGCTTTTCCTCATGGACAAACGGCGAAAGCGACAAGACCCTGCACGAAGACCTCGAACGCCTCTCCCGCACCAACGAGGAGCTGCAGAAGGTCATGGAAGGCCTCAAGGAAACCATGGAGGACGCTCCCGTAGCCAGCTCCAAGCAGGTGTACGAGATGCAGAAGCAGAACATCGAGTCGCGCATGAATAACCAGCAGACGAAGATGTACCGCTCCGCCGACGCTTCGTCAAAGGGAGTCTTGGGCATCGGCAGCGAGAGCAGCTCCATGTACAAGGTCAACGAGGGCATGGACACCGAGCGGTGGGCAAGGGTGAGCAAGGCCGCGGGGGTTGCCGTCCGCAGTGCGCAGGACTTCTTCAAACTCACGAGCGAGCAGATGTACAAAGTGCAGCAGTATGCCACGGAAGACTACATCCTCATCAAGGACCTGGCCGACGACGGCCATGAGAACGCCGCACAGTTCATGGACGAATACATCGAATACTGGAAGGAGCTGAAGGAGGCCGAGGAAGCCTACTACGAGCACCTCACGTCCATATCGTTCGACACCGTGGAGAGCGACTTCCTGTCCTCCCTCATGGACATGGACAGCGACGCGCAGGACTTCGCCGACAACTTCGAGGAATACCTCAAGAGGGCCATCATGCAGGCCATGATAGTCGACCAGTACAAGCCGCAGCTGGAGGCGTGGTACAAGAAGCTCGCCAAGGCCTTGGAGGACGGCACCATGGACGATGCCGAAGCCGAGGAGCTTCGGAGAGACTACGAGAACAACATCATAAACCCTGCAACGGCCACGCGCGAAGCCCTGCAAAAGCTGTTCGGTTGGGAAAGCACCTCTTCCAGCGGCCAAGAGGCCACCACCATATCATCCTCCGGCCTCACCGAAGACACAGGCAAGGCCATAGAGGGACGCTTCACCGCCGTACAGATAGCCTCGGAGGGAATGCTCACCACGCTCACCTCCATACAGGCCGACATCGGCGGTCTGGGAGCTTCGGCAGCAGCCATAATGCAGAACACGGCGGAGATGCGCAACATATCGCTCACGGCCATCGACCATCTGGAGAGCATCGCCAAGAACACCCACGAACTCTACGAGATGAATGAGAGATTGGGTAAGATAGAAAAGAACACAAGGAGCATCTGACATGGAGAAAGTGGATGCCTACATCAATTCCGCCACGGAGACCGTCAGGCAGCGGTGGGGCATGACGCTGGCAGAGACATCGCTCACGGCACTCATGACACCGCCCCCTGCCAAGGACTACGTCACGAGCGAGAGCCGGCTGGAGCACGGCAAGAGAACCTACGCCAACGCCAAGGCGGACGCACGGGACGTGCAGCTGGTGTTTGCCATACGAGCCACCACGCTGGCACAGTTCCTCATGCGCTACCAAGCCTTTTGCGAGGAACTGAAAAAGGGGGCAATGGAGCTGACCGTCATTGTCAGCGAGGGCGACAGCTACATGAAGACCACCTACCGCCTCTACTACCTGTCATGTTCGCAGTTCAGCGAATACAACGGACGGCTGGGACGCTTCGTTCTGAAGCTCAACGAACCCGACCCCACCAACCGCACCGTGGAACATTCAACCGACATAGACATCTGACACGCCCATGACCACTATAACCATATACAAGGCCGACGGCACGGAACTGCTCACCACGGCAGTGCCCAAGGGCAGCACCCTGAAGAGGGAGCTGATGAAGGAGGACTACCTCACCCTGAAGCTCTCCCTTGCCGCGCCGCTGTCCTTTCCGCTGGGCTGCTACTGCGACACCGACTTCGGACGCTACACCGTGGTGGACACCGTGTCACCCTCTGCCAATTCGTCCACCGGGGGCTACGACTACGAGCTGCGCCTCGATGCCGACTACTACAAGTGGAAGAACAAGCTGTTCAAGTACCGCCCCCAGACGGGAGGGCAGGAAGCATCGTGGAGCCTCACGGCGCAGATAACCGTGTTCATGGAGGCGTTCATGGCCAACCTCACCGCCCTCGGATACGACAAGACAGCCGGCGGCACGGCCTACACCGTGGCCATAGACAACTCCGTCACCGCCGAGGCCAAGGCTCTCACTTTCTCCGACACCAGCCTCATAGACGCCCTCACGGCCATTGCCGAGGCGTTCGACTGCGACTGGTGGGTGGACTCCGGCGTGATACACATGGGCGAGTGCGAGACGGGCGAGGCCGTCACCGTGGAGTCCGGCGTTGACACGTCCGGCTTCGACGTGTCCGACAGCAGCGGCTCCTACGCCACACGCCTCTATGTCTTCGGCGGCACTACCAACGTGCCCCTGCGCTACCGCAAGAAGCTCGTGTTCGACGTGCTCGAAAGGGCAACCACGGCAGAGCCGGACGGCAATGTGCGCTACACGCTGAAGGACACCGCACGCCCGCTGTCGCTCAATATGTTCAGCGGCATATCCCGAAAGAGCTACGCCACGGATGACTTCAGCAGTGTGGCGAAGGGCGGCTCCATCCTGTACGGCCACACGCGTTATACCGAAAGCGGAGACAGGTTTGTCGAGAAAATCCGGCCCACGGCCTCCGTCGTGCTCGACACCCTCTCCTGTGTCGTCCCCGAAGGACTGTTCAGCACCGACGCCACCGACACCTTCGTGAAACTTGTCGTAAAGCTATATCAGACCGACATGGAAGCCCCGACGGTCAAGTTCGCCGTCCGCCTGCGGCTCACGGAAACGGAAGACCCCGGCGGCACGGCACTTGTGGAGAAGACGCTGACGGAGGAAATGAAGGTGGCCGACGGCCTGCTGCTCCAGCTCCCGGCAGTGGAGGAATGGTACACCAAGGCAAGGGGCTACGGCTCCCTGTACGCCCACGTGTCGCTCACCGTCACCGACGAGAGATACCAGAACCGCGACAAGACCGCAGAAAAGACCGCATGGGCGTATTCCAGCTTCTACTTCACTGCCTGCATCGTCAACCGCAAGTACTCCGCCGATGGCCTGTCGTACTTCACCTTCGAGACAGGAACGCTGCGGTGGCTGCGCCATTCCGCAGAAACGACGGTCAGGCTCGTGGAGGGCACATACGACCCGCTCCACGTCAGCAGCGACACACAGTCGGGCGAAGTGTTTGCCAACGGCGGCGGCATAGACGTCGTAACCAGCGACGTGATACCGCTGAACGCCAAGTTCACCCTCCCCGACATCATCACCGCCAAGGTGCCCGTGGGCTACTTCATATCCGACACCGGCGAGGAGACCACCGTCACCGCCATAACCGAGCAGCGGCTCATGCTGCCGCAGTCGTTCAACGGCGGCCACAACTGGATAGACGCAGAGGAGGGCATGGCCGACGGGGAGATTGTGGAGAGCGTGGTGACCATGGACGACATCTATCCCACCCTCACCTCCACCACAGACAGCATACAGACCTACCGTCAGGAGGTCAAGGACGACAACGACAAGGGCACGGGGCAGTACGAGACGTTCTACCTCGTGGGCGACTCCGCCCTCACGTTCAGCGAAGACTACCGCCTGAACGACGAAGACTTCACCGTGCTCTTCTACACCGGCAAGCTGGCCGGAATGCGCTTCACCGCCTATTTCCGCCCCAAGGGACACACCATCAAGGGCGTGGTCTTGGCCGACGGCTCTGTGGGGACGCTCACCGTCACCGCCGAGACGGGAGCGTTCGAGCTGGTGGCAAGCGAAGACTACGGGCGCAAGCTCCCCGACACCGTGCTCTACCCCTCCGAGGGCGACACGTTCTCCGTGGGCGGCTACGATGCGAGCTACTTCTCCGAGCTTGGCCTTGTGGAAGCCGCAGAAGCCAAGCTGCTGGCCAAGGGGCAGGAATACATGGAGAAGTGCAAGCGTGACGGCAAGACCTACACCGCCTCGCTGTTCTGGTGGAGAGCCGCAGAGCTTCAGCTGGCCGTGGGGCGCAAGGTCACGCTCAAGGACGCTTCGCTCTTCCCCACAGAGGGCAGGGAGTCGCGCGTGACGGGGTGCGAGCTTAGCCTCGACATTCCCGACGACAACCCACAGTACACCTTCGGCGTGAGCAGCACATACAGCCGCTTGGGCGAGCTGGAGGCGAAGCTCGACAGCCTTGCGTTCCAAGGCACTACATACATCGGCGGCGGTTCGTCCGCAAAGGGGAACGCCGTGGACATTCTCACCGCCGATGACCTCACCACGCCCACCGACTCCAACGTCAACTCCGCACGGCGCAGCGAGAGCCGCTACCTGAGCAAGAAGTCAGACGACACCGCCTCCGGCCACCTCACCCTCGCCTCCGGCTTCACCTCCTGCGGCGCAGCCTCGCTTGAGGAGGGCATGACCGTGGGCACGGCAGGGGCATACGGCATGGATAGCGGAGGCAACATCAAGGCAGCGGACATCGAAGCCGTCACGGCACAGATAACCTCCGCCGTACTTGACTACCTCCAGTCGTCCGACTACGACACCGTGGAGCAGACGGGCTTCGGCTTCTACCGCAAGAGCGGCGGACGCTACGGCCTGAACATCACCGACCTCATGGTGTGGGGCAAGGCCGTATTCAACTCCCTCGAGATACGCAAGCTCTACAGCGTGGGCGGCAACATAGTGCTGTCGCCGTCGGCCTCGAAGCTGTTCAAGGTGGAGGAATACTACGAGACCGCCGCAGACGGCACGCAGACGCAGACGGGATGGAAGTGCTGGCTGCTGGCCGACGACGGCACCACGGCCACCACAAACCAGTGGCAGGTGGACGACCAGGCGCGCTGCCAGACCTTCGACATTGCCGAGGGCGCATACGAGGGCGTGTCCAACAAGAACTACTGGCGCAGGGTGACTGCCGTCAGCGCGGAGAACGAGACCATCAACTCCGACGACGGCACGGCCCTCTACGACGGGCAGAAGTTCGCGTGGGTAGTGCTCTCCAAGGACGACTGCATGGAGGGCAGCGACGCTCCCTCCGCCGGGGACACCATAGTATGCATGGGCAACCGCAACAGCACCGGGGCGAGCGCAGACCGCGCCAACGTCATCATGCTGGAGACCGTGGGCGAGGATGCGCCTCTGATAGCCCTCTACCGTCAGGTGTTCGGCTATTCGCTCAAGGACACGTGCGTGTTCCGACTGAGCTACAACGGCGTGGACGTGGTGAGCAAGTATTTCCGAGAGGTGTCGGCAAGCGGCGAAAGGGAGTGGAGAGCCGTGTACCGGGGAGAGTGGAAGAGCACCACCGTCTATACCTACTACGACGAGGTCACCTGGCGCGGCACACGCTGGCTGTGCATTGCCCCTGCCGACGGCGAGGGCACGCAGAGCGAGCCGAGCGAGACCAACGACCTCTGGCTGGCCACCACCGCCGTGCAGCACGAGAAGCTGGTGCTGGAGATGAACGGGCAGGACACTCTGGACTGGGGGGAGAGCATCAAAGTGACGGCCTCGGTCATGCTGGGCGACGACACCGTGGACACTTCCTCGGGCTGGGAGTGGAGCGTGGAGCGCAGCAGCGGCGACGCAACCGAGGATGCGGCGTGGAACGCGGGCAGTAAGGCCTCGGCGTTCAGCGGCGTGATCACCCTCTCCTTCTCAGAGAGCTGCAACGACCTCGGAGCGGAGCAGACGGGGGTCTATGGCACGGTGTTCACCTTCAGGGCGTGGCAGACGGGCAGCAAGGCCAGTGCGGTAAAGGCGACGCTAAGCGTGTAACTGATTAATCAACAAAAACCAAACATATTCACTTATGGCAACAAACAAGAATTTGGGCAACGCTGACAAGGTCAGCAGCCTGCAGTCAACAAACTCCGTGCTCGTGGAAGTGGGCGGAAGCATAAGGCGCGCACCGTTGGACGCCCTTGGGGCGAAGGTGTCCGACCAGCTGTTCTATCCCTCGTTCACACTGGAGGGGTCGAGCAACCCGGCATTCGACATCACGGAGTCGCTTGTGGTGAAGCAGTACGTGGCCTCCATGGGCGGCTACATGCTCAAGGTGGTGGGCGGCACGGTCTATGCGGCCAAGCTCCACCCTACCGACTGGAACTACTTTGCCGACGGCTCTGCCGTTGACGACGCGAGCAAGTACGAGTGCATGGTGCGTGTGCCCCCCTGCCACTTCAAGGCTTCTGGCAAGACCCTGACGTTCGGAGGCCTTAACCCCCATATCGGGAGGCCACACCTTCGACAGCCCCGGATGGGTGGGGGCTTACAAGATGTATGTGGACGGCAGCAGCATAGGGCACAGCCGCCCCGGAGTGAGTCCGGCGCACACGAAGACGATGAGCGCGTTCTGGACGTGTGCGCAGAAGCTCGGCACGCAGTGGGGACTGGCCAACTACGGCTTCCACGGTCTCATCAATGCCGTTTACCAGGCCTACTACGGCAACCTCGACTCGCAGACCACCATCGGCGCTGGCTTCCAGCATTCCTCGTTGGAGGCATGCCGCGACGTACCAATGGGCAAGTGCATCCAGTTGGGCGACGGCAGCGGCAAGGTGCTCTACAACGACTCTACGCTGGGCGACCAGTACCCTGTCAAGCTCTTCGGCTTCGAGGACTTGTGGGGCAAATTATGGGAGTTCCGCCCCGGTATCCGCTTCTACATGCAGGACTCGGTACGCTACGCCGTCGTGTACAGCGGCAACCAAGTCAGCAATACCGCCACGGGGCGTTCTTTCGTCTGCCCTGTGCAGTCAGCTTCCGGCGCATACACCAAGACGATGACGCTCGGCGAGTACTGGGATATGATACCATCCGCAGTGGGCGGTAGCGCGTCGACATACTACGCTGACGGATACTGGGCGGCAACAGGGGGCGAGCTGCTGTACGTTGGGGGTCGCGCGTACCACGGGTCGCTTTGCGGTCTTTCGTGCGCGAACTCGTACAGCGGTTTCTCGTACTCGGGGACGAACATCGGCGCTCGCCTGGCTTTCTACGGAACCCCGGAGCTCGTAAGCGGCTCGGAGCTCGTGGCGATGTGATTTGGCGCGCCAGCGCCAAAGGCACATCTGACAGCGAGCTGGCGCAAGCAAAACATATATAAAAAATAAATACAAAACAAATTTACAAACAACTTAAATTATTAATCGCATAGATTGATGCCCAGCAGGGCTGAAACTCGCTCTTTGACATATTCGGGTATTTCGCAGTAAATACACAGACCAATACACAAGCAACAACAAGACAGTCCCACTCGTGCGCATCGAGTTCTACAGCCGCGAGGAGACAGTGAAAAGGTGATACACCATGGAGCTGCTGAACGTTGGGGGTAACGCGAACAACAGGTCGCTTTGCGGTCTTTCGTGCGCGAACTCGAACAACGGTTTCTCGAACTCGAGGACGAACATCGGCGCTCGCCTGAATTACTACACACATAACGTTCATCTTTACCCCACAGTGAAGAATGACCTCATGATAATTATCACTGTTCCTCTGCCAGTCACACCGCCACGCGTATGACGGAAAGACAATGGGAGCACATGGTTGAACCTGTCTCGATGGAGGGTGCAAACACACGCGTCCGACAGAGCAAAGACAAAAGGCGTTGGGTATGAGCCGACGGGATGGTCCGACGGCAACAGAGTCCCCTCTCGCAAGTAAGCAGCGCAGTTGTACGCGCATACCGAAAGCCAGTGAGCCGAGAGTGTAGAAAGCCCCGAATAGATAGAATGCGTTTCGACGCGATAAATGATTGATACAAGCAACGACACAATGACGGAGAAGAAGATACTGGCATACAAGCGCAAGGCACTGCTGAGGAAGAAGCACCGCAAGGTGCGCGTCTCAGCAGTGTACGCCATGCCGAACATACGCCAGGCAGTCCGCAAGTCCCGTAAGGGCAAGGAAGGCAACAAGGGCGTGATAATCTTCGACCGTCATGCGGAAGAGAACATCATAAGCCTTCAGCAAAGCCTCATGGACGGCACATACCACACCTCCGAAGGTCACGATTGCATGCGCCAGTGCCCCTGCGGCAAAGTGCGGAAGCTGCACAAGCTGCCGTACTTCCCCGACCACGTAGGGCAGCACTCCTTAATGCAAGTCTTGATGCCCCACCTCGTCAAGGCACTCTACATAGAGAGCGGAGCGAGTGTAAAGGGGCGCGGCATGATGTACGCCAAGCGCAGGACGGAACGATGGGTGGACGAGCACAAGTATGCCGGGCGCATATACTTCGTGAAGCTGGACTTCGTTAAATTCTACGAAAACGTAGACCAGCAGACGATATACGATGCACTCTGTCTCTTCTTCACGGATAAGGGAATACGCCATCTGTTGCACGAGGTAATATTTGCACTACCCAAGGGGCTCGGAATAGGTCTGTACCCCATACAGACACTCACGAACTTCTACATGAGCATCCTCTGTAGGGAGGTGTGCAGGCTCTTCAGCGTCAAGGTGGAGATTTACTGCGACGACATCGTGGTCCTGGGACTTGACAAACGGGAGGTGTGGAAGGCAGTCCGCTACATCCTGGACTATGCCAGGGAGACGATGCGCCAGCCTATACATGACAACTTCGGAATGCAGATAATAGACGAGACGCACTTCCTCGATTTCGTGGGCTACCGCTTCTATCTCAATCACACAGAGCTGAGAAAACGCATGAAGCGAAAGTTTCAAAAGAAAATGCACAACCTTAAAGACCCAATGCGGAAGTATCGCGTAGCGATGAGCTACAAGGGATGGTTGATGCACTGCGACGGCTTCAACCTATGGCGAAGGACAACAGGCATGAACAGTTTCGATGACTTCAAGATGCCAACGTCGCAAGACGTGGACGCAGACGGCAAGAGGATTTTCGAGGGTCAGCGCATGAGTGCCAGCTACTTTGCAGAGCGAGTGATAACGTTCCTCGACGTGGAGCTGGGCGTGGCAAGCAAGGTGCACAAGTCCGGCAAGAGCAACGTTGTAAGCGTGGAAGAGAACGGACAGAAGTTCAAGTTCTTCACGAACAACAAGAAGCTCATAGAGCAGCTGACGTGGTGCAGGGACAACGACAAGTTCCCTTTCCTCGGCAAGCTACGCCGCGCAAACAAGAGCAGCAACCCCGACTTCCGAATCGTCGGTACTAAAGAATGACAACCCAAAAAACAATACGACTATGGAAATGAAGAAGACACAATTCGACCAGCAGCCGCCACTCGTGGTGACTGAGGGTGCAAACGTGCGCATCAACTTCGATGCAGAGAGCAAGGAGGTGACAGTAAGCAATGCGTCCGGCGAAGACGAAGAAGCGGCCACCAAGACCGTGTGGGAGGCCTACGTGGTGAGAGTGTCCCAGCCCCTGACACGCGACGGCATCATCAACGCCATCGTGAGTGCGGCCTATCCGCAGGACGTGATGCAGGCCGTCATCAACAACCACGCCCTTGACGAGGAGGACGACGAGAGCTATGAAGCCCACCTTGCAGAGTGGAAGGCGATGCAGCTGTGGCGCAGACACGCCAAGGACGTGGCGCAGGAGGTACAGAACCAGTAACGGTGGAGGAAACAGCGTATGCGCACGGAAAAGAAATTCATGCGGCGGCGTTACGCGCCGCTGGTCACGGGATGCACTCTGGCCTGCACGACGCCGGAGAGCACGCCCACGCAGATATTCAACGGCTCGGAATACCAGCCCAACCGTGAGGGCACGGCAGGAGTGCCCTGCGCCATCTGCCCCGTGGTGTCGGCTTCGGCAAGCGACGGCACATGGCCGGACGTGAGGAGCAACAACCGCCTGTCCACAATGCAGTGGTACGTTAACGGGGCAAAGATAGATACCCTCTCCGACTGGACGGGCAAGTACTCCGTCGGCACGGACGGCGACACCAAGGGGCAGCTGCTCATCAAGCGCAACACGGGATTGAACGAGCGCATACGGCTGCGCTTCGAGGCCACTCTGCTGGACAGCCGCACGGGCGACCTCATACCCGTCAGGAGCGAGGAAACCACGCTCTACACAACCGAGGCGGCGGAAGACGCGTGGGCGGTGGAGACCGACTATCCGCAGAACCTCATCTACTCGCCCGTTGACGACAACCTGCTGCTGGCCGAATACCGCACGGCGCAGGGCAAGGCCACGGGGCTTGCCGCGGCGGAGCAGTACGACGGCAACGAGTATCTGCGCACGGCGGCCATACGTGTGCGCAAGGGCATGGACTTGCAGACAAGCGGCTACAGCGTGAAACTCTACCGCACGGACAGCGGCTCGGAGGTGGAGGTGACAACGGCAAGCCCCGAACTGGTGGCTCTCACGGCAACAAGCATGACGCTCGACCTGAGACTGATTGACTCCGGGGCCACGTTCCTGCTGAAGGTGGTCTGCGACGGCAAGGTGGTGGCCGTCAAGACCGTGGGCACGGTGTGCCGCATAGCGAGGGCAATATCCGTGAAGCCGATGGTGGAGGGCGACATCTATCCCGACACGGTGACGATGTTCCAGCGCGCCAAGGTCAACTACCAGAGCAGCACGCTGGCCGACCCCGACGCAGTCCTGCGACTGAAACTGTTGGGCAGCACAGCCTACGAGACCGACGTGGAGCTGGGCGAAGGCAGCGACGTGAGCTTTCGACTCGACGGCATGACCGTGGGCAACACCGACTCCGACAACTACGTCACCACCTGCTACGACTACGAGTACAAGCCCGTGTACTGCATGGCCACCGACGAGAGCGGCAACCAGTTCACCGACGAAAACGGAAACCCATACATATTCAACTGACCAGCTTATGAGATACGTACTTGCAAAGGCCGACAGGGCGGAAGCCGCCGGGTTCGGCAGGGAGACACACAACACCGTCACCGTGGACGGGAGCGAGAAAATGGTGATCACGGCCAAGGGCATGAACACCGCCGCCTCGCTCAAGGGCAGCGAGACAGACAGGCTCGAAGCCCTCGGCGGCACGGTCTACGAGAGCCAGAAGCAACTGGAAGACTATTTGTACAACCATAAAATCAGAAAGAAATGACAGACTCACTATCAGGAAGCATAACGCTCAAGCGACTGAAAAAAGGTCTCAACGTGGTGCTCACAATAGAGACCTCCGGCGCAGCCCTCTACCAGGGCTACGACCCGAAGACGGGCAATGTAAGCCCGGACTTCACGGCAGAGGGCGCAGCCCGGCCAGTACTGACCCCGAAGGCGGTGGCCGGCAACGGCAACGCGGCGAGCATAACCAACGGCTCGTGGCAATACAACGGCACGCTGCTCGTCGTGAGCGGCACGGCGGATGCCGACGGCTTCACACCATGCACCGACACACGCTTTGCCATCAACACGGGCACGCTCCAGCTGAAGATAACAGGCAACATCGCCAGCAAGGACAACATGAGCAACGACATCTTCACCTTCAGCGGAGCGGGCGAGGCGCAGGGCACCGACTGGGAGGCACAGGCCACGGCGGAGATGCACCTTCAGGAGATTGGCTCTTCGGCGGTTGCTATCTACATCAGCGGCGGATGCACGCTCTCTTCGTTCCAAGAGTCGGTGCTGCTCACGGCCTCGCTGTTCATCAGCGGCCAGCAGGTGACCACGGGCTACAAGTTCCTTTGGAAGGACGAGAGCGGCAACGTGCTTCTGGACGGCGGCAGCACCTACACCGCCACGCGTGACAACGTGACGGCCATAGGCGGAATATACTGCTCGGCCTACCTTGCCGCCGACACCGCCAAGACTCCCCTTGCCACCGACTTCCACAAGATTACCGACCTCGACGACGAATACGAGCTGGAGGCATTCGTTGACAAGGAGTGGGACGGCACGAACATACAGACCGTGACCGCACGCATCTACAAGTTCAGCGACGGGGCGACAGGCGAGGAGATAGAAAGCCCCACAGGCACGTTCACACACACGTTCGTGTCGTCGAACACCCAGTCCGCCCTCGGCACCAAGTCGGGGCAGTCGGTGTTCGTAGGTTCCGAGATATGGGACCAGATAAGCGACGGCAACGAGGACGTGGTGGACTTCATCAGCTACCAAGTCTGACAGAAAGAAGGGGGACGGAATCCCGAACGCATCCCGAACGGAGGCCGTCTCCCCGTAAACCCATAAAACAATACGGATATGTTATCAGCATCAGTAACGCTTCACCGCAAGGCCAAGGACGGCGCGGACGGCACGAGCATCAACATCAAGGGCAAGTGCATGGCGCACTACGCCGACTACACCGCCGCAAGCTCTTCGTCGTTTGCCGTCGGCGACATAATCCTGCTGGACTCATCCTCGGACATGCCAGCGGCACAGAAAGCCTCCGGCACGCTCGCGGCGGCTCCCTCGGTGGCACAGTGCATCACGGAAACGCCCACATGGAAGGTGTGGCAGGCAAACAACGGCGACGGATATGTGGACGGCGACGGATATATGTGGACGGCAGGAACGGACTGCTGGGTCAACAGCGGACAGATAAAGGGCGAAAAGGGAGACACCGGAGCGCAGGGCAACCCCGGAGCCGACGGGGAGGATGCCGTGAGCATCATACTCACAGGCACGCCGCTCATCTTCGACACCGGCACGGACGGGATTGTGCCAAGCACCACGGCCAAGACGGCCTATATAAAGGTGATGCAGGGCGGCGCGAACGTGACCGGAAGCGTCACCAACGTCACTGTGGGCGGCTGCGTGAACTACGCCTCTCCAGACACGGGTGACATCACCAAGGCGACCGTATCGGGCGAGAAAATGGTGGCCGTCAAAATGAAAGGCAGCAAAATCAGCCAGACCGCCGTGGCCGACCCCTCGGACAGCTCGCAGACAGTGAACCTCAGCGTACAGGCAGGCTACGTGCAGCTGAAGATAGTCTACAGCGGCACGGCCTACTATGCGCAGATACCCTTCCAAGTGAACCTCACGAAGCTCTGCGGCACGTTCTACCACGACAACACGCGCCTCACCTCCACCCTTGCAGACTACAAGGCCGATGCCGACACGCAGTTCAGCCAGATAAACCAGACTTTCGACGAGATAAGCCTGAAGGTGGGCAGTCAGGCCGGACGCAGGGCAAACCTGCTCAGGGGCACGGCGTGTCTGCGGCAGAACGAAGGATGGGCGAAGATGTCTGGCGGAGAGATATTCAACAACACGTTCCCCATGGAGATGATAGAGACCACCTCGGGTTACAACGGCGAGAACTGTCTCCATTGCCGGCCATACAACACGGGCAGCGGCACGGGCGTGGCCTACCACCTCGCAGGCTTCCACTGGACTGGCACCGCCGTGCAGGCCAACATCCCCGTGACCAAGGGCAAGCAGTACACCCTCTCCTTCTGGGCGAAAGCGGCCACCGCCGCCTCCGTGGAGTTTGTCCTTGAGACAATATGGCAAGGCTCGCAGACCGACACCTCACGTCCTGCCGGATATGCAGGCCCCGGCAAGTACAACGACACGGCGGACACGGGGCCGGGCGAGATATTCACGGCCAACGCCGACGGCACGTGGCAGCTCTTCACACGCACCATAGACATTCCGAGCGACGCGTCCTACTCGTTCCTTGAAGTCTGCATCTTCGCAAGGAGCAAGGTGGCCTCCATGCAGAACGCGTACATCTCGCGCCCAATGATGGAGGAGGGCACCACATACAACGGCTGGACACTCTCGCCCGACGACATGGAGCTGAAGTGCGGCAACATCCTGCCCTCGACACGCTCGCTGGCCAAGGGTGCGGTGCTGGAAGCGGCCAACGGCACAATCACGTCCGGCGACTACGAAGGGTGCAGCTCCATACAGGCAGTAGCCGCCTCCGCCTACATAGACGTGTTGCAGTGGAACATGGCCAGCCTCGGCCTGGAGGCGGCGGAAGACTACACGCTCACGTTCATGGCCAAAGGCACAGGCACGGTGTCAGCGTTCTTCTACAGCGGCAGCAGACAGATAATGGTGGAGAAGACGGGAGCCGCCGCCCCCTCGTGGGCTGACGACGGCCAGGCTGTGTTCGGCCTCACGCCTCAGTGGCAACGCTTCAGGGTTCACTGGTCGCCGGCTCTTGCGGCCTATCTGCCCCAGTACTGCCTTCTGCGTGCGGAGACAGGCGCATCGGCCACGTTCGCACAGCCCAAGCTGGAGCGCGGCGCAGTGGCCACCGACTACACCGAGAAAGCCTCCGACGGCAGCGAGGAACTGCTTGCCACGGGCATAGACATCGAGAGCAGGAAGATAACCGTCACCGCCAATATGTTCGAGATACAGAACAACTCCGGCGAAACCACCGCCACCGTTGACGAAAACGGACGGCTCACAGTCTCCGACGGCGACTTCACGGGCACGGTAAGGGCGCAGAACTTCTTCCACAACGTGCATATCCTGGGCAGCACGGAGAAATGGTACTACATCACCTACTCCGAATCGGACCAACTGGAAGTGGGCAAATACTACTTGGCCAGCGTGGTGGACAACATGACCATCTCCGAAGACTGGGACGGAGTGCTGTGCATCGGTGCGGCAGACCTCGTGCTGCTGCCCAGAGACACTTGCGGAGCCGTGCGCTATGTAGTCCTGCCGTCGGCAAAGGATTTTGAGGGCAAGATGGTGGAGATAATCGACACGGGCTATTCAAACGTCACGGGCGGAATGGAGAGAATAGAGGTCTCCTCCGTCGACGGGGGCTACGCCAAGTTCGTCAAAGGCGTGTACACCAGCGGTATCTACTCTCCCGCCCCCTCCTTTATCTACCTCTACGACACGAACGAGCGCACCGGCAAGCGCATCCGCTTCATAGCCCTCAAGATAGGCAGCAGTTACTACTGGATGGAGATAGAATACATTCCGGGACATTCCTAATTAATCATTCCTAATTCCTAATTAAGAAAATGGACATAACCTCAACGATAGAGATGGCCGTGGGGGCCATTACAGCCCTCGGCGGTTGGGAAGCGATAAAATACTTCATCAACCGCAAGGCCAACGGGCGCAAGGCGGAAGCGGAGGCCGACTCCGTGGAGTTCACCGTGCTGAAGGACACCACCGAATTTCTACAGCAGCAGCTCAAAGACAAGGAGCAGCGGTTCAGCGAGCAGACAGAGATAGTGCGCAAGCTCAACTCCGAAGTGCTCGCACTCACCAACGAGAAGGCTCGCATAGAGCTGGAGCTGCAACGCTACAAGTGCGTGCGCAAGCTCTGCAAAGACCGCGAGCCGCAAAACGGATATTAAGAGTATGGAAAGAAAGATTAACGAAATCATAGTGCATTGCACAGCGACCGCCGAGGGCAAGAACTTCAAGGCGGCAGACATAGACCGATGGCACAAGGCCAAAGGTTGGGACGGTATCGGCTACCACCATGTGGTAGATTTGGACGGAACGGTAGAACCCGGGCGACCTGAAAGCAAGGTAGGGGCGCATTGTCTGAAACACAATGCTAACAGTATCGGCGTGGTATATGTGGGCGGTGTGGCATCCGATGGCAAGACACCAAAGGACACCCGAACACCACAGCAAAAGGCGGCTTTGGTTAAGTTGCTTACAGAGCTAAAGCACCGTTACCCTAACGCCTCAATCCACGGACACCGAGACTTTGCGGCCAAGGCGTGCCCATCCTTTGACGCTACGAACGAGTACAAGGACATCAAGTAACAAAAGCCAATGAAGAAATTTATAACTATATGTATGTGCCTGTTAGCCCTGTTTGGGCTGATAGGCTGCAAGAGCCACAAGACCCTGGCCACGGAAACCAAGCAGACGGAAGCCATTGTGTCCGCACACAACGCCACGGACAGCACACGCACCACAACCGCATGGCACTCGCAGACCGCCGACACCGCAGCCGCCTCCACATGGAGCACCATAGAGTTTGCCGACAGCGGCGGCACGCTCACCCTCACGCCCACAGGCACGCTCACCCTCACGGGCGCACGGCGCATCCGCACGGCCTCCAAGGCCAGCCATGCCTCACGCACCGTCACAACCAAGGCCACGGACAGCACCACCGTACACGCGCGCAACGACACGATGGCCATCACCCGTGACACGGCTTCCACCGCCCGCCAGTCCGCGCCCACGGTCTCCGCCTCCACGTCTCTCTTGAGCCGCATACTCTGCGCCGTCGGCCTCATCGGTCTCATCGCCTACGTCTGGCACAGGCGCAGGAAGTGAACCGCACGCAACACACCAAACACAGCCGCAGCGGCGGCACTCTTACGTTTGTTTCATTTGTTAGTTTTTAGTTGTTTTTAATTGATTGGTTAGTAGCAGGGCGGCCGGCATCCGTGAGGACACCAGCCGCCCCTTTTTTCCCATGCGCCGCCCTTTCGGTTTGAAGTTCGCCTCTCCCGCAGGCAAGGAAAAACCGAAAGATATTTGCGCGTTTTGATTAAATGACCTATCTTTGCAAAAAGTTTAGCTCAAACTAAACGCACGATGAAAGAATGGCTCAATACACAACCGAAATTCTGGAACTGGCAAACAACCCGAACTACACATACTACAAACTGTATGTTGACGGCAAGTGCGACTTTGAAACGTTCTATGAGGAAATCGCCAAAAACGTTTCCGACATGAAAAGTATGGCGGCAATCATTGCCTATATGGACTCCCTAAGCGCACAGATACTTCCCGGCACGATATACAACTATATACACGACAGCAGAAGAAAAGACCTTTACGAGTTCAAGAAGAAGAACCTCAGGGTCTATGTAATAGACCAACGCCCGAACATATACGTTGTGATGGGAGGATACAAGGGCAACCAGAAAAAGGACATCGCGAAGCTCAAGGAACGGGTCAGGGAGTTTCCGCAGGAAGAGAAAACCTAAAAAAAACAATACGAATATGACAAGAGCTGAATTATTGAATACACCGGACTATTGGGTTGCCTGCATACAAGTGGCACTGTACAACTGTGCGGAAAAGTTTATGAGCGGCAACGGGATGAACAGAAGCCAGCTTGCGGAATATCTTGGCGTGAGCAAGGGATATGTGTCCCAGCTTTTGAACGGAGACTATGACCACAAGTTGTCCAAGCTCGTTGACCTGTCCCTGAAATTCGGGTATGTCCCCAAAATCGAATTTGAAAAAGTGCAGGGCTATATAAGGGAAGACTCCGACAGGCAGACGCATTCATGGGAGGAACGCAAGTATCTGCCCGGCACGTTGGAAAGGAAAGTAACGATAAGCGCGGAAGCCGCCTATGCACAGGTCGCTCCAGATACAGAATACGGAAAAGCAGCATGACATTATGATAAGGTTCAGAATGATTAGGATAAGCACCGTCCAGTTTGCCATTCTAAGCAAAGACGCGGCTGACGGGTATGCAATCGAGACAAGTGCGGAAATAAAGCATACGCCGGACGGAAGTTCCGTAGCCGTCAGCATGACCTTTTCCTTTGAGAACAACAAGGAGAAAGACATGATCCTGCAAGTGCTTTGCGAGTTCGGCATACACCCGGATGACTTGCAGGCCATGACTTCCGGCAACAAGGTGACCATCCCCAAAGGAGCACTTGAATATTTCCTCGCCCAGACCGTAGGCACTGCACGGGGCATACTCCATTGCAAGACGGAGGGGACACCGTTCAACGGAATAATAATCCCCCCGCTGAATGTAACCACCATGCTTGACTCCGACATGGTGATTGAACTCCGTGAAGAATAAAGTGACTATCGGAAAAAGTCGTACCTTTGCAGTGAAAATACAAGTGCACTTGAAGATTACGGTCTTCATACTGCACTATAAAAGGAACAGACAGAGCTTGCCTATATGGCAGGCTCTTTTCCTTTTTTACGCCCTCCTTAAGTAACCCCAACCACCCCTACATTACCCCACAATAGGCCATTGTAGGGCTGAAAAATAATGTATTATAATGTAGTACATAATGGATACATTATATACATTATAATATACATAATGCACTATTTGAATAGCAACACACCCAGACACACCGGTATTACATCGGTGTGCTTTTTTATTGTATGTATTGTATCCAACTTGTACTACAACATCATACAATATTTTTAATAGCTTTTAATAGCCTGTTGTCAAGTGGCTATTAAAAGCTATTTAATGTATGTTAATAGCCTGTTGTCAAGTGGCTATTAAAGGCTATTAAAAATGCTTGTTTGGGTTAATCAAGTGCATCAAAGACTACTTTTTCCCATAGAACACCCAATCCAGCACCCGACGGTTTGCCTCGTCCACCTTCCGCTGGTCGAAATCGATGTAGATGTCGGTGACAGAATAACCGCCATGCCCCAGGGCGTGGGCGATGACATCCTTTGGAACATCGAGCGAGGCAGCGATGGTCGCCCACGAATGGCGAGCCACATAGGAAGACAGTATAGGGAACGCAGGACGGAACACCTCCACCTCCCGATAGACACCCTGCTCATCGGTTTGCCATTCCTTCACGGTAGAGCCGATGGACTTCAAGCCACGGCACATCTGATAGGTGAAGGAGGTATAATGCATTCGTCTTTCGCCCCACGACACGAGCCGACCACGATGACCGTGATACTTTTCGATGAGGGCAGCAGCCTCCGGCTCCACCTTTATGTCATAGAGCCGCCCTGTCTTGGAGCGGCGATAGGACAGGCGACCATCCACAAGCTGGTCGGCATTCAGAGCCAGAAGGTCAACGAGATTGATGCCGATGAGACAGAAAGACAGCTTGAAGGCATCCACATATTGCTCCTGCCAAGTCACAGGATACGAGAATAGGGAGCGAAGAACCTCCACCGCCACGGCTCGCTTTTTGGTCGCCTCGGTCTTCACCTTGAATGTGCGGAACGGATACCAAGCGGTCACGCCATTGTCGATGGCATCATTGAAGACAGCCCGGACATTGCGCAAATGGATGGAGCGGGCGTTCACGGACGGACACCCGCCAGCCTCAGAACCCAGCCAAGCCTCGAAACGGGAGAGCCAATCCTTAGACAGCATCTCGAAGGAGAGCGACTCGGCACGAGAATCGAAAGCCAACACCTTTTTAATGGTGACTTGGTAGATTTCACGAGTCCGCCGCGACTTGCAGAGCGAGGCATAGGAACGGAAGCGTGCCAAGAACCTATTTTCCGCACCAGCATCGGGACGCAGCTCGGAAGCCACCTTGTTTTTTATGCCAACGATAGACAAGCCAGCCAAATCACCGGCGGCGGTGAGCTTCATCAGGATTTCAGAGACACGGGCCATCTGCTGCAACAGGAAGAGGTTTGTGGCTTCGTCACACATGGTGCCACGAACCTTCTGTGCCTTCGCATCCCACTGGGAAGCCAAGACACGAACACCGACAGGGAACTGGGCATGGGAGCGTTTATGGCAAAAGTCAAACTTAATGGAAGCCAACGCACCGGCAGGAACGCCACGGACATCGAGATAATAATGGACTCTTATCATTTTTCAAGAAAATAACTGCACACATACTGCACGCATTTTGCAACAAAAAGCAACAAAAAGCAACAAAACGACACAAACACGCTAAGCCGAAAACCAATAAAACAAGGAGAAAACAGCCGATTACAGGCGGAAAGAGGGGGATTCGAACCCCCGTGCCAGTTTTGCCGGCTACACGCTTTCCAGGCGTGCCTCTTAAACCACTCGAGCATCTTTCCTTTCAAATGCGGTGCAAAAGTATTGCTTTTTTGCGGAATAAAGGCCAAAACACCGTGGAAAAAGGTTAAGGATGCGTATCTTTTATAAGACGTTAACACATGAAATCGCTCTCTGCAACTATTCTGCAACTGTAAAATCACAAGGCTTTCCGCCCTATAAAGAACGGGACAGTACAGATTGCCTGGAGCAGTTATTGCCGTTTTCCAAGCAGTACCGGCAATAGTGCGTATGGAGAAATATGCATACGTCCCTTTGTCGGAGAAGAAAGTCCCCGACACTTTCTTCCTTATCTTTATTTCCGCATCCTTATTGAAATATGTTTGCCGGAATCTTCTGCCCACTTGCATGGCATATTCCGGCTCACCCGACAAACATGGGGGATTCTTTTGTTCTGTGGAAAAGTTATACCTTTGTGGTATGAACAATCAAGGACTATTAGCATTGGCACAGTTAATTCTG
>CAVAPI010000008.1:0-39028 GCA_963590445.1 Lachnospiraceae bacterium | reverse complement strand
CCTCTGTATGCACGTCAGTGGTAAATCCGAACTCGTACTTCTGCTCGGCTACACGGCGCACAAACTCGTTTTTGCTGTTCTTGTTGTCCATTTGCCTCTTGCCGGTGGGGCTGTAAAACCTTAGAAAACCCCAACTTGGGAACTGCAAAGTTACGAAATAAAGGTGCTGGAAACAATGAATTTGATAAAAATATTCCCCCTTGCCGACGGGATACGGGGCAGTCGGCAAGGGCTTTGCAAACATTTCCGGGGAAAGGCTTTGCCGCTGTGCGGGGGAAACCGGCCGTTTGCGGTGGCCAACTGCATGGTTTACGACCCTTAAACGGCACGGTTGCGCTCCGCAAACACGGCATTTACGACAGCCGACTGCACTGTTTGCGGAGCCAAAGTCTGGCACTTTTGACGCACAAGCAGTGTTTTTGCATCGGAAACCATGACTTTTCCGCCGCTTTCCCCTTCAAAACATTCAGGGGAAAGCAGGTCCGGCGGCTATGTTAGCGGCCGGTGGCGTGAAGATAGTCGGTGATTGCGAGGCGGTACTTTATGCAGGCGTCTATGTAGTTTGTCCTTGCTTTCTCATAGAGAGCGTCGGCATGCAGTCTGTCAGTCATCGTGGCCGAACCGCTGCGGTATGCACTTGCGTGTTGCCTCTGGTTCTGTTCCGACTGGCGCAGCTTCTTTTGCGCCACGTCCACCTGCTTGTATTTCTCGGTCAGAGTGTTCCATTTCTGCGACATCTGCACGCGCATCAGTTTCTGCTTGTCGTCATAGTCAATCTCTGACTGGCGTATGGCTATGTTGGAACGCCGCAGTTTGTACTTGCCACCCCACCAGTCGGTTATCGGAATGTTGACGACTGCCGCAAGCATCCACGACATCGGATTGGTGTCAAACGTGTTGTGGAAAATGCCGCCGTCCCTTTTGGCGGAGAAACGGTGGTAGTTTAGCGTGAACGCTGCGCCGACAGAGGGCAGCAGAGTGCCGAGAGTGTATTTCTTCTTTAGCTTTTCGGCGTCTTTTCTCATCTGCAACAGCTTCGTCTCGTGCCTGTTTTGCAGTGCGGTTGTGGGGTCTGTGAGATATGCCGACGGGTCGTTTACGGTGTATATGTCGTCCCAAACGATGCTGTCAACCCTTTCCATGCCCACAAGATAGGCCAGGTATTCGCGGCACAACCGCTTGCCGTTGTCAATCTTCAGGCGCGTGCTTTCGAGGTCGGATGCGTACAAGTCCACCTCCATCTTGTCGTTTGCCGTCACGAGACCGGCCTTTAGTGCGAGCGAAGCGTCGCTGCGCGCCTTGCCGGCAAGCGAGTCCATGGTCAGGAGCGAGCGTTCGGCCTCGTAGAGCTGTACGAGTTGCCAGAAGTATTTCTCCACTTCCTGCTTCAGTTCTTCCTCCTTTATGGCTGTCAGCTCGCGCGTTGCGTCGATGCCGATCTCGGCCAGACGGTTGGCACTTGTAATCCTTCCGCCGGCGTAGATGGGCTGTACCGCACGCGCACTGCCCAACAGCCCGTATTTAAGTATCTGCACATCGCCAATCTCAGAGTCCGTTTCAATGTCATCAAACAGTGCGGCGGAGGCGAAAACCAGGTCAAGAAGCACCGATCCCTCGGCAAATCCACGGTTGCGCATGAACGCTGTAGTGGAGGCAGACACCGAGGGGAAGTACTTTGTGAACAGCTGTTTCTTCAGCTGTTTCATCGACTCCGTGCTCATACGCTTCTTTTTCAGGTCGGCGTTGTTCCTGCATGCAGACTCCATAGCCTCCTGCAGCGTCAGCACCGATTGGGCTTTCGCCGTTGATGCCAAGGCTACAGCCAGCAACAATATAATGTATGTCCTCAAATGTTTCATCGTGCGGATTTCCTTTCCATGAGTTTCCAGTAGGCGCATGGCATCACTATCACCACGAGAACCGTGGCCGTTATAGTGCCGAAGCATATTATCCAGCCCATAGACGGCCACAGTGTGCTCTTCGAGAGCATGAGCGGCACAACGCCAAAGGCGGTGGTGGCCGACGTAAGCACTATGGGTATCATGCGCCGTTTGCCGGCTGCCATGGCTGCGTCATACACCGGCATGCCCCCTTTCCTCAGTTCTTCGGCGTAATCGAACATGATGACGGCGTTGCGCATCACTATTCCGAGCAGCGAGAACACGCCCAGCATAGACATCATGCTGAAATCGACACCCGAAAGCACCATTCCGATGGTTGCACCCGGTATGGCCAGCAACGTGCCGGCCATGGCCAGCAAGGCCAGACGGAACCGTTTGAAGTTGAGAACCATCACGAGCAGTATGACACACAGGCTCACCAGGAAGCTCTTTGTCAACGGTTCGCCTATTTTCTTGTTCAAATTTGCCGTGCCCCACAGCTTCTTCTTCACGTCCTTTGGCAGCGTTGGCAGTATGTTGTCGGTCACATGCTTTTCCACAGCCTTCGATATTTTCGCCAGACTGTAGCCCGGCTTGATGTCAGCCTGTATGTTGACGCAGCGTTTCCCCCTGATATGCATGATGCTGGCTTCGCGCCAGTCGGGGCTAACCCTGGCTATCTGCCGCAGAGGGGTGCTGCCTCCCAGTGCCGAACCGATGTATTCGTCGCCGATACCGCTCGCGTCTTTCTGTACATTGCGGTCGGCCGTGTGCAGTATCACGGGCATCTCGTAGTCCTTGTCCCAAATGCTTCCGGCCTTGTAGCCTCCGTATTTCATGGCCATGTTGGTCTCTACCGACATACGGGTGACTCCCATTTGGGCCGCACTTATATGGTCGAGGTCTATCCGCACCACGGGTTGCTTGTCGCCAAAGGAGTTGTGTATCCACTGCAAGCCGTCAATGGTGCGCAGATACCGCTCCACTGAGTCGGCAGACTGGTGCAGATGGTCAAGGTTGTCGCTTTCGAGCAGCACGCTAATGCCCGCAGTTCTGCTGTAAGAAAGCTGGTACATCCTGACATAAGTGCCAGGCCACCTTTCCTCAAAGTACCCGGTATAGTCACGTATCAAGTCGAGTGTCGCCTCGTTGCTCTTGCTCCTTATTATGATTTGCGAAAAGGACTTCCCACCTATGGCGATGGGTGCCGACACCATAAAGCGCGGCATCAGCTGCCCGACAAACTCCGTTACGTTCTCCACCCGGCTGTCTTTGGCCAGTACCTTTGCCACACTGTCGGTGATAGCCGCCGTCCGGTTGATGCTGCTGCCGCTGGGATTGTATATTTCCACAACGAACTGGTCGCGGTCGGCGGCGGGTACCATCTGCTGGGGTATCGTCTTGAACGCCCAAACTCCGGCAACAACGACCGCCGCACACACCACCATCGTCATCCAAGGGTGCTTGAAGCAGTGCTCCATTGCCTTGTCGTAGGCCCGCTGCACCGGCATCAGGAGTTTTGACTCCTTTATATTCGTCTTCTGGAAAGACGACTTGCCCAAGAATTTGTGGTTGAGCAGCGGCGCAACGGTCATGGCTACCAGCAGCGAGGCAACCAGTGCGATGACCAAAGTGAAGATAAACGACTCGATGAATGTACTGAAAAGCCGGGGCATGAATATGGGTGACGGCAACAGGACAAAGCAGATACTAAGCGTAGCCACGCAGATTGACGGGAAGAAAGTGTGCGCGCTCATCACCGAAGCGTACCAGCGCGAGTGTCCTTCACGCAGCATTTTCTGGTGCGCATCTATTATTATTATGGAGTCATCAACCACCATACCCAGCGCAACCGTCAGCGATGCCAGTGTCACAGTGCTCAACGGGATGCCGAATACGTCCATTGCACCAAACGTAATGGCTATGGTTACAGGTATGGATATGCTGGCTACGAGAGCCGATCTTGTGGGGAAAAGCAGCACCATCACTATAAGTACGATGACGATAGCCTCGATAAAATCTCCCAAGAAGCCCGCGATAGAGTCCTTGACCACCTTGGGCTGGTCGGCTATACGCGTGATATTGACTCCGGGAGGAAGCGTCTTTTTGAACTCATCCACCTTCTTGTCGACATCCTTGCCGAAGGAAACGATGTCGCCACCGCTTTGCATTTCCATGCTCACAAGCACGGATCGGTTGCCGTTGTTGGTGATATAGCTCTTCACTTCGGGGTATTCGCGCACCACGCGTGCCACGTCTTTCAACCTTACAACCTTCCCTGTCGGGGCGCTTATTATTATCTGGTCGGCCAGTTCCCGTTCGGTTTCGTAGTTCGATGTGACGTATATCGGCATGTCAGCCTTGTCTGTATCGATGTGCGCGCCGCCGGTTGTCAGTCCCTGCATGGTGAGTATGGCGTTTATCATGGTGGTGTTCACACCGAAGCGCACCATCCTTTCCTTGTCCAGATATATGCTTATCTGCTCGTGGAGCGCACCCTGTTTCCTCAGGTTGGTGATGTTTTTCACACTTTGAAGCTCCGATTTCAGCTTCGAAGCGTATTCGTCAAGCTCTCGGTAGCTCTTGTCCTTGCTGTCGATCACCACCAGTTCGGCAGCCGTATCGCCGAACCTGTCGAGCACCACCACGCCAAGTACGCCCATCGGGAGCACTGTCTTTTGCAGCAGGGGCAGCCCGTCGCGTATCCTGCCCCACACTTCGCTGGGGTTTTTTGCGCCATTGTCGTTCAGCTTCACCTTTATTATGGACATCCCGTCGCTCGATGTAGAGGAAAATTCTTCGGGATCCACCTCGCTGAAACTCAACAGATAGTCTTCCAAACGGTTCGTCACCTGCTTCTCAACGTCTTCGGCCAAGGCGCCCGGATATACGGCTACCACCATGCCCATCGACATCTTGAACTCAGGGAACTCCTGCTTTGGCATCTGCCACAGCGACACCAGGCCGCCGCCAATGAGCAACAGCATGAAGAAAACCACCAACCGGTGGTTGTGCATCGTGTGTTTGGTGAAATTCGGGGTGCTCATTCTATCTCGTCTCCTTTACGGTCTGACCCTCGCAAATCTTGTTTTGTCCCTCGGTGATTACGTGTTCGCCGTCGTTTATGCCGCCATACACGACCACTCCGTCCTTCGAGTACATTCCGACATCGACCGACTGGCGGTACGCCTTGCCGTCCCTTACCACCCATACATAGTGGTCATCGCCGGGGTTAAGTTTCACTGCGTTGACCGGAAGGATGAACCCTCGCCGCCCTTGGGTGGCTTTTGGCCACAGCTGAACGTTGCACACCATTCCCTCCATCAGCTTGCGCTGGCTGTTCTTCACGTTCAGCCGTGCCTCGTAACTGTGGGTCAGCGGGTCACTCGCCACGCCGATTTCGTCCACTTTGGCATCGAAATACGTGGAGTCACCAAGGGCGAGAACACATATTTTCGCATCGTCTCCCCTCCTTATCTTTGATATTTCCCGTTCGGGAATGGGTATCTTCACGACCACTTCGCTCAAGTCGAGGATGGTGAAAGCCGACAGTAGCAGACCGTAATTCTCGCCTACTTCGATGCGTCTCCGGCCTATTATTCCGGCCACGGGCGCATACAATTTGGTGTCGTCGAGCCGCTTCTTTGCCGCTGTAAACATGCTTCGCGCCTGCTCAAGCTTCGTTTGGACCTCCACATACTTGATGTCTGATATGCTCTGATCGGTGTGCATCATGCTGACTCTGCGCATTGCATCCTCCGCCTGGTTCAGCGTTGCGCGTGCCATATTGTAGCTGTTCCGCATGTCTTCCGGGTCCAATTCGGCCAGAAGTTGCCCTTTCGCCACCCGGTCGCCCTCGCTTACATACACCCGCATCACGGTTCCGGGCACCCTGAAGCCTATACTTGTAGAAGTCTTGGCCTCCACTTCTCCAACGTAATACCATTTGTTTTCAAGGGTACACCGTTGTGCTGTAATGGTTTTGCACGGCTGCACAAATGTCTTTTCGCCCTTCTTGTCTGCGCAAGCCGTTATGGTTATTGCGGCTATGGCAAGAAGAACGGCATTGGAAATGTTCCTCATTCTCTTCTCGAAGTTCGTGTCGTTTTATGGATATGCCGCCCGTGGCCGTGTAGTCCGGCGCATGCGCACACCTTTTCAGGGTGCAAAATTACAAATATTATCCCACTTTCCTATGCTGCCGGCGGCTTTTAACGGAACAAGGGCGTGGCAAAAAGCGGGATAAAGGCAAAGGCGGCATGGAAGAAACGCACGGTTTCCGCTTCTTCCATGCCGCCTTTGCCACAAAAGGGGTCCGGGTCATGCCGGCAAAACGCCGGTCATTTGGCCACTTTGAGGTACTTCCCGTTCTTCTTGACGATGTATATGCCCTTGCCCGGTGTGCCGTCTGCCTTCAGTCCCTGCAGGTTGTACGCCACGTTTCCCGTGCAGCCGTCAGCGCCGGCATTGCGTATGCCTGACGTAACTGTGGTGTATTCCGTGGTGGAAATCCTCATTATCGGAGTGTATCTCTTCGTGTCATAGTCGTATTCGCTCACTGTAATCTCCTTTTCGGCATCTCCGTGGGCAGCATCATAGGTGTATTCGTAGCGCGTAGCCCCGGCCAGTTCCTCCTTGCCGGTGCTGTCGTTCATTGCATACTGCGCATTAAGCGTCATGTTCCCGTGGGCGTCGTAGAACCCGTCCTCCCGGTTGTATTCGGTAACTTCCGTGCTGTCGAGCTTGCTGTCGCCGTTTGTGTCTTCGTAATACTTATATATATAGGTATAGCTGCCGTTGTCGTCGGTAGTTTCCAGACTTGTCACCGACTTGCCGAGCACGTCTGTGTAGTCTATAGTCTCCACATAGTCGCCGCCATTGCCCCTGTAGTTGATGCTGATGATGCCGAAATCAACCATATCCCCCGTATTCGGGTCGTTGTCGGCAATGGTTCCGCTGAGCAGCTTGTTGCCATAGCTCATCCAAAGGTCGTATTGGTCAACGAGCTGTCCGTTGGTTTCCTTCCAAATCAGGTTCCTAAGGTACTGCGTTCTGCTCCATCCGCCGCTCTGGTTGAGTTCGCTTAGCTGGAAAGTCTCCGCCTTTTTCGTCTCGCCGTTGAACGTGTTTGTGATGCGCAGTGTCTCTTCAAAGTTGCCCATATAGGGCACTGCGAGCGTGAGCGAGGTCACGTTGTTGTCCGCATTGCGCACCACTGTGCGGTGAAACGAGTCGTAGTTAGGCTGCCATCCGCTGCCTTCCACCCAAATGTACTTGTCCTTTGTCAGGGTCAGCTGGAGGAATACCGGGTCGTAGGTCTGCTCCTTTTTCTCCGTAGGGGTAAACGTCGTGCCGCCGTCTTCCGACCTTCCGGTGGTCTCGGTGGCCAGCCGGCCGTCGTCAGTGTACGTGTACTCGGTGCGCAATATGCCGTCTCCGTCGTTGTTGTCAACGCATATCTTCCGTCCAAGCCCGTCGTAAGTGAACGCGTATGTGCCGGTCTTCACCCATCTGCCGTTCATATACGTGTATTCGGTCTGCGTTTTCGGCAGCCACACCGTTTCGCTTGCGGCGCGCTTCGGAGCCGGCGCCGCAGTCCCGGCGGTGGCTTTGCATGACTTGAAGCCGGCTGTGGCAGAAGCCGGGGCGGTGTGTATGCGGCGGTTCAGCGCCTGCTGTGCTTCGGCAGTGACCGCATTGGCCGCAAAAACAACCAAGGCAATGAGCGTAAATCTTTTCATTGGCAATCGTATTTATGTGAAAATGGTAATTGAAATCTTGTGCCTGCGGTGTCCTGACACCATGTTGCAAAGTTACTAATTATTTGTTTTTCAGCTCCAAAGGCGGCGGTTTTTCTTGCTTCTCCGCCGTATAAACCGCAATTTATGCCTAATTTTGCAGGACAAGGGCAACTGCCCGGACTGCAATATGATATGGTTACAAAGACAGAGGCGATAGTTTTGCGCGCGTTCAAGTACGGCGACAACAAGCTGATTATAGACCTTTTCACCCGAAAGGACGGACGTGTGTCGTTTGTGGCGGCTGTTTCGGGGTGCGGACGCGGCAAGTTGAAGAAGCAATACTTCCAGCCGCTGTCGCTGCTTGAGGTGGAATACGACCTCAGACCGAAGCTCCAGCTCCAGAAACTGGCCTCCGCCGCCATCAGCGTGCCCTATGCCGACATACCGTTCAGCCCTTCCAAACTGTCCGTCTCGCTGTTTCTGGCCGAATTCCTGTGCCGTGCGCTCAGCGGAGAGCGGCAGGGCGAGCCTCTCTACTCCTACATTGCCGACAGTCTGCGGTGGCTTGACGGCAGCCGTTCGCCCATTGCCAACTTCCATCTCGTGTTTCTCATGCGGCTGTCCCGCTTCCTTGGCTTCTTCCCCAACCTTGACGACTATGCCGAAGGCGACTGTTTCGACCTGCGCAGCGGCTGTTTCTGCGCCCAGAGTCCGCTGCACGGCGACTGCCTTGCGCCCGATGAGGCACGGCGGATGAGGACTATGATGCGCATGAACTACCATACCATGCACCTGTTCCGCCTGTCCCGTGAGGAGCGCAACCGCCTTCTCGACGTGGCACTGCGCTACTACGGCATACACCTGCCCGACTTCCCCCCTCTGAAATCTGTGGATGTGCTCCGCGAAATGTCTGTCTGACGGGGGCTTTCAATCACTTTTCTCCCACAAACCCCATGACCCCGCCGGAAAAACCGCCGGGTTTTGGGGCGCAAAGCGGCCGTTTACGACATGCAAACGGCCGCTTTACGGTGCCTGGACGGGCGGTTTGTGAACCGGGAGCCTGTGCCCTGTCAGCGTCCGAGCCACGCTTCGGGGTTGAGCTTGGCCTTCTCACGGCGCAATTGGAACTGCAATACGTTGTCCTGACCCACACTTCCGAGCACCTGACGGGCGGAAACCTTCTGCCCTCTGTGCACACTGACCGACGAAAGGTTGCAATATACTGATATGTAACTGCCGTGGCGCACCATGACACCGGTGGTCCCGCCGAGGCTGAACACGGCGCTAACCTCGCCGTCGAAGATGCTTCTTGCCTTTGAACCCGGCTGTCCGAGTATGTTTATGCCCTTGTTGTCGAGGCGCACATTGGCCAGTCCCTCCACGTTATACTGCCCGAAATGGCTCACAATGCGGTAACTTCCTGTTATCGGCATGGGCAGACGGCCACGGTTACTCTCAAAGCTGCCGCTGATACGGCGGTCTTCCGAGTCAAGATTATACACGAGTGTGCTCTCTTTCCTTACCTCTTCCACCTCGCGGGCGTGCCTGTTGGCGTCGCTCTCCGCCTTGCGCTCGGCAGCCGCACGCGCCTTTTCGGCCTCTTTCAGCGCGCGTTCCGCCTCCTTACGCTCCGCCATGTCCTTGCCCGCAGCCGCCCTTGCAGCCGCTTTGGCACGCTCTTCGCGCTCCCTGGCCTCGGCTATACGCCGCTCATTCTCCCTTGCGGCAGCCTCAGCCTCGGCCTTCTTGCGGGCCAACTCGGCGGCTCGCTTGCGCGCGGCTTCGGCTTCAGCCTTCTTGCGCGCCTCCGCAGCGGCACGCGCACGTGCCTTTTCCACCTCTATAGCCACCAGACGGTCTATCTGGGCGTTGATTTGCTCGTCCTTCTTGCGCTGCTGAGCTATTATCGACTGGATGGTTTTCTGCTGCTTTTTCAGCGATGTAACCACCTTTTCCTGCTCTGTTTGCTTGCCTTCAAGGTTGCGTTGCTCGCGCTCACCCTTGCTCAGAAGGGTGCTCTTGTGCTGCTTTGCGGCAGTCAGCTCGGTGTGTTTCCTGGTGATTTCCGCCTGCTTGGTCTTCACCATCTCGCCCTGTGCGCGCTGGTAGCTGGCATATTCGCGCACGAAACGCAGCCTCCGGAACATCTGAGTGAAGTTCTTTGCACTGAAAATGAACATCAGCTGGTTCTGTATAGAGCTGTTGTGGTGCATGTAACGCATGGACTTGACAAACTTTTCCTTGCGGTCTTCAAGCTCCGCCCGCAGCACTTCCAGCTGGCCGTTCAGCTCCCCGATGCTGCCGTCAAGGCGGGTTATGTCGTTGCGGATGGTGTCTATGGTGCGTCTCTTGTCGGCTATTTCGGTGTTAATGACCATCAGGTCCTGCAAACGCCGCTTCACGTCGCGCTCATTGGTGCGCAGACGCTCCTCCTGTGCCTTGATGTTGCGCTTTATCTGTGCGCTCTGGTTCTTCAACCCCTTTATCGACGTCGTGCCGGCGGCCGTGTTTTTCTTGTTCGATGCGGTGGCTGCGCCCTTCTTCGCTCCAGTTGCACCTTTCTTCGCCTTGGTTGCGTTTCCTTTTGCGGCGGTTGTCTTCCTGCTTTGCGCCGTGACGGTCTTCTTTTGTGCGGCAACCGTCTTGTTGCGCCGCGTCTGTGAGGCTCGCTGTGCGTATGGCTGCAGAGCGAAAGAGAGCAGTATAAGTAGTATGGTTGTCCGCTTCATCGTCATGGGGAGGGGTTATAGTGCCGACAGACGGCGCATTATGTCGTCGAGAGACACCTGCCTGTATTTCGAAGACACCTCGGTCCGCGTCTCCCAGTCGCCGTCATTGTTGGGGTTAGTCAGCTGCAAATCGACTGAAACCGGTTTCTTGGCGCCTGTAATGGTTATGGTGTTGGATGTCGGAAACTGCGTTGTCCCCATCTTGCGGAACGAGCTGTAGCCCCAATCCATACCGGTTTTGCCCGTTCCGCCGCCGGAATACGACCCGGAGAAGGCCGTTATGCAACCGTCAGCCGTGCCTGCGGACCACTCATAGCGCATGTTTCCGCTGCTCAGGGCGATGGTTGCCGCCGCAGAACCGAGGCTCACGCTGTAGGCACTCAGCGACTCTTCGTCCACGCGCTGCCTGTTCGGCAGGAACAACTCGTTCCAAAACAGCGCCTGAAGCGAATAGAAATTGAGTCCGCTCTGCCTCAGGAAGTCCACATCCCGGTAGTCTGCCTTTATGTACTGCTTGTTTATCCTGTCCATAACCAGCACATAGTCCTTGGTAAACTCCACCCTGCCGGCCTCGACAAGGCCGAATGCGGTAAGCTGGAGGCGTATTACGTCGTCTTTCTTCATGCGCAAGCTGCCGCCAAGCGACACTTCCTTGTCGCCGAGCTTCAGCTTGAACTTGATTTTCGACGTTATGAACCGGGCTGTCCGGGCGTTTGCGGCCACCTTGTGCAGCACTTCCGCCTCCTGTCCGTCGCCCTTTGCGGCCACAGACTGCCCGTTGTCCTTCTGCGCCGTGGCCTGTGTGCGGCACGAAACGGCGGACGCTGCCACCAGAACCGCCGCTGCGGCCATGACAAAAAAGCTCTTTGCACCTGTCATATCTACTTGATGTATTTCCTTTTCCTTATCTTTCTTGCCAGCAACTTGTTGCCCGGGTCCTTTTTCGCGGCCTCCTGCCACAGTTGGACGGCGCGTTCAGTGTCGCCACTCATTGCGTAGATGTCGCCGGCGTGCTCGGTTATGACCGCATTGCTGTCAGTGTCGTTCTTCAAGGCCCGGTCTATGTACTCTCTGGCCTCGCCATACCGCTGCCGGAGGAACAGTATCCAGGCGTAAGTGTCGAGGTAAGTGGCGTTGTCCGCTTCCTTTTCCACCGTCCGGCGGCTCATTTGTTCGGCCTTGTCGAGGTTTTCGCCGCGCAAACTCAGGTAGTAGGCGTAGTTGTTCAGGCAGCTGATGTTGTCATCCTTCCATTGCAGGCACGAGTCATAGGCATTGAAGGCTTCCCTGTCGCGCCCTTTGCTGAAGAGAATGTCGCCCATGACGGCGTAGAAGTCGGAGACAAAGTCAGGATTGCTTTGGTCTGTTATCACGCTTATGCCGTTCTGGAATGCGTCAAGAGCCTTTTCTTCGTCGCCACTGCGGTAGTAGGCCATGCCCTGGAAGTAATAAAAGGCCATTTCATCGGGGTTATACTGGCGTGCGGAGCGGCACAATCCGACCACACGGCCAAGGTTTCCGGCCTTCCAGACATAGTTTACCAGCCGCAACCGGGCCGCCGCGTTGTCGGGGGCTACGAGAAGCACCCGCTCAAGCGCCGCACTGATACTGTCTTCCGGCATCTTTTTCAAGTCCATGTAGGCGGCATACATATACAGCAGGTCGCCGTCCTGGGCGGGAAGTGCCGTCAGGCGTTTGAAAAAACGCAGGATTTTGGTGCTGCCGCCGCCATTTTGCTCGGTTTCACCGATTTCCTGCCGCAGCAGAGACACGCGTGTTTCCTTGTCAGTGTTCCTGTTGAGCAGCACGGCCATTGTGATTGAGTCGGCACGGGCGGTGTCTTTCTCTCCTTTATAGTATGTCCGCAGCAGCAACAGCGCACTGTTGTTGTCAGGATCTTCGCGCAATACATTGTTATATATGGCAAGTGCGCTGTCCGTATCGCCGTTTCTCATCAGCGTTTCGCCGTATGCACACTCGTAATTGGGGTCGTTGGGGTTCTGTTCGGCCAGCTTTCTCACCTCCTCGACGGCTGCTTTCTTGTCGCCAAGCATGGTATAGACGCTGCTTTTGGCAAAGGACAGGCGTTCGTTGCGCCCTTCCAGCGTTTCCAGACGGTCGAATGTGCGTATGGCGCTGGTGTAGTCTTTCTTCTGCAAGTACAGTTGCGCAAGCATTTCCAGTGCATCGTCACGTCCGGGGTCGGCCTCCGCGAGCTTCTCAAGCGCACTTATGGCCTCGTCGGTCTGTCCGTTTCCGATGTATGCCTGCACGAGTGTCTCCTGATAGGTGCTGTTCTGCGGGTTCAGTTCCGCCGCCTTTTTGACGCACGCCAGGGCGTTGTCCTTGTCCTTGAGCACGGTATAGTACTGCGCAAGGTAGAAATAGGCCTCCGGGGCGTAGGGGTTGATGCCCACGCAATGGCGCAACAGCTCGAAGGCGGCGGCTTCTTCGCCCTGCCCGCGCGCCATCATGGCCTCAAGAAAGAGGCAGTCGTACCTGCTCTGGCCGCCGTTGTCAGCGCGCAAGGCCGGCGTTGCGGCCACGGCAAACAGCAATATGAACCCCCACAGCCTGCGCATCTGTCACTTAACTCCCGTGTGTCCGTAACCTCCGTCGCCGCGTTCGGTCTCGTCAAGAGCCTCCACTTCGATGAAACCGGCCGTTTCGTGACGTGCAACGACCATTTGGGCTATTCTTTCCCCGTCGTTTATCACGAAGTCATCGGTCGAGAGATTGACGAGAAGCACCTTGATTTCACCCCTGTAGTCGGCATCTATCGTGCCGGGAGTGTTCAATACAGTCAGCCCATGTTTCAGTGCCAGACCGCTCCGGGGGCGCACCTGCGCCTCGTAACCGGCGGGCAGAGCCATGAAAAGCCCCGTTCCAACGAGCGTTCTCTCCATGGGATGCAGCACTATAGGGGCGTCTATGTTGGCGCGAAGGTCCATTCCGGCACTCTGAGCCGTAGCGTAAGCCGGCAGCGGATGGTGGCTTTTGTTTATCACCTTGACGGTTGTCTTCTCCATGTCTGTTGTCTTTATCCTTGGTCTGTCCTTGTTTTAATGTGCAAATTTAACCATTATGCTCGGAAAAGCGTTGCTATTATGCTTAAAAAAACCTGCACGGCGGTGCTGCCACTGGCATTTCCGGGGAAAGGCTCCGCCACCGTGCCGGCACAACCCTGCGGTCCGCCAACCGTAAAGCGCCCGTTTACGATGCGCGAACCGCCCGTCTGGCACCCGTAAACAGGCCGTTTGCGACCCGCAAACCGGCAGGTTCTGAAACCCGTTGACTGCCAACGGCTTGCAGAACCGTGTGGCTGGCCGTGCAAAACAGGCGGTCTTGTCGTGCAAAACAGGCCGGTTTTGCATGCCTCTCCGCTTGTGTCAGGCAAAATGGGAGGGCATTTGTTTTGCCTTGTCTGCCTTTTGCGCTAACTTTGCACGGTTTTATTTCATTCCCAACGATGGTTCTGAACTACATTTGGATAGCGTTTTTCCTCGTAGCATTCGTCATTGCGGCCTTCCGTCTGGCCGTTTTGGGCGACGTGAGCGTATTCCCTGCGATGATTGACTCCACGTTTTCGTCGTCGAAAACCGCCTTCGAGATCTCGCTCGGCCTTACCGGTGTGCTCGCATTGTGGCTCGGCGTGATGAAAATAGGCGAACGCGGCGGAGTGGTGAACGTGCTTGCGCGGCTGCTAAGCCCCGTGTTCACGCGCCTGTTCCCCGACATTCCCAAGGGGCATCCCGCCACCGGAAGCATCTTCATGAACATAGCTGCGAACATGCTCGGCCTTGACAATGCCGCCACACCGCTCGGTTTGAAGGCAATGGAGCAGCTCCAGGAACTCAACGACAGGAAAGACACGGCCACCAACCCGATGATTATGTTCCTCGTACTCAACACGAGCGGACTGACAATCATACCGGTAAGCATACTCGTTTACCGCGCCCAGCTCGGCGCAGCGCAGCCTACAGACGTGTTCATACCCATACTTTTGGCCACGTTCTTCTCCACTTTGGCCGGCATAATAGCCACCAGCGTCTTCCAACGCATCAACCTGCTGAACCGCACCATGCTGATGACGCTCGGCGGAGTGAGCCTTTTCGTGGCGGCAGTGATATGGTGCTTCGGCCAAATGGACAAGGAAACGATGAACACCGTGAGCACCAGTGCGGCCAACATACTGCTTATGGTGATAATAGTGGGCTTCATCCTGGCCGGAATACGCAAGAAGGTGAACGTCTATGAGGCGTTTATAGACGGCGCAAAGGACGGGTTTTCGACCGCAGTGCGCATCATTCCATACCTTGTGGCCATACTTGTGGGCATCGGAGTGTTCCGCGCTTCGGGCGCAATGGACATGCTTGTTGACGGCGTGCGGTGGGTTGTCTGCTCGTTGGGCGGCAACTCCGACTTCGTGGGCGCACTGCCCACGGCTCTTATGAAGCCGCTTTCGGGCAGCGGAGCGCGCGGGATGATGGTCGACGCCATGGCCGTTTACGGCGCCGACTCGTTCGTCGGGCGGCTGAGTTGCGTGTTCCAAGGCTCCACAGACACCACGTTCTACATCCTCGCAGTGTATTTCGGCAGTGTCGGAATACGCTACACGCGCCACGCAGTTGCCTGCGGTTTGCTCGCCGACCTGGCCGGTGTGGCGGCGGCAATAGCCGTCTGCTACATGTTCTTCTGACGCCACGGGCGGCTGAAAGGCGCACCTGTATATAATAATGTAACGGCATAACTATGGCAAACCTGAAATCTCTGGCCAAGGACACGGCCATCTACGGACTGAGCAGCATAGTGGGACGCTTCCTTAACTACCTGCTTGTGCCGCTCTACACGGCCAAACTGTCGGCCGAAAGCGGCGGCTACGGAGTGATAACCAACATATATGCCTACACAGCCCTGCTGCTTGTGCTGCTTACATACGGCATGGAGACCACCTTTTTCCGCTTCGCCAACAAGGAAAACGAGGATGCGCATAGGGTCTATTCCACCATCCTGCTGTCGGTAGGCGCCACTTCGCTGCTGTTCGTGGCACTGGTTGTGGCGTTCATCTCGCCCATTTCGTCGTTCATGGGCTATGCCTCCCACCCCTCATACGTGTGGGTTATGGCCGTCACGGTGGCTCTCGACGCTTTCCAATGCATACCTTTCGCCTATCTGCGCTACCGCAAAAGGCCGGTGAAGTTTGCCGTTTTGAAGCTGTCGTTCATCGTTATGAACATCGCACTCAACGTGTTCTTCTTCGTCATAATGCCCGGTTTCACCGGCAAACCTGCCGATGTGGGCTACGCATTCTATATCAATCTGGCCTGCACAGGCTCCATTACGTTCCTGTTTTGGCGCGAGTTGACAGGCTTCAAGTATGTGTTTGACCGTGCCATGCTGCGGCGTATGCTGTCGTACAGCTGGCCTATACTGGTGCTGGGCATAGCAGGCATACTCAACCAGACGGCCGACAAGATTCTCTTTCCCTATATATATAAAGGTGAAAACGCCCACGAACAGCTCGGCATATACGGCGCTGCGTCGAAGATAGCCATGATTATGGCCATGATAACCCAGGCGTTCCGCTATGCCTACGAGCCGTTTGTCTTCGGCAAAGCGAAAGACAAAGACAACCGGGACACCTATGCCAAGGCCATGAAATACTTCGTTATCTTTACGCTGATGGCCTTTCTCGTGGTGATAGGCTACATGGATTTGCTCAAATACATCATAGGACGCGACTACTGGGAGGGGCTTCGCGTGGTGCCGATCGTCATGGCTGCGGAGATAATGATGGGCATCTACTTCAACCTTTCGTTCTGGTACAAGCTGACAGACCGCACCATTTGGGGAGCCTGGTTCTCGGGTATCGGCTGCGCAGTGCTGGTTTCGGTCAACGTAGTGTTCGTTCCGCGCTACGGATACATGGCTTGCGCCTGGGCCGGATTTGCCGGTTACGCCACGGCAATGCTCACGAGCTACTTCGTAGGGCAGCGCCACTATCCCATAAACTATCCCGTCAGGCAGATTATGGCGTACACCGCCTTGGCCGCAGTGCTCTATTTCGGCATGGATTGCGCCAACTCCCACCTGCCGACTTGGGCGGCCTTGTGCGCCAACACGGCTCTTCTGTGCGTCTTTGCCGCCTACTTGGTGAAGCGCGACTTCCCCCTTGGCGCGCTGCCTGTGGTGGGCAGATACTTCAAACCCAAAGGACATTAAACAAAACAGATAAAGACACAAGATGAAAAAAGCAACTTTGTTGATGGCAGCCCTGCTCTCTGCGGGCGCAGCCAAGGCAGACGAGGGCATGTGGACGCTCTACAACCTGCCGCAAGCGGTCTATAACCAGATGCAGGCCGAGGGTTTCTCACTGCCGTATGACGGACTTTACGACGGTGAAAACGCCATTAAGGACGCCGTAGTGAACTTCAGCGACTACTGTTCGGGCGTTGTGGTGTCGCCAAACGGGCTGGTGTTCACCAACCACCACTGCGGTTTCGAGTCCATACGCAGCCATTCCACAGTGGAACACGACTATATGCTCAACGGATTCTATGCCAATAGCTACGCCGAAGAGCTGCCCAACGAGGACATGTTCGTGAGTTTCATGGTGGAACAGTGCGACATAACGCCCAAACTCGACAGCATGGGCATCAACAGCATGAAGCCTTCGAGGCAGGAAGAGTTCCTTGACTCGATAGAAAACGCATGGTCGAAGGCCGTGAAGGCAAAGGATTCGACCCTGAGACTGGAGATAAAGCCGTTCTATGAGGGCAACAAATACTTCGCTACCACCTACCGCGACTTCACAGACCTGCGCCTTGTGTTCACCATACCCAAGTCTATGGGCAAGTATGGCGGCGAGACAGACAACTGGATGTGGCCGCGCCAGACCTGCGACTTCTCGGTTTTCCGCATCTATGCCGACCCCAAGACCAACGGACCGGCCAAGTACAGCAAGGACAACGTGCCGTATCGCCCTGCCGCATGGGCGCCTGTTTCGCTCGAAGGCTACAAGGAAGGTGACTTCTCCATGACCATCGGCTATCCCGGAAGCACCAGCCGCTACCTCTCTTCCTACGGAATACGCGAGCGGCGCGACGCAAAGAACGAGCCGAGGGCACAGGTCAGGGGCGTGAAACAGGACGTTATGATACGGCACATGAGGGCGAGCGAGGCCGTAAGGATAAAGTATGACTCCAAATACGCCAACAGTTCCAACTACTGGAAGAACTCCATAGGCATGAACAGGTGTATAGACAGCGTCGGTCTGATACGCCAAAAGGCAGGCTTTGAGGCCAGGATAGCGCGCTTCGTTGACTCCACCGGCTACATGAAGGGGCTGCTTGACTTCGGAGTGTTGAAGAGTCTGTATGACAAACGCTTTGACATAGTGCGCACAGCCACGGTGTTCAGCGAGACTTTCTTCCGCACCAACGAGCTGGCAACGCGCGCCATAAAGGTGCACAACGGCATGGAAGTGAAGGGTCCGAAGAAGAGAAGCAGGAAACAATACGTCGAGTTTGAGGACAACAGCGACTCCTGGGACGAGGCAACCGACAAGGAGGTGTATGCCGTATTGCTGAGAAACTACCGCGAAAACGTGCCTTCAAAGTATCTGCCCGACTTCTACAAGATCATAGACACGCAGTTTGGCGGCGACTACTCCAAGTATGTTGACCACCTGTGGGCCAACTCCGTACTGATGAAGCGCGGGGAGAAGATATACATCAACCGCAAATCGTTCGACAAAGACCCCGGCGTGCAGATGGGACTCGACATTACAGCGACGCTGGCCGACCTGAAAGCGCCGCTCGCAGCCATTGCCGACTCCATAGACTTGCAGGAACGCTACCTCTGTGCGGCCAAGTTGCGCATGGAACAAGACCTTCCGCACTACAGCGACGCCAACTTCACCATGCGTCTGAGCTACGGACAGGTGGGCGGATTCAGCCTCAACGGCAGTCCGTCGGGCTACTATACCACTGCCGAAAGCATAGTCGAGAAGATGAAAACGGGCGACAAGGTGGTTGACTACTATGCAGAACCGGTCATGCACGAGCTGCTTTCCGCCGGCGATTTCGGCCGTTACCAGGACAAAACCACGGGCAAGATGCAGCTCTGCTTCCTCACTAACAATGACATAACGGGCGGTAACAGCGGCTCACCCATGTTTGACGGCAAGGGCAAACTTATCGGTTTGGCCTTCGATGGCAACTGGGACAGCCTCTCAAGCGACATCTTCTTCGACTCCAAGCTGGCGCGCTGCATCGGCGTGGACATCCGTTACGTGCTCTACATGATGGACAAATGGGGCAAGGCAGGCCGCCTTCTCGACGAGATAGGCGCGAAGTAGGCCTACAGAGCCGCGGAAAATGAAAATCCCCCGGTGCATCTTCGGGTGCGCCGGGGGATTTTTCCGTTGCCTTACCGGACGGGGCGGGAAACCTGCCGTGCCGGATCGGCATTTTACATGCGGTCTATCTTGCTGCGAAGTATGTGCCTTCGTTCACTGCCATGCGCAGTTGGTACATTCCACCGTCGTTGAGAGCCACGTCCATCCGTTCGCCGTTGGGCAGGCAAGCCTGCACTGTTCCGTCCTCGTTGAAGCGGAAAAGCTCCCGAACCTGGCCGTTGGCTTCCATAGACCAGCTGTTTTCCTTCTTGTTATACACGAAGTTGGTCTTCTCGCCTGTGGGGGCTGTAATCTCATAGCCGTTCTTCAGGGTCTTCACGGCGTACTGACGCCCGTCCTTACCCCACACGTTTTGGGTAGTACCCACCTTGCTTATGGGGTTCTTGCCCGTCCAGAACTCTATTGAGTTGAACACTAAGTAGTCGCCAATCGAGCAGATGCTGTAAACAGGGGTGAGCACAATGAACACAATCTCGTTGACAAACTTGTTGCTAAGACCCTTGTTCCAATTGAGCAAACCGTTGAACAGGCCGAAAGAACCGATGCACGACGACATTGTCACCGCACCCAAAGCCAGACAGAACACTGACTTGAAAACAAATTTCTTCATGTTTTTTGCTTAAATGATGTGAGTAAAAGTTTCTATAGTGCAAAGATAATGCTTTATTTGACAAGGATGTTCAAAATCACGCGATTTGTTTTCAAAAGCAGAGCCTGGCTTAGGATTTGCAAGTTCAGCCTTTCTTTGTGGCCGCAGGCCGGTTGCCGCCATCCGACCGGGCGTCAGACCGCCCGCCACAGGCCGCATTCCCGCACCCGCGGCCATGCTCCTGCGGTGCCACTGCCGGGGCGGCGGGCGTAAAGCGGCGGTTTACGCACGGCAGACTGCCGGGTTATGCATCGCAAACGGGCGGTTTACGACCCTCAAACCGCCGCTTTGCCAAACGGAGGCGTCCCCCTTTTTGCCCGGAAACGGCAAAAACCGGGCGCCGGGGCGTTGCCCTTTCCTTTATAAACGCTACCTTTGCACCGCATTAACATGGACTACAACACATTTACACTGGCCAACGGGCTGCGCATAATACACCTCCCGTCGCCCTCGCCTGTGCTCTATTGCGGCTACGGCATCAACGCCGGCACGCGCGACGAGCTGCCCGGCGAGGAGGGACTGGCGCACTTTTGCGAGCACACCACGTTCAAGGGCACCAACAAACGCAAGGCATGGCACATCCTGAACTGCCTTGAGAGGGTGGGAGGCGACCTCAACGCATTCACAACCAAGGAGGACACTGTCTATTACGTGTCCATTCTGGGCGAGCACATGGCGCGTGCAGTGGACCTGCTCACCGACATTGTGTTCAACAGCCGCTATCCCCAGCAGGAAATAGACAAGGAAGTGGAGGTGATATGCGACGAGATAGAGAGCTACAACGACTCCCCTGCCGAACTCATCTACGACGATTTCGAGAACATGGTGTTCTGCGGCCACCCGTTAGGGCACAACATACTGGGACAGGCCGACCAGTTGCGCACCTACACCACCCTCGATGCGCTGCGCTTCACGCACCGCTACTACCGCCCGGACAACGCCGTGTTCTTCGCATACGGCAACATAGACTTCGGAAAGCTCGTGCGGCTGCTGCGACACGCCACCTCAGGCATTGAAGGCGGCGCACCCAAGACAGACACCGCCAAGGCTGCCGCCGCAAAACTGCCGGCATACAGCCCGCAGGAGCTGGCCGTGGACAAGGGAACCCACCAGACCCACGTCATCATAGGCACGAGAGCCTACAGCGTGTTCGACGAAAAGCGCATAGCGCTCTACCTCCTGAACAACATAATCGGCGGCCCCGGCATGAACGCGCGCCTGAACATCTCGCTCAGAGAGCGCAACGGACTGGTATATACCGCCGAGAGCACCATGACAAACTACACCGACACCGGCGTATGGGGCGTGTATTTCGGTTGCGACCCCCACGATGTGGGGCGGTGCAGGAGGCTTGTGCGCAAGGAACTCGACCGGCTGATGCTGCGACCCATGAGCGCCATGCAGCTGAATGCGGCCAAGAAGCAGCTGAAAGGGCAGGTGGCAGTGGCCGGAGACAACCGCGAGAGCTTCGCACTCGGCTTTGCCAAGAGCTATCTCCACTACGGTTGGAAGAAGGATGTGGGGAGGTTGTTCGCGCAAATCGACGCACTTACACCAGCCGACTTGCAGAGTGTGGCCAACGAAGTGTTTGCCAAGGAGCGGCTGACCACACTGATGTTCAAGTGATACCGCAGGATACAATATAAGCGAACAAGCCTGAGCGATGAGCTATACCCTAAACATAACGGCCTTTTTCATAGGGCTGGGCACAGCCTACTACGCCCTCACAGCCTGCCGCCTGCTGTGTTGCGGACGGCAGACGGCCACACGGCTGCACAAAGTGCTCGGCTACGTGTTCCTCTATTGGGTGCTTTCCAACACCAAAGACCTCGTCCTCACCTTTCCGGGACGGTATTGCCGCTCCACACTCGACCTCGTGATGCTCATAGACGGATGGTCGGGCATCGGCTATGCCGCACTCCTGTTCGAGATAACGCGCCCCGGATGGACAAACTGGCGGCGTCTGGCACTGCTGTCACTGCCGTTCGCAGCCTTCTCTGCGGCCTATTTCACACATCCGGGCCACAGTCTGATGACGGCCTACGCCTGGTTTCTCAGCGCATTCGGCCTTGCCGTAATAATCATAGGCTACCATAACGCCTACAAATACACCAACTACATACGCGCAAACTACTCCAATATCGACGGGATAGACATCAGCTGGGTGAGCTATATCTACCTGCTGTGCTTCCTCGGGCAACTGCTTTGGCTGCTCACATCGCTCGTCGGCAACGTGTGGATGGACTGTCTGTACTACTCAGTGACCATCGCGCTGTGGCATCTGATGTACCTCCACTGCCGCAACCTGCGCCCCGTGGTGCCCGACACGGCCGGAAACGGGGAGGAAGAGGACGCTTGCGCAGCCGCAAACCCCGAAAAGAGCTACGCTTTTGCCGAGAGTGTCGATGCGACAATGGAGCGCGGACGACTCTGGCTCGACCCCAATCTGTCGCTAAGTGACCTTGCGAGGAAGCTCCGCACGAACAGAACCTACCTCAGCAACTACTTTTCAAACACAAGAAAGACCACGTTCTACGACTATGTAAACGCACTTAGGATAGAGAAAGAGAGCGTGCCGCTCGTGTCAAACCACCCGGAATACACCCTCGAATACATCGCCCGGCAGAGCGGATTCAACTCTCTGTCCACCTTTCGCCGCGCCTTCCGCAAGTTTACCGGCCACACTCCCGGCCATTTCCGCGACAACGGGGCGAAAAAGGCAAAGGAATAGTCCGCCGTTCCGGTAAAGACAGGAACGACGGACTTGGGTTTAATTGAGAGAATAATAGGCAGTTTCAAGTCTTGGGCAAGCAGCCAAAGCATTAAAACCGATAGTTACAGGTGTCAAAGAAGGCAGCCTAAGGCATTAAAGCAGGCGGTTGCATATATCAGAACCGGCACTTACAGGCATTGAAGCAGGCATTTACAGGCATTGAAGCAGGCATCCGCAGACCTTAATGTGCCTTCCTGCGCACTGTCAAGGCTCCACATCCCACTGCACGGGCACGTCCTTGAGCGTTATAACGCCGTCTTGTTCATAGCCAAGCCAGAAGGGCATGCGCAGAACCTGCATGGTTGTGGCGCTTTTCTTCACGTCCTGAAATTCGCAACGCCCGTCAAGTTTCAAATTGACGAACGTTCCCTCAACGACATCGTACTCTTGGGCCACGTTACCCTTGAACTTTGTGTCATAAGCATTGCCATTGGCGTCTATAGCCTTTGGGGTTATGTTTCCAGAGGCCGATGATGTAGTTCCGCCGAACTTGATTTTGCTCTTGTTGGCTGTCATTTTCACCTTGAAGACGGCATACACCGTACCGTAGTTGGCCGATGTGCTCTTGCCATATACACCGACAAGCTCAAATTCCACCTTGTCTTTCTGTGTGTAAGTCATTGTTCCGCCGTTGTCGAGCTTCACTACAGCCCCGCCGTTGGCCACTGTTGAGGCCTGGTCTGTCGCATTTGTCACTGTACTTACCGCCTCCTGGGCTTTTTTCAGCAGCTTGCCGAACTGTGCGCAGGCCGGTTGCGCTCCGAAAGCCATGGCAGCGATGGCCACGGCCATAAGTCTTGCTGTCCTTTTCATAGTCGTTTGTTCTTGTTTCTTTGGTTCTTTGTTCTCACAGTTGGCGGACAGCGGACGGCAGTCCGCCATTATAGGGGCAGTGCAGGGTCACTTCCCGGCGTCAACCTTCCAGTTTCCGCCGTCGTCCTTGCACAGTTTTACGGTTTCACCGTCCTTTTCCTCGCCGTTACCGTACACTAATTTCACGTTAACCACGGCCTTTTCGCCGTCTTCATCGACCTCTTCGCCGAGGATTTCGTATGATTTCAAGCCGCCTTTCTTGCCAATACTCTTGTCATACTTGCCCTCCATCATCGATGAAACCGCCTTTTTCCGGGCGTCAATGTCTTCGTTTCCGTCTCCTTTGAGGTAGAGAAGATCGGCGTAACCGTCGAAGTCTTTGTCGATAACGCAGTCCAGTGCTTTTGCTGCAACGCCCTTTGGCGAGTTGTCACTGCATCCTGCCAGTACCATGACTGCCATGATAATTGTTGCCAAACCTAAGAGTTTTTTCATAATGATACGGTTTTTACGTTAATAAATAAGGTATATAGGGTCACACAGGCGGCCCTTGCCGTCCCTGAAGTGCCGTTCAGTTGTTCAGTTTGCCGAACCTTGCCACCGTCCGGAGGGCGCTTGACCTGAGGAAATCGGACGGGAAAACCACATTCCGCAGCCTCATTCCCGGCAGGTTCACGTTGTGTTGTCCCTTTCCAACGAGCGGTTGCCCGGCCTTGGCGTATGCGTTTTCAACCAGTTCGCAGCAGTATAGCTTGGCCGTGTCGCCGCTATCGTAATCGTGGTCGAACAGTATGCGCCGTCGGAACATCGCCTCTGCCTCTCCGGCTGCCCTTTCCGCCACTTCCCTGTTGCCGTGCCGCAGCACGCAACCCGCCTCCGCACGGGTGGAAGAGAAGTACTTTCCGGGCGTATCCATCTTCACTCTGTCCACGTCACCGTCGTAGTCAGGCTCGTCAGGCACTGCATGGACTATCATAATGCGTCCGCTGTCGCACACCGCAATGCCCACATGCGAGTAGGAACCGCCCTCGTCGGCCATGATGACAAACCTGCTTGTCAGTCCGCAGCCGCGCCTTAGCACCACGTCGCCGGCCTCTATACTGATGTCGTCCGGCAGTATTATCGTCGTTTCATTTCCCTTGCAGCCTGCCAACAGAGCCAAGAGCAAGGCCAATGTGGCGGCATGATGCGTGAGGTGTGGTGCGTTTCCTGGTATCATCTTGCACGTTGATGGTATTGCAAAGGTGGGGATAAACGGCGGAAATCCAAAGTTTTTACGCCCAAGGAAAAGGTCAACGGATAAAAACGGTGTGGCATACAGACAAAAACCGAACGGACAATACGGCCATTTTTGCGCCTTAATGCCCCAAAACCACAGGTTTCATCGGAAAAGGCCGGCTGCTCCTCTTCCCCAAGTCCACGGTCCGGCACAAGAAACGGAGGGTGTGTCAAAACGAAAAATGACATTTGAAAAACTTACAATTTGCAACTCACAAGTAAAACAGGCTATGTTTTATACCCGTTTTAGAGCTATAACAAGGCATTTTACTATGCCATGACCGTGTTTTTAACGTCGATAAGTTTCAAATTAAAAGTTCTCAATCCCTCAAAAATCGTTTTGACACACCCTCTCTGTTTTGTGCGGCAGCCCCTGCCCTCCTTACGGGCAGAGCCTTGTCTTGCAGCCAGAACCCCCTGCCCTGTTTCAGAGCAAAGCCTCGATTGCCTTGTCTATGTCCCCGACCTGCTCCGAGCGGCTCACGAGGTTGTTGTCCCTGTCTATGAGGAAAAACTCCGGCAAAGCCTTGACATTGTATATGCCGACGGTGGGGGACTCGATGCCTTTCGGGTCACGCACGCATATCCACGGCAGCGTTTCCGTCTGCTGTTTCCAGTAGTGCTCGTCGCCGTTGAGCGCAATCTGGTATATCTCAAGCCCCCGGCTGTGGTATTTCCCGTACAGTTCGCGCAGCGACAGTATGCGTGCCGGCGAGTCTGCGGTGCCGAAAAGGTGGAAATCCAGCATGACCACCTTTCCCTTGAGCTGGGTCAGGCTCCGCTGCCGCCCCTTGTTGTCGGCAAGAGTGATGTCTATGAGTCCGGCAGTGACCACCTTTGCGGGGTCAATCTCCACGTTTGCGTTGTCCGCATCCGCAATCCGCTCGTTTTTCATGCCCGACACCGCTATGTTGTGCAGGTTTTCGCCGCGCCCGGCGCCCGGATAGAATGTGTCCCAGCTTGTGGCTACGGCCGCAAACACGCGGATGTCACTGCGCGAGTTGCGCGGATTGAATATCAAGGCGTTGCCCAGAGTCTGGAAAAGTGCGAAGTAGGACGACGCAGCCTTGGGGTCTTTGTAGATGAAGCGGCTCGTCACCACCTCCTTGTAGGCCGCCACCATCTTCAAAATGCTGTCTCTCGCTTCCGTTTCGCCCATACTGGCGTTGCCATATATGGCGATTGCACTGTTCTGGAGGGCTATCTGCATCAGCGCAAGCTCCTTTATGCGCGAGCAGTCTGCCGAGCCTTCCACCTCGTAGGCCGTAGCCATGGTGGCGTAGTCGGCCTTTATGCCCACCGTTTCCGTGGAGTCTATGGCCACGTTTATTATCTGTCCGCCTATGCGAAGGCGGTAGAATTCGGGCGCTTCGGGGCGGTTGCCGCTGAACGAGAAGCCGCCTTTGCCGTCGAGCTTGGCCGAGTCGAGCTTCGAGATGCCGTCAATCCCGATGTTCTCGAAGTACAGTACCGAGTCCTCTGCGCCGGTTATACAGCCCTCAACGCGGAACTTTTCGCCGCCGCACGAGGCGAGGCACAACGCCGCCAAGGCCATTGCTGCGGCCGGAATAATGTGTTTCATAAAGGAAAATCTTTCAGTTGCATTGCAAAGTTAGTGCAAATAGCCATAACGGCAAAGCGATTTGGGCACAAAGAGGGCGCGGACATGCAAGAGAACTCCACGGTCTGCAAGCGCCGAATTGCCCGGTTGCGCAAGCCGTTGGGCCACAGTCTGTTCCGAAACCCCGACATTTGCCGCCCGTGAAGCGCCCGTTTACGAGGCACAAACAGGGTGTTTACGACCCGCAAAGCGCCCATTTACGGAGCGCAAAACGCCTGTTTGCAAATCAAGACCCAAATCCTTGGCACAGGCGGGGAACGGGAAAGGCCGGCTCACCGAAGCGGTGAACCGGCCTTGATGCGGTGTTGCGGGGCTGCCGGTGGGGCTGCCTCATGCCGTCAGTCCCAAATACTGTTGTGATAATAGCGGAAGTTAGGCTCGAAATAGTAGCTGTTTCCGGGGTTGGACTCGTCGGTAAAGATCATGCCGGACGGGTTCATGGGGTTGCCTTCCTTATAGGTTATGCGGTAGGTAGTCCACGTGTCCTGCTTGGCAAAGGCATCCACGGCGTGCTTCATGCCGGCATCGTAGAAGCTGAAGTCGCGCCCGCTCATCTCCGTACCCGTGTATCTGAAGGCCAGTTCGTTGTCGCTTACGCGCTTCATCTCCATGTGGAAATGCACCTCATTGCTGCCGTACCACATGTTGAACACAAGCACCATCTGTCCGTCACCCTCGTTGTGCAGCGTGATATTGTACAATTTGTCGGGGCTATACTTGCCGCTGGCAGTCATGGCAGTGCGCATTTCGTCCCACTGCGACTTCGTCCAGTCGCCCAAACCGCTGTATCCGAAGAACCAGCTGTCGTCGCTGTCGGTGTAGAACAGGTAGTCCGCCAAAGGCTTCGGCCCTATTTTAGCGCCGGTAACATGGTCAACAAACTCGCCGGTCTCCCTGTTGAGGTTCATCTCCACCACGGTGTTGCCCTTGTACTCAAAGTTTTCCATGAGGTAGATGCCGTTGGTGAGGTTGCCGTAGGAGTACATGTGCTCCACATCGTCACCGCCCACGGAGTCGGGGAAATAGACTAACAGGTTTTGATAGCCGCTGAGAAACCTGGCCGACAGCGTGTCTCCGGCGCAAATCATCACGCAATTATAGGCGGCATAGGAGCTGATTTCGTCGGAAAGCCGCTGGTATTCTTCCGGCGTAGTCTTCATTTTCACCATGAAGAAGGGCAGCTGCTTGGTCTTGCCGCGGCCGAAGATGGTGTCCTCGTTGGCCGAATAGCGGTCGAGACAGAACTCGAAATCGCTCTGAAGATCCTGTGAGAAATACTCCGACTGGTCGGCATAGTAGTGGAAGAAGTCGTTGTAGGTGTCGAAAGAGAGCACTATTCCGTTGTCCATCTTGAACGAATACTGGCTCACAACGCTGTCCAGCGTTGACACACCGGGCAGATGGGCTGTGGAAGCCGACTTGTAGAAGGTGCAGTTCTGCTGGTCGAACTTCACTGCATAGGTATATACGGCAGGATGGCGGCCGAATGTCGGGTTGTCAGTGTACAGTGCCCATCCGTATTCGTTGTTGTTGAACACCCTGCGGTACTCGGCCATCCAGTTGTCCTGGCGCGTTGCCGGGTCAACAGCGAACAGGTCGTCCTCTTTCATCTGGCAGGATGTCACGGCGGTTGCGGCCACCAGGGCCACCAAACCATATCTGATAATGTTGCTGTTCATAGTCTTTCTGCTTTTGGGGTTATGCATTTTACATGCTTATATCGTCGAAGTTGACATTGGCAAGGTTGGCTTCGCGCTTCTGAACCGCCTCATGGAGAGCCTCGATGTCAAGGCTCCAGTTCTCCTTGAAGTACGCCTTGACGATGCGCAGCTTCTGGTTTATCTTTGACTTCCCGGCTGTTCCCGCCTTGTCGAGCTTGGCCTGGAACTCCTCATCGCTGTCGCAGACATACGAAGAGAAGGTCTCTGCGAAGTCCTCGTCGGCGCTATAGGAGGCGTAGGCGGTCACGAAACCGAGCGCATATATCTGTGGGTCGGTCTCGCTGGCGAACTCTGACGTCCACATACCGCCCAGATAGTTGGTGCCGGTTATCTGGTTGAACTCTGTAGTGTAGGCCACTTTCTGGTGGAAGGTGTGCCCGAACTCGTGGATAATGGTGTGGAAATAGGTGGCGTTGAGTTCCTCCCTGTCGTAGATGACGCTGTCCTTGGGCACCCAGTTCTCATATATCACATCACCGAGGTGGTTTACGTACCAAAGGTTTATCTTATAGCCTCCTTCAGAGCTGCCCAAGGTGGTGCTGCCGTTAGAGTTCCAGCCGGGATTGCCCACGAGATGCACCAGCTTCGGGAAGTATGAGCGTATGAACTGCGTGCTTCCCGTCACCTCGTCAAACGACTCGAAGCAGATATACTTCAGCAGCCGGGCCATGCGGATGGCGTTCTTCATCTTTGGGGGCACGAGAATGTAGTCCATGCTCGTCTCGTTGTCCTCCCAACGGTAGCGGAGTTCAACGTTATACGGCTCGACGTAGTTCTTGTAGAGCCAACGGTCGAGGGCGTTCTCCGGCGTCTGGGTGTCCTTGATGACACTGATGCCGTAGTCAGGGTCGTCTTCGCTGCTGCAAGAGGCAAGCGTCAGTCCTGCAAAGGCCAATATCGCGAAAAGAAAATGTCTTGTTTTCATTGTTCTGTCTTTTTGTTCTTGCTTTTATTTCCTTATCTCCAATGTCTCCCTGCGCCCCGGTTGCCACAGGCTGTAGCCCGACTCGGTGGCTGCAGATGTGCGCGGATTGGGCTGCAAACCGGCCGACCGCACCTCAAACGGCAGCTGAACGGCCTGGCGCGGGTCGCGGTATTCCATGCTGTCGGTAAGCTCCAGTGCGTTGAGCGACGTGATTATGATGCGCCGGTATATCTTCATTCCATAGCGTTTGATGTCAAACCAACGCATACCTTCATGCAAAAACTCTATCCTGCGGATGAGTAGCAGTGCCTGAATGAGGTTTTCCTGGTCGCTTCCCTCGGTCAGACTGATCCAATCCGGGTTCAAATGCTTGCGCGGAGCGGGCTTCTCAGGACGGTAGTAGTCGTATTTCTCCGCCCACTGCCTTATCATTTCCATCGTCATGTGGTTGTTTGAAGGAGCTGTGGCGTAGATATAGTTCCAGTTTTCATCGTATTTGTAGGTGTTGTACCTTACACTGTCTGCCACGAAATTGCCTGTCCATGTGTTGATGTCGTCAAGGCAGCGGGCGTAGTCGCCGGTGATGGCGTAGGCTTCGGCCCGGTTGAGCAGAGCCTCTTCCGACTTCAGGGCCACAAACACGGTGCGATAATATCCTGTGTGGGTGTTTGCGTTGGTCTCTTCAAAGTATGCAGGGGTCTTGGGCAGCAGGAATTTGTTGGAAGTGGCACTGTAGAACCAGTAGAACTTGAACAGTTGCTGCGACTGCTGGGCTATATCGTTCTCCGGCGCCCACGGTGTCGCGAAGAACTCCTCGGCCTGGCCGATGTAACTGTTGTTGTTGAACCGGGCACCCGTCGTGGCACCGCTGAAATAGTACTGGTCGGTGGAGTAAACAGGGCACAGCAGGAAGTTGGCCTGCTCCTCCGAGGAGGCATAACGCTGTGCGCGCGGCTGCATATTGTCGGTCGGCATGTCGGCCATTGCGTCATAATCGCGCATCATTCCCTTCGCGTCGTTGCCTAAAGCCAGGGTTGCATACTTTATAACGCTGTCCGGCTTCTGGTAGAACAGGTAGAAACGGGACGCAAAGGTATAGGCCGCCTTCGTGTTGAAGTGGTATCTCGGCACTTTGTAGATGCCGTCGCTCATCAGACTCATGCCTTCCTGCAGGTCACGTTCAATCTTGGCGTAGTCATCGGCCACAGTTCCGCGCTCATACTTGGGGTCGAGCGTAGTCTCAGGCTCGGTTGTATAGGGAATACCCACATCCGTGGCACTGTGTTCCTTGGAGTAGTTCATGCAAAAGATATTGGTAAGCATGAAATGGGCGTAGGCACGGCAGAGCAAAGCCTCGGCACGATAAGCCTTAAGGTTGGCCGTGCTGGCTCCGCCCATGTCTTCAATGGCCTTGAGGGCATGGTTTGCGGCAGCGATGGCGGCGTAATAGTCCTGCCAAATCATCTGCGGGCTCTCGTTGTCCTGCTCCGTCACTTCCTGCCACCGAAAACATTGTTCCGAGAACCGGTCGTAATATCCGTTGGAAGCGCCGTTCAGGTCGTCGGCATTGTCAGATGCAAGTTCGGCAACCCTCACATAAGAGGCGGCAGGATAGGCAGTGGTGAGCAGAGCCTTTACCTTCTCTTCCGTATCCACCGTAATTCGGCTGTCCGGGGTGGCGTCTAAGAAATCGTTACATGAGCTGAGCGACATGGCAGCCAACAGTCCGGCCAGCAAATATGTCTTGTTTGATATTCGAATGTTCATAATCATTATCTGTTTAGAAACCTATTCTTGCTGTAAACGTGTATTGTTTTGGCATTGGAGACGCCACGCCGCCGGTGTTGAAGAACTCGGGGTCATTCCCGTTGAGCTTCTTGTCGGCATAGATAAGGAAAAGGTTTGTAGCCTGAATCTTCAGGTTTAGGTTGGTCATGCCCAACTTTGCCATCCATTTGCCGTGGAATGTATAGTCGAGGGATATCTCCTTCATACGGACGAAGTCGCCCTTAGCTATACGTTCGGTGCTATAGTTATAGGCGTTGTATGCCACTGACAGGTTGGGATTGAGGAAGTTCTGGCGGCGCGAAGGTATCACCGGCACTGTGGTAACGTTCTCCTCGCCCGACGAAGACCAGCGGTTGTTGAACTCGCGCGGCGTGGCAACCATATCGGAATAGGTATTTGAGAACACCGGGTCGAGGCGCACTACGTTGCCGAAGGAATAGACTACGAAGACGTTAAGGCGGAATCCCTTGTAGCTAAAGGTGTTCTCAAGAGAGCCGTAGTCGGTGGGGTCGGAAGATCCTTCGTACTTCAGCCAACTCAAGTCGGCATACTCCTGGAAGTTGATTCCGTCGGTTGTTATCTCTCCGTTGGCCACCTTGAATGTCGGCAAGCCCTCGCTGGTAAGTTTGTTGAACGGTATGCTGAATATGGAGCGCACGGGATAGCCCTCAAGAGCGAAGCCGTTGCCGCGCACCAAGTCTATGATGCGTGAGGTGTTCTTCAGGTTTGTCACCTCGTTGTGCTGGTGCGAGTATAGGAAAGTGGTGCCCCACTCAAAGTCTTTGGTCTTGATGTTCTTCGTGTTTAGCGACAATTCAAATCCGCTCGACTTCATATCGGCTATGTTACCGTACTTGTCTATCTCGCCGCCTACGCCCTGTACGGTGATAGGGCCGATGAGATCGAAGTTGCGGCGGTCGTACCAGCTCAGCTCAAGGTTGATTCTGTTGTTCAGGAAGCCCATGTCTGCTGTAAGGCTAAGCTCGTGTTTCTTCTCGTAGGTCAGCTCCGAGTTGCCAAGCTGCGTTATGCGCAGCGCCGTTTCCTGGTCACTGCTTGTCGGTCTCCAGGCTATCTGGCTGTTTATGATGGCCACAGAGTTGGATATGTCAAACGGTCCGCGGTCGGCAGTCAGCGAGTAAGAGCCCTTAAACGTGAAGTGGCTCAGCCACGGCTGGAACTGTTTGAACCAGCTTTCCTCGTGTGCGTTCCATGCGCCCGATATGTTCCATGTGGGCAACCAGCGGCTCTTGCGGGCGTTACCTAAGGTGTTCGTGCCTTCATAGCGGATGGTTCCGTTCACTATGTAGCGTCCCTTATAAGAATATGTGGCGTTGCCGAAATAGGCGGAGGTGCGCTCCAGACCGTTCCCGACGGAGTAGTAGCCGGAACCTTCCTGCGAGAGCTTGTCGAACACCGAAGGGTCGAACTTGCCTATGTTGCCCATCTCGTACTCACGTCCCCACTGGCGCGACCAGTCATTGCTTCGCTTCACCTCGTTGGACTCCAGTCCTGCAAAGAGGTTGACTATGTGTTTCTTGGCGAAAACCTTGTTGTAGCTCACCGTAGCCCGGAAGTCCCAAGAGTTCATGCGGTAGGTTGTCACGTCGTATATACCGCCTTCAGGCAGTACGCTGACGGGGACTGCATAAGGGTCGTTGGGGTCGGTCCAGAGATATGGGTTGGCGTCGCGGATAATGGTGTTGTCCATTGCCCGGTAGGCATTGGCCTGGTTGGAGTTTTCCGTCACGTTGTGCTCCGAAGTGGAGCTTGCGCGCTTCACCGCACCAAGAATATTGAACTCCAGTCCGGCTATCGGCTTGTAGGTAAGCATGCCCTGAATCTTGAATTCATGGGTGTTCAGGTCGATATAGTTGTTCTCCAGCTCGTGGAAAATGTTGAATGCGGTGTAGTTGCGGGTATAGTATTCGTTGGGGTCAAGCACCCTTGACGTGTTCAAAGCATAGGAGTAAGGGTTGACGTCAAAGGCGCGGCTCACCTCTCCGCTTACGAGATTCACTTCCGAACTCAGCGTTCCGGGCGCCCTCTGTTCGCGGGTCGATGCGTTTCCGATGAGGTTTATCTTCAGTTTGTCGGAGAAGATAAAGGTAGAATTGACATTGGCTGTGTATCTCTTCACCTTGCTCTGCTTGTACCATCCGGGGTCTTCCATAAGGCTGAGCGAGGCATAGTGCTGGCTCTTGTCGGTGCCCGTGGAGATTGAAACCGAGTGGTTCTGCATGATACTGTTGGAGAACAGCAGGTCAAACCAGTCTGTGTTGCGGTATTCCTGGGTGCGCAACCATGCGTTACGCCCGGCGTCTGTGTTGAGAACATCGCCCGATGCTATCAGCCGGGCCAGTTTTCCATACACGCCGCTCTGGCTTGCGTTGGCCACGTCTGCCGGGTTCATGTATCCCTTCTTCTGGAGTTCCTGATACACGGACATCTGTTCCTGCGAGTTCATGATGTTGAAATTGTCGTAGCTCGGCTTCAGGCGCATGGTAAACTCGCCGGTGTAGTTGACATTGGTGCGCCCCTGACTGCCCTTCTTGGTGTTTATGACAATCACACCTGCCATGGCGCGCGCACCATATATGGAGGTGGCGGAACCGTCGCGCAGTATCTGGAAGCTCTCAATGTCGTCAGCGTTCAGTCCGGCGATGGCAGAAGAAAGCAGCGTCTCGGCGTTGCCCGACGACAGGTTGTCGGTATTCACCTCGATAACGTTGTCCTGAATGACGCCGTCCACTATCCACAGCGGCTGGCTGTTGCCGTATATGGAGGTCGCACCGCGCACTTGGATGCGGGGAGCGGTACCGAAAGTTCCCGTAACGTTCTGTACTGACACACCGGCGGCGCGTCCCTCAAGCGAGCGGCTTATGTCCGCCACTCCGTCGAGCTTGGCCTTTGATGCGTCGATGGTCGTGGTGGAGCCGGTAAACAGTCGTTTGTCCATCTTCTGCATACCCGTCACCACCACGTCGCCCAGCGTTGTAGCGTCGTCTTCGAGGAAGATGCTCACGCGTTTGGCCGATGCCTTGCGCCGATAGGTCTTCATTCCCACATAAGAATATTCGAGTGTGCTCCCCGGAGCGACGTTGTGCAGCACATAGTTGCCGTCAACGTCGGTCACAGTGGCGTTCTGCGTGCCCACTTCCTTGACCGTCGCCCCTATCAGAGGGTCGCCGTTCTTGTCAAAAAGCCGGCCCGTTGCGGTATTCTCGTCCTGCGGTTGCGCCTTTGAACCGCGGTTGATGCTGATGAACTTGCCCTTCACGTTTACACTGTAGGGCTGGCCTTCAAGCAGTTTCCTCACGGCTTCCGGGGCGGTAACGCCGCTGACGGCCATCGAGACCCGCAGCTTACTAAGCTCGTCATAATTGTAGTTGAGCTTGTAATACCCCGACTGGCGTTCCACCTGTGACAGTGCGGTGGTCAGAGCCATGTTTTCACACTTCAAAGAAACCGGCTGCCCCTGTGCCCATGTCTGCACTTGCACAAACAAAAGGACAAAGGAGGCAAGCAGTACGGTCTTGAGCCTTTCTTTTTCCATAACTTACTATTACGTTAAACATTCTGTTTGTATCTCTCAATGCGACGGATGCCGGTTGACATCACGCCCGTTTTTAGCACCCGTTTTCATCATTAAAGACGATAAAACGACAGAATGGGTACCGTTTTGCAACGTTTTTATTAAAATTACGTATCATTTTTATAACAACAACGTCCTTGGTGTGACAATAAGAGATGGGGGCAAGCATCAAAAAACGGGCGGGTTACGGCGCATAAACCACCGGGGCGGCAAATGCGAACCACCGGGTTACGGGGCGTAAACGGCCTGTTTGACAACAAAAAAGCCGCAGCACACTGTGCCACGGCAAGGTCTTTGTCGCTGTATTATGATATGTACAGGCCTATCGGATGGTTATTTCGTGCTCGCTGACGGATATGCCAACGCCGGCCAACTCGCCCAGCTCGCGCAGCACGTCGGCCATTGCGCCCTTGCGCTCCGCCACAAAATGCAGGCGCATGGCCATGTTGCGGTCGTCCTCAAACACCACTGTCTTGTTATACCACCGTGCCAAGTCAAGCATAATGTCGAGTAGCGGGGTGTTGTCGTAATAGAAAAGGCCGCTCTTGCGCTGGGTATAGGGATATGTGTCTATGCTCTGCAGCTTGTAGCCGTGGTCGCCGGAGAACGTAAGGATGCTTCCGGGAGTTAGAACCACATTGTTTCGGGCGCGTGCCCCGCGCACACTCACCCGTCCCTCGACAAGCGCTATCTCTGCGGAGTGCTCCGAATATGCCTTGGCGTTGAAGCTGGTGCCGAGAACCGTGGCTGTATAGAACGGACTCTTCACCACAAACGGGTGGCGGGCGTCCTTTGCCACTTCAAAATAAGCCTCTCCCACGAGCGAGACCGTCCTGGTCTTCCCGGTGAACTGTTCGGGAAACTCCAGCACGCTCTCCGCATTGAGCCACACGCGGGTGCCGTCGGCCAGCGTCAGGTTGCACTCTTTGCCGCGCGGAGTCTTCAGTGCAACCATCGAACAGACCGTATTCCCGTTTCCTTTCTGTGCCGGAGCGAACGCCAATGACGGGCGGTTGACGACCGAAACCCGGCTGCTGCTGGTGAGCGTAACGGCGGTGTCGCGCTGCTCTTCATAGGAGATGACCGTCCTGCCGGCCACAGGCGAGGGCGACTTGTGGTGCACCAGGAAGATGAGTCCGGTGCAGACGGCGGCCACAAGCAGTGCCGTTGCCGCCCATCCGGGCTTGATGCGGCGCGCGGGACTGCCGCAGTCCGTCATCGCTTCCAGCCGCCTCCACGCTTCGTCCACGTCGGGCTGGGGAACCTGCATACGGGCTATGGCCTCGCTTATGATGGCTGCTTCGCCCTCGTTCGGGAGGAGATTTTCCAAATCGTTTGTATGTTCTTGCCGGGTATTCATGTGATTGGTTGTCCGCCTTGTGCAGACATTTATCAATTAAAAGACGGAATTGTGACCGGATTAGGTACCTTTTTGATGTTTATCTGTGTTAAAATGCTGGCGCAAAGTGGCCAGCGCCTTCATGATATGCTTCTTGACGCCACTGGCAGAGATGCCCAGTTCGTCGGCCACCTCGGCGTATGTGCGGTGAAAGTAGTAGCACTGCTCCAGCACATGGCGCGTCCGTTCCGGCAACTGGCCTATTATCTCCTCGACAGCGGCTATCCGCTGCTCGCGCAACAGCCACTGTGTGTCTTCGTCGTCCGAAATACGCTCAAGAACTCCCGGGCCTACGGTCTCCATCCTGTTGCGCTGCCGGAGCCAGTTGACGCCACGGTTACGGACACTGACCAGGAGATAGCCCAGAAGTTTGGCCTGTTCCACCTCATCGCGCCTGTTCCACAGTGCCGCGAAGCTCTCGCTCACGATGTCTCTGGACACTTCCTCGTCGCCAACCATACGGAATGCAAGGGAATAGCATTGTGAATAGTGCTTCCTGAACAGCTTTTCAAAGTCTTTCTTGCCGGTTGTGCCCATGGCATCACTGTTGTTTTTCGCTTTTCTTGTCGCCTTCCGCACCGTAGAGGCTGTATCCCCCGACCGTACTGCGGTATTAGTTTTGCGCAAAAGTACAAAAAAGACGAAAGAACCGTAAGGAAAACGGCAAAAATCTTTCACGTTTGACGTTTCTGAACCCCGGACTTGACTATGAACTTATCCGATGCTCACACCCGCAACCGATGCACTCATTACAACTAAACCCACTGGACGCAATCATAGAAGCAGGACTTCAACTTCTCGGACAGTCCGATGCGGAAAACGCAAACACCCCCAAGCCCTATCCAAATCCTTTTTGGACAATACTAATCCTTCACCCATCGCTCTTAATTCATCACTCTTCGTTCTTCACTCCCTTGCGTTCAGTTTTGGCCAAGGGAGGCGGCGGAGACGCACGCACCTGCTACTTATTACTGCGCGGCAATTCTTCATCCGTCGTTCATCACTCTTCATTTTCCCGTTCCCACTCCGAGCATTCCTCGTTCCTACTTCGAGCACCCCTCGATCCTACTACGAGACACCCTCGTTCCTATCATTAGGAAGTGTTAACGGTTGCAGGGGCTAATGCAAACGCCTTTTAACACGAATTTCTTGAACACATCAAGATAATATACTACCTTTGCCCGGTTCCTCTGCGAAAAGTTTGTGCTGTCAAAGGATGTCTGTTCCTTTGCAGCAACGCTGAAGTCTTCGGACAATGTAAGTTCGCTCTTGCGTAGGAGGTACGCCGCCCCCGGCGTACCATTCGTGGGCAGATGAAGCACAAGAGCAAAACTTGGCAGACGCACCGCTCCATTGTGTACATAGCTTCAGATACCCTGTCCTAACCATCGCTTGCCAAATATTTTGTCCCCTTTTTCTTTGTCCGTTCAGAAAAACACCATGTCTTTGCCATTGGACAAGTTGGCGGATTGTGCCGCACGCAAAGGCACACAGGCCACGCCACGGCTGTACGGCATTTTCGGGGGCATGTGCGATGTGTGGAGCAGTGCACATCGGGGCTTCAGACCACAATGGCCACTCATTTTCTTGTTTTTGCATTGTTCAATTACGGATTGTATTTTTTATTTCCTATCTTTGCGGAGAATAAACCTACTGAAACAATGAGAAAACTGACTTGTTTGATGGCCGCCACCGGCTTGGCCTTGCTCTTGACTGCACCGCTACAGGCGCAGAACCCCACCGTGGAGTGGGACTCGCACAGCCTTATCATCGGTGGCAAGCGCGTGATGCCCGTGATGGGCGAGGTACACTATTCGCGCATACCTGCCGACGAGTGGCGCGATGAGGTGAGAAAGATGAAGGAAGGCGGCGTCACAATCGTGGCCACCTATGTGTTCTGGAACCATATAGAGGAAATGGAGGGCGTGTTCGACTGGAGTGGCCAGCGCAACCTGCGCCGTTTCATCGAGATATGCAAGGACGAGGATATGCCGGTGGTGCTCCGCCTCGGCCCGTTCTGTCACGGCGAGGTGCGCAACGGCGGTATGCCCGACTGGATATTCACCAAAGGCTGCAGGCTAAGGGAAGAGAACAAAGTGTTTCTCGGCTATGTGGAACGCCTGTACCGCCAGATATTCACCCAAGTGCAGGGACTCCAGTGGAAAGACGGCGGCCCTGTTGTGGCCGCGCAGTTCGACAACGAGTACCGCGGCAAGGGTTCTTACCTCATGGCTCTTAAGGATATTGCGCTGAATATCGGCTTTGACCTGCCTTTCTACACGCGTACCGGGTGGCCGGAGCTGCGCACGCCCGTGCCATACGGCGAGATGCTGCCCCTATACGGCGACTATGCCGACGGTTTCTGGGAGCGCAGCACCAAGGAGACGGCGGGAAACTACTACAAGGCGTTCAACTTCAAGGCGTTCCGCAGTTCCACGGCGATAGCCACCGAGGCTTTGGGCGAGCAGAAGGAGCAGATTACCAAGGGCGACGAACAATATCCCTACTTCACCTGTGAGCTTGGCGGCGGCATGACACCGGCCTACCATCGCCGTGTGTATCTCTATCCCGAGGATGCCTACTCACTGGCAGTGGTGAAGTTGGGCAGCGGCAGTAACCTGTTGGGCTACTACATGTATCATGGCGGCACCAATCCCGACGGCAAGCTGACCACCATGAACGAGAACCAGCGCACACCCGGCACATACAACAACGACTTGCCCGTGAAGACCTATGACTTTCAGGCTCCGCTTGGCGAGTTCGGTCAGCGCAATCCCCACTACTTCACCCTGCGGAAGCTGCACCTGTTCATGCACGACTATGGCGACGTGCTCGCCACTATGGATGCCCACTTCCCCACACCACAGAGTCTGGAAAAGGGCGACGACAAGTCGCTGCGCTGGTCGTACCGTACCGACGGCACGAGTGGCTTCGTGTTCGTCAACAACTATGAACGGCTGCAGAACCTGAGCGACAAGCAAGGGGTGCAGTTTGACGTTTGCGGAACCAAATTCCCGCGCAAGCCCATCACCATACCAGCCGGAACGGTGTGCATATTCCCCTTTGGCATCAACGGAATGGACTACGCCACGGCACAGATTGTGGCCGAGCGCGACGGCAAGATATTCCTTCAGCAGATAAAGGGCGTGGCTACGGAAATAAGCGTGAACGGAAAGGTGATGCGCAACGTTAAGCCGCGAGGCACCAAACGTCCCGTATGCGGCAACATATATCTGCTCACTGCCGACGAGGCCGACCATCTGTTCCTCGCCGAGAACGACTCTGTAGTTAAATACCTTCAGCCGACCATCGCCAATCAAAGCGAGGCGCAAGGCACACGCACCATTGGCATGGGACGGGCGAAGGTGGCCGAGGCTCCAACCGACGAAGACTTCAACAAGGCGGCGATATATACCATAGGCAACTTGCCGAAGGGCGACGCACGCAAGGGCGCTTTGCTCACAATAGACTATCGTGGCGACTGCGCCCGACTGTATGCCGACGGAAAACTGATAGGCGATAATTTCTATAATGGCCGTCCGTTCCAGTATGGACTGTGGCGACTTGCCGACCCCAACTGCACGAGTCTGGAGCTTCGCGTGCTGCCTTTGCAGAAGGACATGCCAATATACTTCCCGCGCGAGGCCGACACCAAGACCACAGGCGAGGGGGTGAAAGACGTAAGGGTAGAACAACT
>CAVAPI010000007.1:0-43915 GCA_963590445.1 Lachnospiraceae bacterium | reverse complement strand
CCTTTCCCGATGTGCCACCGTGCCCCATGCGGAAGCGGATGTGGCGCACTATGATGTTGTCAGCGCCCGAAAACGACACTCCGTCGCCATAGACAACGATGCCTTCTCCGGGGGCTGTCTGTCCTGCCACGTACAGATTTTTGGAGAAAACGATGCGCGAATTGATCTTAATCACGCCGGATACGTCGAAAATAACGATGCGGTTTGGTTGGCTGACCGCATCGCGGAAAGAGCCGGTGCCGCTGTCGTTGAGGTTGGTCACGTGATATACGCTTCCTGTGCGTCCGCCTGTTGCGAAACGTCCCCACCCTTGCGCCTCGGGGAAGGCCAACTGCTGCGCGGCAACGCTTAGGCTTGTGCCGGCGAACATGGCTCCCAGCAATAACAGTCTGGTAGTTTTTGATTTCATTTAGTTTTGGTTTTTAGTGGTTAATCTAAGATTTATAGTCAGACAAAAATAGCAAAAATGCAACTATATGCCGCACTTACGGCCAAATTTCTCTGACTTTATACCAAATTTCCATGCCTTTTGGCGCATATAAACGGTGCGGCTCACTGTCTGCCGGCAACATTTCCGACAACCAGTGAGCCGCTAACAAACCACGGTCTGCCTTTGCAGCACCGCTAAGCGTTCAATGCGCCGATGATTTCCGCAACGGATTTGCATCCGTGGGCATCGAGCCACGAGTTGATACCGTCGCGTATCTTTATGGTAACAGCCGGGTCTATGAAGTTGGCCGTGCCCACTTCTATGGCCGTTGCCCCAGCCATGAGGAAGGCAATGGCATCCTCTGCGGTCATTATGCCGCCGAGTCCCACCACGGGAATGGACACTGCACGGGCCACCTGCCACACCATCCGCAGTGCCACGGGCTTCACGCAGGGGCCGCTAAGGCCGCCTGTGCCTATGCTGAGCAGCGGTTTGCGCCTCTCGATGTCCACGGCCATGCCCATGAGAGTGTTGATCAGCGACACGCTGTCGGCACCTTCCGCCTCGCATGCGCGCGCTATTTCAGTAATGTCGGTCACGTTTGGCGACAGTTTCACTATGAGAGTCTTGCTGTAACTGCGGCGCACAGCCCTCACCACCGACGCTGCCCCGGCGCAGGTAACACCGAAAGCCATGCCGCCGTCCTTGACGTTGGGGCACGAGATGTTTAGCTCTATGGCCGGTATGCGGTCGAGAGCGTCTATGCGGGCGGCACATTCGGCGTAGTCTTCGGGCGAAGAACCGCTCACATTGACAATCATATTGGTGTCTATGTCCTTTATCTGCGGATAGATATGCGTGCAGAAATAGTCCGCGCCCTTGTTCTGCAAGCCCACGCAGTTGAGCATTCCGCCGGCGGTTTCGGCCATTCTGGGATAGTCATTGCCTTGGCGCGGATGCAGCGTAGTGCCCTTTACGATGATGCCGCCTATGCCGTCGAGGGGCATGAAGTCGGCAAATTCCAGTCCGTAACCGAACGTTCCCGATGCGGTCATCACCGGGTTTTTCAGGCTCAAGCCTTTTATTTCTACATTCAGAGCTGCCATAGTAGTCGCTTGACGTTAAACACTGGCCCATCCTTGCACACACAGAGGTTGCCCTCCACGGTCTTTTCCACACAGCAAAGGCACGCTCCAAGGCCGCAGGCCATCATGTTTTCGAGCGAAGCCTCACAGTCTGTGCCGGTCTGGGCGGCATATCGTGCCACTGCCACCATCATCGGCTTGGGGCCGCAGGTGGCTATACGGTCGAAATGTTCACCGTTCAGGACGGAATGGTTGGTGACAAAGCCCTTCTCTCCGGCCGAACCGTCCTCGGTAGTGACGAACACGCGCCCGTATTTGCTGAACATATCGAGCTGAAGGAGGTCGCTTCCGCTGCGCGCACCGAGCAGAAACGTCGGTTCGACGCCGCACTTTTTCATCTCGGCGCCCATATACAGCAGCGGTGCAACGCCCACTCCGCCGCCCACAAGCAGCAGGTGCTCCGATGCGGACTGGGGCATTGTGAAGCCGTTGCCCAGGGGCAGCACACAGTTGAGCGTCTGTCCGGGAGCGAGACCGGCCAACCTGCGGGTGCCGTCGCCCACAATTGCCACGAGCAACCACAGCTCGTTTGCGTCGTAATCGACAAAGTTGACGGATATGGGACGGCGCAGGAAGGCCGTTCCGGAGCCGTCTATGCGCACTTCAACGAACTGTCCGGGCAGCATAACCGGCAGCTGACTGCTGTCGGTGAGCCGCAACAGCACGTGCTTGTCGCTGACTTTCTCCACCGATTTCACCGTCAGGTCGAGGATAAACTTCTTCATTTTTATACTCCGATATTGCATTGCAAAGGTACAAATAATCGGGTACAGAAGCGCCACTCGCGGCAGCAAAAATGCAAACCGCCCGTTTGTGACAGCCAACCACGGCATTTGCCATTCGTAAACAGGCCGTTTGCGCATCGTAAGCAGGCCGTTTGCGCATCGTAAACGGGCGGTTTTCCCAGACCGGCGGCAGACACAGGCTTTGCAAACGCCACGCCGGCATTTTTCAGAACCGCCGTCAACAAATAAGCAGACGATGCTTTGCACCAAATAATAAAATGATTAAATTTGCACACAAAGAATGTATTAACGGATATAATTACACAGATAAAGTAAATGAAAACTGTTTTCGATTTCTCTGTCAAAGACAGAAAAGGCAAGGATGTGGCACTGAAAGAGTATGCCAACGAGGTGTTGCTCATAGTGAACACTGCGACAAAGTGCGGCTTTACCCCACAGTATGAGGAGCTGGAAAAGCTGTACGAGAAGTACCACAGCCAGGGTTTCGAGATACTGGACTTCCCTTGCAACCAGTTCGGGCAGCAGGCTCCGGGCACCGACGAGTCGATTCACCAGTTCTGCAAGCTGACCTACGGTACGGAATTCCCCCGTTTCAAGAAGATAAAGGTCAACGGCGACGACGCAGACCCGCTCTACAAGTTTCTGAAAGAGCAGCGCGGCTTTGCCGGATGGGATGCCAATCACCCGCTAACCCCGCTGCTTGACGAGATGCTGAGCAAGGCTGACCCCAACTACAAGGCAAGCGCCGACATAAAATGGAACTTCACGAAGTTCCTTACCAACAAGCTGGGCATGGTCGTGGAGCGCTTTGAGCCTACGGAAAGCATTGAGAACATCGCTGCAAAGATAGAGGAACTGCTGAAATAGACGCTTCGTTTTGGATATGGAACAGACTACCGAACGTACAAAATGCCTCATCATAGGCAGCGGCCCTGCCGGATATACGGCGGCCATCTATGCGGCACGCGCCAACCTGAAGCCCATAGAGTACTGCGGACTGCAACCCGGAGGACAGCTCACGCAGACCACCACGGTGGAGAACTTCCCCGGTTATCCGCAGGGAGTGGACGGCAACCAGATGATGATGGACATGAGGGAACAGGCCGAACACTTCGGTGCCGACATAAGAGACGGCGAGATCGTGGAGGCTGACCTGTCGGTTGCGCCCTACAAACTGACCGCCGACGACGGCCACGTGATTGAGGCCGACACGGTAATCATAGCCACGGGAGCCTCGGCCAAGTACTTGGGACTCGACGACGAGCGCAAATACAACGGCCAAGGGGTGTCGGCATGCGCCACGTGCGACGGTTTCTTCTACCGAAAGAAGACGGTTGCGGTAGTGGGCGGCGGCGACACGGCCTGCGAAGACGCACTCTATCTGGCCGGACTGGCCAAGAAAGTGTATCTGATAGTGCGCAAGCCCTACCTAAGGGCGTCGGACGTGATGCAGCAGAGGGTGATGCAGACAGAAAATATCGAGATACTGTTTGAGCACAACGCCATCGGACTCTACGGCGACAACGGCGTTGAGGGCGTGCATCTGCTGAAACGCAAGGGCGAACCCGACGAAGAGCGCATTGACATGGCCATCGACGGATTCTTTCTCGCCATCGGCCACAAGCCGAACAGCGACGTTTTCAAGCAGTGGCTGGACACTGACGAGCAGGGATACCTGAAAAAGACCGACGGAACACCACGTACTAAGATACCGGGAGTGTTTGTTGCCGGCGATGTTGCTGACCCCAACTACCGTCAAGCCATCACTGCGGCCGGTTCAGGATGCCAGGCAGCCATAGAGGCCGAACGCTTCCTCGCCACGAAATAAGGCAAAGAAGGAGCTGCACCTTATAATAATGGTACTATACCGTAATATATAAAGGCCCTACATATTATATATAAGGCGGCTATACATTATATATAATAGTGCGGAAGCGCCGCTACAAAGCCAAGCAAGCATCGGTCTTGCCTCTTTGTAGCGGCGCTTTCGCACTGTCATTAGGCGGTATGGGAATAAAAGGCCGGCTGTTTGCGCCTCCAATCCCCGTCGTTTTTGGTGACAATATTGCCCGTTGCATGAGGCGGCGGAACCTTACGGCACTCCCATGCATCTGTAACTTGCAGAGCTTGCCCCATTCCATATAATAAAGGCCGGGGCTGAAGCCCGGAAATTGGATTTTCCTTTCTTTGCAGTGTGCCGGAAAAGGTGTACCTTTGCACTGACTACGCACATATAATAATACACAACGGAACACAAACCACTTATGAAACAGACAAAGATTGTCGCTTCCATCAGCGACAGGAATTGCAGTACGGAGTTCATACGCCAGCTTTTCGATGCGGGAATGAACGTGATACGCATGAACACCGCCCACGCCACGCCAGAAGGAATCAGGGAAATAATAAGGAACACGCGCAAAGTGTCGCACCATATCGGCATACTCATAGACACCAAAGGCCCGGAAGTGAGGACAACCGGTTGCGATGCGCCCATTAACTACAAGACCGGCGACGTGGTAAAGATATTCGGACGGCCCGAAATGGACACGGAACACGACATCATAAACCTCTCCTACGAGAACTTTGCCAACGACATACACATAGGCAACGACATACTTTTCGACGACGGAGCACTGGCCATGAAGGTGATAGGCATCAACGGACCGGCCGTAATAGCACAGGTTGCCAACGACGGAACGCTCGGTTCGCACAAGAGTGTCAACGTTCCGGGAGTGCACATCGACCTTCCGGCACTCACCGAAAAGGACAAGCTCAACATCAAACTGGCCATCGACGAGGACATAGACTTCATCGCCCACTCGTTTGTGCGCAGTGCAGCCGACGTAAAGGCCGTACAGGACATACTCGACGGGCACGGCAGCGACATAAAAATCATATCGAAGATAGAGAACCAGGAGGGCGTTGACAACATTGACGAGATAATCGAAGCGTCGTATGGCATCATGGTAGCGCGCGGAGACCTTGGCATTGAGGTGCCCATAGAGCGTATTCCGGGCATACAACGCAGCATCATACGCAAGTGCATGCTGGCAAAAAAGCCCGTGATAGTGGCCACACAGATGCTCCACACGATGATCAACAACCCAAGACCCACACGGGCGGAGGTGACAGACATAGCCAATGCCATCTATTACCGTACCGACGCGCTCATGCTGAGCGGCGAGACAGCATCGGGAAAGTATCCCGTGGAGGCCGTAAGGACAATGGCTTCCATCGCAGAGCGCGCGGAAAAGGACCGTATGGAGGAGAACGAGTACGACATACCGCTGAGTGACGGGTGCGACATAGCCGAATTCCTTTCGCACAGTGCCATAGAGGCCACCGAAAGGCTGGGCGTGAAGGGCATCATAACCGACAGTATGACGGGCTATACCGCCCGCAATCTGGCCGCATTCCGCGGGCCTAACCCTGTGCTCGCCATCTGTTACAAGGAGAAAACGCAACGTTGGCTCGCACTAAGCTACGGGGTTATTGCCGTTGCACAGCACGAACAGATAGGCGCAAGGGAACAGTTCCTTGCCGCACTGCGCATGTTGAGACAGAAGGGATACCTGTGTATGGACGACAAAGTGGCTCACTTGAGCGGCAGTTTCGGCTCTGGCGGAGGCACTACTTTCCTCGAAATCAACACCGTAAGGGAAGTGTTTGAGCGTTCATACCGCTTCCATCTGCCCACGGAATAGACTCTGTTTGACAAAGAGACAGACTCTGTTTCCTTCTGGAACAGATGCCATTTGCCAACAGACAGGCGCTTTACAGTAACAAGGAGGGCTGGCTACAATCCGTAACCAGCCCCTTGTCGTTTTACAACCGGCGGTTTCCGCTACTCCAAGCAGTCGTTTCTTACATCGGACACATTTGTCTTAAAAAAGATTGCATACATTTTTGCCAAAGATCATATACCTTTTCGGCAAAGATCTATATGATTTTTGCCAAAGACATATACATCTTTTGGAAAGGGGTCGCAGCCTTCAGAAAAGGGCGGTGCCACTTGCGTGTGTTGCGGTGATGCTCCAGACGGTATGACGGCGTCCGGTCAGAGTGTCGATGACGCTTAATCCTGGCAAATCCATGTGTCTGTGTGGGAGCCTTATATAAAAAGAGGCATATGGCGGCAGGTTTTGTCTGCACGCCCCTCTTCCCGCAAGCGTCTGTTGGATATTGGCGGTATGCGAAACATTGTTCCGCACTTGTTATTCTGTTGGGATAAGCCCCCTTGTTCTTGTGCTGGCAAACAAGAGCGGTGGCTTACCGCTATAAAAGGAGCTGTTCCTGCCCCGCTTCCTCGGTCTGTGTCTTCGGCCAGTTGACGAGAAAGAGCTTTTCTGTGGCGCGTGTGAAGGCTGTGTAGAGCCAGTGGATGTAGTCGGGAGTGAGCATATCGTCGGTCATGTGGCCTTGGTCGATATAGACGTGCGCCCATTGGCCGCCCTGAGCCTTGTGGCAAGTTGCGGCATAGGCGAACTTTATTTGCAGGGCGTTGTAATATTTGTCTTCCCTGAGCTTCTTCAGGCGGTCGGCTTTCAGCGGTATGTCGGCGTAGTCCTCCATTACGGCGTTGAACAGGCGTTCGTTTTGCTCCGGCGTGAGAGCCGGGGCTTCGGAAGAAAGCGTGTCGAGGATGGCCGTAGCCGTAAGCTCCAGGTCATCGTAGTCGGGGAACTGTAGCGTTATGTCGGCGAAGCGCATACCGTAAAGCTCTTGTACGTTTCGCACACGCCACACCCTTGCCCTGTCGCCGTTGGCTATATAGGGCAGCGATTTGGCCGACCAGTGGTAGTTGTTCTTTACCACCATGAGCATATCTCCCTGACACAGCTCGTCTTCGCGGCCAAGAACCATGTTGCGTATGCCCCGGTTGTAGATGTTGGCGCGCTTGTTGCTGCGCGTCACCACGGCGGTTTCGTCGAGTCCGACCTCACTGTAGCTCGATGCGAGTTGCTCCACCAGTTCGTCGCCCGGCACCATCTGTATGTCGGCAAAGCCCCGGAAGCGCACCTTGGGCAGTCGGGTTACATCGTCGCGGGTAATCATCTTGCGTATTGCCGTGGCGTTGTAGAGTATGCCGGAGCCGTAGCTTTGGCGCAGCACCCCGTTCAGTTCGGCCTCATATACGGCAAGCCCGTAGGCCGAAAGCACGCCGGCCGACAGAGCCGGACTGTCCTCTTCGCCCACGGGAGGCAGCTGTGCCGTGTCGCCAATGAGCATCATGCGGCAGTTGCGTCCGCCATATACGTACTGCACAAGGTCGTCGAGCAGACGTCCGCTGCCGAAGTTGCCGGAACCAAGACCTTGGTTTGCCACCATCGAAGCCTCGTCTATTATAAACAATGTGTCGGAGTTGAGGTTGTCGTTCAGGTTGAACACGCCCATCTGTGCGTCCATTGTCTTCTGCCGGTATATGCGTCTGTGTATGGTGTATGCGGCATGGCCGGAGTTGAGGGCGAACACTTTTGCCGCGCGCCCGGTGGGTGCGAGCAGCATAATCTTCTGCTTCAGGGCGGCCAGAGTGCGGACTATCGCTCCGGCAAGCGACGTTTTCCCGGTTCCGGCCGAGCCTCTCAGTATCATCACTGTGCGGTCACGGCGGTCGCAGACAAACGAGCTGAACGTGCCGATGGCCGCGCCCTGCTCCTCTGTCGGGGCGAACGGCATGGCCTGAACTATGCTTTGGGCAATCTCAAATTCGGTCATGGCATGGACAATTCTTGCTGTAATGCGGCAAAAGGGACATGGGCGGCTCCCCGAAGTCAGCCCTTTTGCCGTGCCTTCAACGCCTCTGTCATCAGTTCGGCGGCGTTCTTGGGAGCGTTGGGCTTGCCCAAACGGCGGTGCAGCTCGGCGTATTCGGCAATCATTCCCTCCCGTTTGCAGCCGCCGGGAAGTATATCGGACAGTTCCTTTCGGATGTTCTCTACGGTGAAAGTGTCGGCCACGAGTTCGCTTACCACCTCCTTGTCCATAATCAGGTTGACCAGTGAGATGTACTTGACCTTTATTATATGCTTGCGGAGAAAGGCAATCAGCTTGGGCAAAGGGGTCTCATAGCACACCACTTGCGGCACGTTGAACAGTGCGGTCTCAAGGGTTGCGGTGCCGCTCGTGACCAGTGCCGCCTCGGAATTGGCCAGCAGAGGGTAGGTCTCACCGAACACCACATCCACTGAAGTGCCCTGTGTGAAGCGCGAATAGTAGTCTTTGTCTATCCCCGGAGCGCCGGCCACCACCAGCTGGTGGGTGGCTGCGAAAGGCCGGGCGGCCTCTATCATGGCCGGAAGGTTGTCCTTTATCTCCTGCCGGCGCGACCCTGCGAGCAGCGCAATGACGGGTTTGCCGTAGCTGTGGAACGCTCCGTCGTAGCCGCAGAGAAACTCTTTCACCTCGTCGGCGGTGGGGTTGCCCACGTAGTGGATGGGGTAGTTGTGCTTTTCTTCAAAGAACGCCACCTCAAAGGGCAGGATTGAGAACAGCTCGTCAACGTCGCGCTTGATGTTTCTGATGCGGCATTCCTTCCAAGCCCATATCTTTGGCGATATGTAATAGAACACCGGGATGTGCGTTCTGGCCTTCAGGAACCTGGCAATGCCGAGGTTGAAGCCCGGATAATCGACCAGTATCACCACGTCGGGCTGCCACCGGACGATGTCGCGCTTGCACATCTTCATTTTGGAGAGTATGGTTCTGAGGTGCAGCAACACGGGCACGAAGCCCATGTAGGACAGTTCGCGGTAGTGCTTCACCCTTTCGCCGCCCACAGCCGCCATGTTGTCGCCTCCGAAAAAGCGGAACGAGGCTTCGGCGTCGGCCTCTTTCAGTGCCCTCATGAGCCTTGACGCGTGCAGGTCGCCGCTGGCTTCGCCTGCTATCAGATAGTATTTCATGGAATGTTCCAGCCCTTCAGCCGTTCAAAAGTTTCGTAATCGGTGATGTCAATGCGCGTCGGCGTTATGGCAACGTAGCCGTGTGTGAGCGCCCAGTTGTCGGTATCGGCGGCCTCAGGCTCGTCGTTGGTGTAGCTGCCCACCATCCAGAAGTAGTCGTAACCGCGCGGATGGCGGCAGCGAACCACCTCGTTGCCCCACGTACCGTGCGACATTCTGCATATTTTCACGCCGTTGAACGAGGGCCGCAAGGGGAAGTTGACGTTCAGGCACACACCCTTTGGCAGTCCTTCGGCAAGCACTTTGCCTGTAATGAACTTCACTATATCGGTCAAAGGCGTGAAGTCTGCGTCGCCGCTGTGGTCGCATAGCGAGAAGGCAACCGACGGTATGTACTTCATGCACCCCTCCAGCGTGACTCCCATAGTGCCGGAATAGTGGGCGTTGACCGATGCGTTGTCGCCGTGGTTGATGCCTCCGATGACCATGGCCGGCCACCTGTCGCGGCACAACTCGCTGAGCGCTATCTTCACACAGTCAACCGGGGTGCCGCTGCACGACCACATTTCGCCCCCGTCCCATTGCCTGCGCTTCTTAAGGCTAAGGGGCGTGGTGGCCGAAAAGGCGCACGAGAATCCGCTGCGCGCCGACTCAGGGGCGCAGACGAGCAGGTCGCCGAACCCGCCGACCATCTTTATGAGGCTCGCCAAGCCCTTTGAGTGGTAGCCGTCGTCGTTGGAAATGAGTATCAATGGCCTTGTCTTTTCCATAAAAACATGATGGTTTCGTTTGCAAAAGTACTAAAAACAACGCTGTTCCGAGTGTTTTTCCCATGAAAATGAGTGTATTGCAGAGGCCGGGAAGCCGGTCTGTTCCAACAGCCCGGACATCCGCAGCCCGCAACCCGCCCGTTTGCGGGTCGCAAACCGTCCGTTTACGCATCGCAAACCGCCTGTTTACGGCCTGCAAACGGCCGGGTTATGAAAACCGACCTGCCGCAAAGCCTCCGCAAACGCCCGTCCGGCAAGGCCCGAAGCCCCCTCTGTTTAGGCCGCCAAAGGCTAAAAAAGGTTCACAAGTGCGGTTTTGTCACATTAAATATATAACTTTGCAATCCGAACGGCCTTGTGCCGAGACTGTTTTTTAGGACAAGGAAATGGGAAAGATTATCGCTTTAGCAAACCAGAAGGGCGGCGTAGGCAAAACCACGACCACCATTAACTTGGCGGCATCGCTTGCCACGCTTGAGAAAAGCGTGCTGGTGGTTGACGCAGACCCGCAGGCCAACGCTTCGAGCGGGCTGGGTGTCGATATAAAACAGGTGGACTGCTCGCTGTATGAGTGCATAATAGACCACGCCGACGTGCGCGACGCCATATACACAACGGACATTGACGGACTGGACATCATCCCCAGCCACATCGATCTCGTGGGGGCGGAGATAGAAATGCTCAACCTTGCCGACCGCGAGAAGGTGCTCAAGAACATGTTGGCCCCCATCCGGGACGACTACGACTACATACTTATAGACTGCAGCCCGTCGCTCGGACTGATAACAGTCAACGCCCTGACCGCCGCCGACTCGGTGATCATACCCGTGCAATGCGAGTATTTCGCACTCGAAGGCATCAGCAAACTGCTCAACACCATAAAGATTATAAAGACAAAACTGAACACACGGCTCGAGATAGAAGGCTTCCTGCTGACCATGTACGACTCCCGCCTGCGCCTCGCCAACCAGATTTACGACGAAGTAAAGCGGCATTTCCAGGAGCTGGTGTTCAAGACAGTCATACAAAGGAACGTGAAACTGAGCGAAAGCCCGAGCCACGGACTGCCTGTAATACTCTATGACGCCGACTCAACGGGCAGCAAGAACCACTTGGCCTTGGCAAAAGAGATAATAAACAGGAACAAGGGCGAGTGAAAGCCGCGCCCAGGGCGGCTTGGCCAGCCGGGACATGACCCGGAAACCATCAGGCAAAAAGACAGAGAGACATGGCAACACACAAGAAATATGACCGGAAAGTGTTGGGACGCGGGCTTGACGACATAGGCAACGGCCGCGGTCTCGACGCCTTGATAGACACAGGAGAGGTGAGAACCCAAGGCTCCTCAAACCTCAGCGAGATAGCTTTGTCGCAAATAGAGCCCAATCCCAACCAGCCACGCCACGAGTTTGACGAGGCAGCCTTGCAGGATTTGGCCAACAGCATACGGGAAATAGGCATAATACAGCCCATCACATTGCGCCAGACGGACTCCGGACGCTACCAGATCATAGCCGGCGAGCGGCGCTGGAGGGCTTCGCAGATGGCCGGACTGGCCACCGTGCCGGCCTATGTGCGCACCGTAGAGGACGAAAGCGCCATGGAAATGGCTCTCGTGGAGAACATCCAGAGGGAGGATCTCAACGCAATAGAGATAGCATTGGCATACGAACACCTGGCCGAAACGACCGGCATGACCCAGGAAAAGATAGCCGAAAGGGTGGGCAAGAGCCGTGCTGCCGTGACCAACTATATGCGTCTGCTCAAGCTACCCGCCCAGGTGCAGATGGCACTCAAGAACCGGGACATCGACATGGGGCACGCCCGCGCCCTTCTCTCGGTGGATAGCCCAAGCGTACAGATAAAGCTGTTCAAGGAAATCCAAAGGAACGGCTACTCAGTACGCAAGGTTGAGGAGATGGCACAGATGCTGAAACGGGGCGAAGACGTGCAGTCCGGCAAGAAAAAGATAGCGGCCAAGGCCGGCTTGCCGGAGGAGTTCACGATACTGAAAGACCGCCTTTCGGACTTTTTCCAGACCAAAGTGCAGATGACATGCTCCGCCAAAGGCAAGGGAAAGATAAGCATTCCGTTTGCCAACGAGGAGGAACTGGAGCGGATAATGAACGCACTGGACGGTGCAAAGAACAAATAAGGGTTCCAAAGTTGGCTAAGTTCGGCACGATAATGGGCTTCCGTTTGTGGGCAGTCGGCTCGTTCTTGGCCGTAGCGGGACTTGCCGTGGCCGCCAACGGCACGTTGCCGGAGCGCAAGGCGCTGCCCGACGACAGCTTGAAAGCCGTTACCGCCGGTGCCGGCACAGCCTTGGCAGAAGCGGATGCCGTCTTGGCAGAAACAGACTCCGCATTTGCAGAAACAGACTCCGTTCTGGCTGACGACATAAGGCCCATTGCCGCCGAAACAGCGGCGGACCCGCTTGCGCAAAGCGGCGGGAAGCATGGCGCGGATGCACCGAAGCGCGACTGGAGCACGTGGCGTCCCAATCCGCAGAGGGCGCTGTGGCTGGCCATGGTCATACCGGGCGGAGGCCAGATATATAACCGCAAGTACTGGAAACTGCCCATCATCTACGGCGGAATCATGGGCTGCCTGTATGCAATGAACTGGAACAACATGATGTACAAGGACTATTCGCAGGCTTATCTCGACATCATGGACAGCGACCCGGCCACGGAAAGCTACAACAAGTTCCTGCATTTGGGAAAGAAGATAGACAGTTCCAACGAGGCACGCTACAAACAGATATTCAAAAGCCGCAAGGACAAGTACCGCAGATGGCGCGACTTGAGCTTTTTCTGCCTCATCGGCGTGTATGCAATATCCGTCATAGACGCCTATGTCGATGCCGAGCTTTCCGAATTTGACATATCCAAGGACCTGAGCTTGCGCATTGAGCCTGCGGTAATGGGCGGCGGACTGCCCGGAAACCGGCTTGAGGCATCGTCGATAGGCGTGAACTGCAGCTTGAAGTTTTAGGTAAGAGAGAGAATAAGAGTAACAATGGATAAGAGAAAACTGCTTTTGACGGTCTCAATGTTGTTCATCGGCAACTGCGCAATGCTGGCCCAGGACGACAATGACGGCAGCGACGACGAGATAACCGTTACCGACAACAAGGGCAACGAGGAGGTTATCGAATTCCCGGAGGCCATGACATACGACTTGGACAGCCTTATGAACCTGTATATGTCCAAGACCTATCTTGATGCGGACAGCGACTGCAATATGAAAGACGTGAACCCAGTGTTCCCAAAGGAGGTCTATGTTGACCGCCTGAGCCGCATACCGTCGGTGATAGAGATGCCTTACAACGATGTGGTGCAGAAGTTTATCGACCGTTACAGCGGCCGTCTGCGCCAGTCGGTGAGCTATATGCTCGGTGCATCCAACTTCTATATACCCATATTCGAGGAAGCTCTTGAGGCTTACGGCTTGCCTTTGGAACTGAAATACCTGCCCGTGATAGAGTCAGCCCTCAATCCGAAAGCCGTATCCCGTGTGGGCGCCACCGGATTGTGGCAGTTCATGCTCGCCACAGGCAAGCGTTACGGACTGACAGTCAACTCTCTCGTGGATGAAAGGCGCGACCCTGTGAAGTCTTCATACGCCGCTGCGCACTACCTGAGCGACCTGTACAAGGTGTTCGGAGACTGGAATCTCGTCATTGCATCGTACAATTGCGGCCCGGCACAGATAAACAAAGCGATACACAGAAGCAACGGTGAGAGGGACTACTGGCAGATTTATCCCTATCTGCCCAAGGAGACGCGCGGCTATGTGCCGGCCTTTATCGCCGCAAACTATATAATGACGTATTATTGCGAGCACAATATCTGCCCGATGACCACGCGTCTGCCGGCCAAGACCGACACGGTTATGCTGAGCCGCAACGTGCACCTTGAGCAGATAGCGGCCGTTTGCGGCATCGACATGGAGCAGCTGCGCTCGCTTAACCCGTCCTACAGGCGCGACGTGATACCGGGACAGACGGAAATGTCGGCCGTTTGCCTGCCGCAAACACTGGTGGGCAAGTTCATCAACAACGAAGATTCAATATACAACTACCGCACTGCCGACCTCCTCTCTAAGCGTACCGAGGTGGAAGTGAACGACGAGACACCCACATTCGTCAGCAAGAAGAAGACAACTGCCAAGTCCAGCCGCAGCAGCCGGGCTTCACGCAGCAGCTCACGCGGCAAGAGCGTGACCGTAAAGAGCGGCATGACGCTGTCGGAAATAGCCAGGAAGCACGGCACAACGGTCAAGAAGCTGCAACGGCTCAACGGTATAAAGGGCACAAACATACGTGCCGGCAAGAAAATAAGAGTGAAATAGCAGAACCATGACGGCCTCTTTCCGGTGCGGAAGCGCCGGGACAGAGGCCCGCTCCTGTCCTTCTGCAACATGATAACCACACAGTTAGAATGACTATGGACGATGATCAGACGAAGCGCGAGGCCGCTGACGAGAAGTTAATAGACGATGCATTCCGGCATCTCCTTGACACATATCTGGCATCACGCCACCGCAAGAAGGTAGATATAATAACCAAGGCATTCAACTTTGCCCGTCAGGCTCACAAAGGCGTGCGACGGCTGTCGGGAGAGCCTTACATAATGCACCCGATTGCCGTGGCGCAGATAGCCTGCGAGGAGGTTGGACTCGGTTCCACGAGCATTTGCGCCGCGCTGCTGCACGATGTGGTGGAAGACACCGACTACACTACTGAGGACATAGAAAACATCTTCGGGGCGAAGATAGCCCAGATAGTTGACGGACTGACCAAGATCAGCGGCGGCATCTTCGGCGAACAGGCTTCGGCACAGGCCGAAAACTTCAAGAAACTGCTGCTCAACATGAGCGACGACATAAGGGTTATCCTTATAAAGATATGTGACCGTCTGCACAACATGCGCACCTTGGCCAGCCAACCGGCCAACAAGCAGTACAAGATAGCGGGCGAGACGCTCTATATCTATGCCCCTTTGGCCAACCGTCTCGGCCTGAACAAGATCAAGACCGAGCTTGAAGACCTCAGTTTCCGCTACGAACACCCTGACGCATACGCCGCCATAGAGCAGAAACTCGCCTCCACACAAACCTCGCGCCACACGCTTTTCGACCAGTTCACGGCTCCTATCGAGCAGGCACTCGACGGGATGGGCATCAAATACGTCATAAAGGAACGCGTGAAAAGCCCGTATTCCATCTGGAACAAGATGCAGAACAAGCACGTGACGTTCGATGAGATCTACGATATACTTGCTGTACGCATCATATTCACGCCAAGTGACCGTGCCAACGAGATAAACGAGTGCTTCAACATATACGTTGCCATCAGCAAAATATACAAGTCCCACCCCGACAGACTGCGGGATTGGCTCAACCACCCCAAGGCCAACGGCTACCAGGCGCTCCATGTGACGCTCATGTCCAAGCAGGGCAGGTGGATTGAAGTGCAGATACGTTCCGACCGGATGGACGAGATAGCCGAGCAGGGCTTTGCCGCCCACTGGAAATACAAGGAGGGCGAGGCCGGCGGAGTGGCCGACAGCGATGCCGAACTCAACGACTGGCTGCACACAATCAAGGAAATTCTTGACGACCCGCAGCCGGATGCGATGGATTTCCTGGACGCTATCAAGCTCAATCTCTTCTCTTCAGAGATTTTTGTGTTCACTCCAAAGGGTGAAATAAAGACCATGCCGGCCGGCTGCACGGCTCTTGACTTCGCCTTTTCCATCCACACTTTCCTCGGAAGCCACTGCATCGGCGCAAAGGTCAACCACAAACTCGTGCCGCTAAGCCACAAGCTGAAGAGCGGAGACCAGGTGGAAATACTCACTTCCAAGTCGCAACACGTGCAGCCGTCGTGGATTAACTTTGCGTCAACGGCCAAGGCAAAGGCCAAAATACAGGCCATCTTGCGGCGCAACGGGCGCGAAATCCAGCGGCAGGGCGAGGAGATACTCATGGGATTTCTCAAGAAGAACAACATAGAGTACTCCAATTCCGCCATCGACCAGCTCGTTTCCTTCCACGATATAGGCCGCCGCGACGAGTTCTTCCAGGCTCTTGGCGAGAAAATCATATTGCTTGGCGACAAGGATGTGGACGAGTTGAACGGCAAGCACCGCAAGGACAAGAAGTCCAAAGGCTGGCGCAAGTATGTGCCGTTCCTCGGTTCGGGCAAGCAGCACGCCGAGACTCACGACAGCCACGAGCTGTTTGTGGTGCCCGAAAAGTTCGACCGCAAGAAGCCAATCTACATAACGGACGACAATATCGGGCAATACAAGTTCATGCACTGCTGCCATCCCATCCCCGGAGACGACATCCTCGGCTTCATAGACAACAAGAAAGAGATTGAAATCCACCGCCGCTCGTGTACCGTGGCGGCCAAACTCAAGTCGAGTTACGGCAACCGGATACTCGACGCCAAGTGGGACATGCACCGCAAACTGTTCTTTGACGCCACCGTACACATACAGGGAATAGACCGGATAGGCATGCTTAACGAGGTGACGGGCATCATTTCCCACCAGCTGAACGTCAACATCCACAAGGTAACCATTACCTGTGAGGACGGCATCTTCGACGGTTCGCTTGAGCTGCGCGTGCATGACCGCACCGATGTAAAGGCCATTATGGACGGCCTCAAGACGATTAACGGCATCCAGGAAGTCTCACAGATACGCTAACCGTTGCCGCCTTGTGCGCTCAGGCAAACGCCTGCCGTCCGTAAAGGCAGCCTTTCCGCAGGCGAAACGGGCGGTTTGATACGTAGAAACGGGCGGTTTGCATGGGCGAAACGGGCGGTTTGCGTGGGCCAATGTGGCCGTTTCCATACCCGACACCCGCCGTTTCCCGTATCTTTCATGCCGTGACGGCAGACTGGGGCGGGGGCTTCCGGCCGCTTACCCGCCGGTTTACCATTTACAAAACTATAAGAACTTAACCGAAACAAGAAATGAGACGAACGTTTACCCTTGCCCTTTTCGCCCTAATGGCGGCGGTTGGCGCAGTAGCAGCCAACAAGTACGACAACCCCGACACCATCGTTGTGGCACGCGACGGCACCGGCGAGTTCCGCAATGTGGCCGAGGCTCTTGAGGTATGCCGTGCCTTCATGGACTACCATAAGGTCATTTTCGTGAAGAAAGGCATCTACAAGGAGAAGATAGTCGTGCCGCAATGGCTCACCAACATCGAGATTCTTGGCGAGGATTGCGCCAACACAGTCATCACATATGACGACCATGCCAACATCAAACTGCCGGGAACCGACCGCGGAATGGGCACTTTCCGCACCTATACCGTAAAGGTTCAGGGCAGCGGCATCACCTTCCGCAACATAACAATAGAGAACAATTCGCCCCGGATGGGGCAGGCTGTGGCCCTCCACACCGAGGGTGACCGCATAATACTGGTCAACTGCCGCCTCCTCGGCCACCAGGATACGGTATATACAGGCACGGCCGGCACCCGCCTGCTGTTCAAAGACTGCTACATAGAGGGCACCACCGACTTCATATTCGGCCCCTCCACGGCATGGTTCGAGGGCTGTGAAATCCACAGCAAGGCCAATTCCTACATCACGGCGGCCTCCACACCAAAGGAACAGCCCTACGGGTATGTGTTCAACCGCTGCCGTCTGACCGCCGATGCGTCCGTTACCAAGGTCTATCTCGGCCGTCCGTGGCGCGACTACGGCTACACTCTGTTCATGAACTGCGAACTTGGCGGCCACATACGCCCCGAAGGCTGGCACCACTGGCAGAAGGAGCGCGAGCAAACCGCACGCTATGCGGAGTACAACAACCACGGTGACGGGGCTGAAACCTCAAGGCGGGTGGCATGGAGCCGCCAGCTGACAAAGAAAGAGGCCGGCAAGATAACCATGGGCACGGTGTTCGGAGTCAGCAACGGGTGGACTCCGCAGTATTAGGAGCACGGTAAAGAAACAGTGCGGAGGACGGTTTGCACATCCAGACCGTCCTCCGCATTGTCGTTTCCGTGTCAGGTTCTGAGGTTCAAGGCCGCCTCGGAATCCGCTTTAGCGGTGTCTTGTCATGGCCCAACCGGCGGATGCGCCGGGCAAACCGCCGGGTATGCCGGCCTAATCGCCCGTGTACTGTCCGAGAAAGAGTACCGCCCCGTTCTCGTCCGTTATCATATACACAAACGGACGGTTGGCATGGAACTCCACTCTGCGCGGTTCGTGTTGCACAAGCGACGCCCCCACCATCATGGCTGCCGTCACTGCGGCTGCCTTCGTGCCCTCTTCGCTCACCTCGATCTTGGCCTTTTGCAGCATCTTCGATATGAAAATGTTGCCTGAAGCGAAGTTTCTGAAGTCGGCAACGCCCGGCTTGAACATCGACGGTGCGCCGAGTTTGCCTATTATGTCGTTGAGCGGCAGTTCCATCTCCGTGGAAAAGCGCGGCAATTTCAGGTCAACAATGCACTTGTCCATACTCTTGCCGATGCCTGTCAGCCCCCTTGCGTCGAGCGTCCCCATCATTTCCGCAACGGATTTGCCCTCGTTGGGCAGCAGAACGGTCATGTTGTAGCTGCGGTTGCCGTATGGCAGCTTTACTGCGGAGTACGTTTCGTTGTCCATATACATGAATTCCTCCTCCTGGTGCATCATTTTCACGAGCTTTATGTCGCGGGTATAGCCTTGGAAACGCTCCTCTTTCGTGTTCTTCTTGTCGAATTTCTCTGTCCAAGTGCCGTTGAAGTAGATGGCATTCATCAGGTATGCCACCGCATTCGCCTCCATTTCCTGCACCATCTGCGGTATCATGCCCTCTGTCTGCCTGTTGCACCATGCGTTAATGTGCTTTACGGCATCCTTGGAAGCGAAGTCGAGGCTCCCCACCTCGGCCTTGTAGCAGTCCATGACGGTGCTTGCGAACTCCTCTCTCGGCGTGTAGCCCTTGTTTACCGCCACGTAATTGGCCATGTTCACCACCGTTGACGGGTCGCTTTGCGCCGCATTGTCCATAATCATCCGGCACACTGCGTTTATGTCATCTGTGGTCTTGCCATCCCAGCCGATGGTTTTCAGTATCTCACTGCGCGTCTGGCCGTCAGCGCCGTTGGCAAGTATTGACATCAAACAGGTCACACTCAGCGGCGAAACCACCGTTGAGCCAAGTGCGTCAATGCTGTTGAAGAGGCTTAGGGCAAAGGTGTTGTTCAGCCGGACCATGCCCAGCTGCTCCGCAACCGTGGCTGCCGGCCTCGCAGTCTGTGCGGTTTTTGTTGCCGGCTGTTCTGTCTTTGTCATTGTAGTTTCCGTTTCGTTGCCGTTAGTGGTCTTTGTGGCTGTGCCGCACGAGGCCGTGACGGATGCCATAAGGGCGGCCAGCACTGTCTTTCCGATGTTCTTTTCCATGTTGTCTTGTCGTTTTGTCAGCAGGCAGCCATAGGGTTCTGCCTGTTATGGAAACGCTCTGCGTCCGGAAACCTTGCGCGAAGAATGCAAGAATCTTCAGGTTCCGCCTCCAGAAGCCGCCTTATATATAGTATTCGGCGGCGTCTATCAGTCCGGCTCTCAACGCGTATTTGGTCGCCTCGTGTACGTTGTTGACCCCTATCTTGCGGAATATGTTCTTGCGGTGGGTGTTTATGGTGTGGAAACTCGACACCCTCTTTTCCGCAATCTCGCGCGTTGTCATGCCGAGGGCTATGTCTTTCAGTATCTCGGTTTCGGTTTTCGTGAGCCTGGTCTCCTCTTCGGCCTCGCTTTGCGGTGCCAGCATGGTCTCCATCATGCGCTGGCAGATGTAGCGGCGGCCTTTTCCCGCCTGGCGTATGCACGAGCCGATTTCGTCGAGCGGCGAGTCTTTCAGCAGAATGCTGAAGTTTTGCGACTGCGCGACGAGCCTCCGCACAAATCCGAGCGTCAGTTCAAACGAGAAGAGCACCCATTGTGTCTCCGGAAACCTCTCACTCAGTATCAGCAGCTCGTCCTCGTCGTTGATGTCGAAGAGCGTGTAGTCGAGCACAACCACCGCCTCCGCGTCGTCGGCAAGCCGGGCTATGAGTCCTGCCTTGTCGGTTACGCGCACACGGGCAGGGCAGTTGCTGTCGCAACCGCACACGTACATCAGTCCGGCACGCGTTATTTCCTGGTTGTCGGCCAATATTATCGTCATGCGTCCTGCTCCGTTTCGCAGCGGGTGAAGCCCATTTCCACGGCCTTTTCCTTGGGGAAAGTGAAGTAAAGGGCCTCGCCTTCGGTGCACAGCTCGCCCTTTGAGTTCTCGACAGTCACGGCTATGCAGGCCAGATTGCGCCGCATTTCCTTCAGCCGGGCGCGTATTGTTATCTGCGGCTCGGTGGTCATCACAGCCTTACGGTAGCGGATTTCGAGCTTCGACGTGACGCCTGTGGTCTGCAACCGGCGGAACATCACCCACGAAGCGCACTCGTCAATGAGCGTAGCCTGTATGCCTCCGTGCAGCGTGTCAATCCATCCCTGGTAGTGAGCCTGCGGTTTCCACAGGCAAACCACGTCGTCGCCGTCCTCGCAGAACTCCATTTTCACGCCCAGAGGGTTGTCCGGCGAGCAGCCGAAGCAGTCGTAGCCCTTCTTTGACAGCCACATGTTCTTTATCTTGCGCATCTTTACAATCGTTTGACCGCCGCTTGCGGAACCCGTTTCGGCAGTTTTTTGAACCGCAAATATAGCGTTTTTTTCCCGAACCCCCAATTCCGTCGCGCCAAATGCGCGCTTTTGCATCGCCTGAACCTTTGGGACAAGACGAAATGCAGGCGGAGACAGAGCCGCAAAGCCTATGCCTTCCGTCCGCTCTTACGGGCGTTTGGGAAAGGCAGAATGGCGGTTTTGCAAGGCAAAAGCCCTCGTATCGCATGGCAAACCGCACGGCATTTGACGCTGAAACATACCACTTTGAAAGCCCCTGGCGGCCAGTTGGTTGCACAAACCGCCCGTTTATGGTGTCCAAACCGGCTGTTTAAGCATCATAAACGCACCGTTTGCGATGCGCAAACGGCCGGGTCACATACCGCAACCTGACGGACTGCGGCACGGACCCGGCCGTTTCCGTTTTAATTACATAATGCCTGTTTTGAACGGATGGTGCATCGGCGCGGCAAAACCGCCGCTTCTATATTATTAATGTATAATATGCAGGTGCATCATACTGAATGTTTGGCAGATGCATAAAATACAGCCATTTTTGAAAAAAAGACGGAATATATTTCCGTCTGCCGCTGAAAATCAGTATATTTGCAAGCCCAAATAATTGTAAGGCAATAAATTATCACAACAAATACCAACAGTAATAATGACAAAAGCAGACATCATCAACAAGATAGTTGAGGACACAGGGGTGGCAAAGAAGGATGTCACTGCCACCGTTGAGGCTTTCATGGAGGAGATAAGGCAAAGTCTTGCAGGGAGAAAGGAAGACGTTTTCCTGCGCGGCTTCGGCAGTTTCATAGTGAAACACCGCGCCCCGAAGACGGCACGCAACATCTCCAAGAACACGACCATCATCATTGATGCGCATGACTTCCCGGCTTTCAAGCCCGCGAAGAGCTTTATAGCCAAGATGAAGTAAGAGAAACTAAATATAAATCATTTAATTCATATAACTATGCCAAGCGGTAAGAAGAGAAAAGGCCACAAGATGGCTACGCACAAGCGTAAGAAAAGATTAAGGAAGAACAGGCACAAGAGCAAGTAAGGCGTAAGCCGCCGCACACGTGCGGGTCTGTTCTGACAGAGAAAAAGGATGAAAGAGTGCGCCTGCTTGCCCCGTGAGAGGGGCGTGGCGCACCCTTTCTGTTTTATTCGAACCAAAGAAAAGGAACAAACCGTAAGGAATGACAAGCGAAGTAATTATCGACGTCCAGCCAAAGGAGATTTCAATAGCGCTACTTGAGGACAAGAGCCTCGTGGAGTACCAGAACGAAACCCGTTCAGCGTCGTTCTCCGTCGGCAATATCTATGTGGCAAAGGTCAAAAAGCTGATGCCCGGACTGAACGCCTGTTTCGTCGATGTCGGTTACGAGCGCGATGCTTTCTTGCATTATTTGGACTTGGGTTCGCAATTTAGCTCTTATGAGAAGTACCTCAAGCAGGTACAAAGTGACAGAAAGAAACTTTTCCCCATTTCAAAGGCCACACGGCTGCCCGAACTGAAGAAGGACGGCAGTGTGCAGACAACGCTTAAGGTGGGTCAGGAGGTGCTGGTGCAGATCGTAAAGGAACCCATCTCTACCAAAGGGCCGCGCCTTACGTGCGAACTGAGCTTCGCCGGACGCTTCCTTGTGCTGATTCCGTTCAACGACAAGGTGTCGGTTTCATCCAAAATAAAGAAGGGTGAGGAACGCGCAAGGCTGAAACAGCTCATACAGAGCATCAAGCCGAAGAACTTCGGAGTGATAGTCCGCACGTCATCGGAGGGGAAACGCGTGGCGGAACTCGACGCTGAGCTGAAGGTACTGCTCAAGCGGTGGGACGACGCCATAGCGAAAGTGCAGAAAACAACGGCGCGTCCGCAGGTTGTTTTCGAGGAGACAGGCAGGGCGGTTGCCATGCTTAGGGACTTGTTCAACCCCACTTACGACGGCATCTTCGTCAACGACGAGGAGATATTCGGCCAGATACACGACTACGTGAAGCTGATTGCGCCCGAAAAGGCGGACATTGTCAAGAGATATACGGGCAAGGTGCCCATCTTCGACAACTTCAATGTGACCAAGCAGATGAAGTCCGCCTTTGGCAAAACCGTCAACTACAAGCGCGGAGCTTACCTCATTATCGAACATACAGAGGCGCTGCACGTGGTGGATGTCAACAGCGGAAACCGCACAAGAGCCGAGAACGGGCAGGAAGCCAACGCGCTTGAAGTGAACTTAGGCGCCGCCGACGAACTCGCAAGGCAGCTCCGTTTGCGCGACATGGGAGGCATTATCGTGGTCGATTTCATAGACATGAACCTCGCGGAAGACCGCCAGATGCTCTATGAACGCATGTGCAAGAACATGCAGAAGGACCGTGCACGGCACAATATACTGCCGTTGAGCAAGTTCGGGTTGATGCAAATAACACGCCAAAGGGTGCGTCCCGCTATGGATGTCAACGTGGAGGAGACTTGCCCCACGTGCTTTGGCAAGGGAAAGATCAAGTCAAGCATTCTGTTCACAGACCAGTTGGAGAGCAAGATTGACCGTTTGGTCAACAAAATTGGAATCAAGAAGTTCACACTGCAAGTACATCCGTATGTCGCGGCCTATATTAATCAAGGTATAGTGTCGCTCAAGCGTAAGTGGCAGATGAAGTACGGGTTCGGAGTGAACGTGATCCCCTCGCAGAAAATGGCGTTCTTGCAATACGAGTTTTACGACAAGAACGGCGAATACATTGATATGAAAGAGGAGATTGAAACTAAGTAAACATAATCGGGGCGGTACTGAAGAAGTGCCGCCCCGATTTGTCTTTTGCCAAGGTTGTCTTTGCCAATCGCTATTGCACTATTTTGAAGCGCACTCTGAACGAGTGGGTCATTTCGTCCCAGTTGGTTCCGAGCATTTCGAAGCGTCCTATCTGGCCTGTTGACCGCACATGCTTGCCAATGCAGGGGCAGATGTCGTAGTCGCCTATGCGCACCAGTCGCAGCGTCTCCGATGCATCGTCGGGCAAACGGTCGGCGCTTACGCCTTCGGGCAGGTAGTCTCTGTCGGCAAACTCATAGCTTACTGGCAGGTCTTCGGCTATGATACGGTTCATCTCCCGCTCGATTTCCTGTTCTTCCTTGCGTGTCGGCTTGTGGTCAACCGTGAATGTCATCTTGCTCTTCTTGCGCTCTATGTGGGCGTTGCGCGACCTTTCGCATCCGAACATCCTCGCCATAGTCTGGTTCAACAGGTGCTCGGCGGTGTGCGCCGGCGGAAATTCCTCCTTGTTGTGGGCGTTCAGAATGATGTCTTCCATTGCTTTCCCCAAGTTTATTCCTTGACTTTTCTCAACTTAAACTTCCACACCCTTGCTCCGAAAGCGCCGATGGTCATGTCAACACAGCCGTCTTTGGCCAGCTTCACCTGCATTTTTTCGCCTGAAAGCAGGTCGGTGGCGGTGGCTTTCTGCTCGTTTATGCCGAGAAAGTCGAACGCATGGGCGGGTATTTTCACCGAGATGTCTGCCGGTTCTGTGCCGAAGTTCACCGCCACGAGTATCATTTCGTTGCCCGCCTTGCGCAGAAAGGCGTAGTTGGAGTACGGGAAGAAGCGGTCGGATTGCGGATTGGCGTACATAAGGTCGAAGAACTGTCCCTCGCTGAAGGCTTTTTCTTTGTTGGCCATGCAGAGAGTCTTGCTGTGCAGTTCGGCCAGTTCGGCCTCGCTGTCAGTCAGTTTGCCCTCGTCAGCGCGGCACATCGTGTCCATGCTCCAGTAGTCGAAGATGGTTGTCCGTCCGTCTTTGCCGCTGAATCCCTCGCTGTCCATGCCCTTTTCTCCGTATTCTTCGCCGGCGTAAAGCATAAACGGGTTGGCTCGCATCAGCGCACTGGCCACCATGGCTGGTACGCCTCGGCGCGCGTCTCCGGCAAAGAAGTCGCTCGCAATGCGCTGTTCGTCGTGGTTTTCGAGGAAGTATAGCATGTGGGAGTTGATGTCCTCGGTGGCTTGCCAAGTCTGAGTGATGGCCGTTGCAGGGCATTGGTTGCACGCCACGGCACGCATTGTATCGTACATTCCCACCTTGTCGTAGAGGTAATCAAAGCCGTTGGCTATGTAGTTTCGGTACTCCGCAGGGTTGTAAACCTCGCCGATGAACACCAGTTCCGGGTGTTTGCGCTTCACTTCAGCAGTGGAATAGCCCCAGAACTCCGCCGGAACCATCTCGGCCATGTCGCATCGGAAGCCGTCAACTCCCTTGCTTGCCCAGAACAACAGTATGTCTGTCATCTGCCGCCATGTGCGTGGAGTTGGAGAGAAGTGGGTCTTCCGCCCGGCGCAATAGTCCACTCCGTAGTTCAGTTTCACCGTCTCATACCAGTCGTTCTGGCCTGGCCTTGGGTCGAAGTGGTCGTTTCCCGTGGCCTTGGCCGGACATTCCTCGTAGGGAAACAGCTCGCCCCCACAAAGGTCTATGGCCGGTTCAAACTTGCTGTCAGGGCAGTAGTAGAAGTTGTTTTGAGGGTCAAAGCTCTTGGTCGTGTCGTCCTTGTCACCGAGACCTACCGTCCGCGCCGGCTTACATATAGAATGGTATTGGCGGGCTACATGGTTCGGCACAAAGTCGATTATCATTTTCAGTCCTGCACGGTGCGTCCTTTCCACAAGAGCCTCAAACTCGCTCATGCGTTTCTGTACGTTTATGGCCAGGTCGGGGTCTATATCATAGTAGTCCACTATGGCGTAGGGCGAGCCGGCACGTCCCTTCACCACGGCGGGATGGTTGCGGGGTATGCCCGAAGCGGAGTGGTTGGTCTGCGTGGCATGGCGTATAACGCCTGTGTACCATACGTGCGTCACTCCCAACTGCTTTATCCTTTGCAGTTCGGCAGTGTCTATTTCGTTCATTTTACCGCATCCGTTTTCCTCCACGGTGCCGTTTGGCTTGCGTGTGGTGTTGCGGTTGGTGTGCAGTCTCGTAAAGATTTGGTAGATTATTGGTTTCATGGTCATGCGTGTAAGGTATGGATTATATGTTTTCTGCCCTGTCGCGGGCTTTTAAGAAAGCAAAAGGATTAGAGATTGCCGTTGCTTTGCAGTGTCAATCCCTAATCCTTTTGGTCATAGTCAGTCTGTTGTTTAGTCGATACCGTGCACTGTGACGTTCTTGTCTATGCGGCCTATCATGCCTTGGAGTGCCTTGCCGGGTCCGCACTCGGTGAAGTCGTCGGCGCCGTCGGCTATCATGTTCTGCACGCAAGCCGTCCAGCGCACGCTACTTGTAAGCTGTGCTATCAGGTTTGCCTTGATTTCGGCCGGCTCGGTGTGGGGTTTGCCGTCAACGTTCTGGTATATCGGACACTTCGGAGCACTGAACCCGGTGCTCTCTATGGCTGCCTGAAGCTCGTCCTTTGCCGGTTGCATCAGTGGAGAGTGGAATGCTCCTCCCACCTTCAGGGGCAGTGCGCGCTTTGCTCCGGCCTCTTTCAGCTTCTCGCAAGCCTCGTTTATGGCTTCCACGTCGCCCGAAATGACGAGCTGTCCGGGGCAGTTGTAGTTGGCCGGCACGACCACGCGGCCAGGCTTGTTCACCTCTGCGCATATCTTTTCAATCGTTTCGTCGGGCAGACCAACGATTGCGGCCATCGTAGAGGGTGCCTTTTCGCAAGCCTTCTGCATGGCCATTGCACGGGCATAGACCAGTTTCAGACCGTCCTCGAAGCTCAATGCGCCAGCTGCAACGAGCGCAGAGAACTCGCCGAGCGAGTGTCCTGCCACCATAGACGGCTGGAATGCGTCGCCCATGCACAGGGCTGCTATCACGCTGTGCAGGAATACTGCGGGCTGAGTCACCTTTGTCTGCTTCAGTTCGTCATCGGTTCCGTTGAACATTATGTCGGTTATACGGTAGCCAAGTATGTCGTTGGCCTTTTCAAACAGTTCCTTTGCCTGTGCGTTTGTGTCATAGAAGTCCTTTCCCATGCCCACAAACTGTGCCCCCTGTCCGGGGAAAACAAATGCTTTCATTGTATTTTTCGTTTATAAAATGTTGGTATATACTCACTTAGTGGTTGCAAAAGTACAACAATTCTTTTGATTGGGCAAGTGCAACCCTGCCTAAAGCCCCGGCAAGCCGGCGGGTTATGGGAAAAGGCACGGCTATTTGCCCACTTGCAGACGGTGACGGCCGGAGCCGACCGTCGTTTTAAGGAAGCCGTCAGCGGCAGTTGCCGACTGCATCTTGCCGTCAACCGATATTCGTCTGGAGAGTTTTGGCAGCCACACCTCGGCTGTTGTGTTGGCCGGAACGGTGACTTCGAGTGCGAAACTCTCCCCCACCCTGTTGTCAAACGCCACGCTTACCGTTCCCTTTATGGTGGGTACGGTGAGCGAAGCCGCCCGCAAGCTGCCAGGCTGAGGCTTTATACGCATCTTCGAGAAGCCGGGTTCCATCGGCTCAACGCCCATGAGCTTGCGCACAATTACGTTGGCCGGGGCTGCTCCCCACGGGTGATTCCAGTCCTGATTGGGCTTATAGACGTTGTCCCATGCCTCTGTGGTGATGGTAGAGCCTATCCTTGTCATGTTGTACCAGCTGCGCCGGGCCGTCGAAGTGAGCAGCGACAGGGCGTAGTCGGCCTCACCGGCATCGTAAAGTGCGTCGAGCAGGAACTGCGAACCATAGACACTGCACGCCATCTTGCGGCTTTTTATGAAATCGACCACCGCCCGGCGGTTGCCATCCGGCACTATACCGAAACAAAGCGCGAACATGTTGGAATGGAGCGAACTGTGCTTGGTGCCTATGCCGTCGGTATATAGCCGGGTGCCGCCGTCTATGAGCAGCCGGTTGACGCTTTGGCGCGCCCGTCCGGCCTCTTTTGCGTAAAGGTCAGCCTCGTTGCGCCTGCCGAGCGCCGCTGCGGTGAGCGAAAGCAGCCTCAATGCCTCGCAATGATAGGCGTTTACCACAGTGTTGTAGTCCGTGAAAACGAAGCCGTCCGTCTCTCCTCCGTTCTCTTTCTCAATGCCTTCCGCCCCCGATTGCGGCCAGTCAACGATGTCGCGCAGCCGTTTGCCCCTGAAGTGTATGGCTTCGAGCACCTGCGGAGTGACCTTTCCCGTGCGCGTACTTATCAGTCCGTTGCCGTCGCGCAGGGCTATGAGGGTCTTCGCCTTGAGGTCTTCATACACCGAAGCGAGCAGTCTCGTGTCGCCGGTGTACATATAGTCGTTCCAAGCCATCAGTCCCGACTGCAAAATCCACTCGGTCGGCCACGTGGGGTTATGGATCAGGTGCTTCACACTGTGCCTTGCCATGGCGAAATCGCGGTCAACGGCATAGTGGCTCAACTGGTTGATGATGGCGTCCGCCTCGTATGGTATGCGTTCGCGGTCGCCATCGACATACGTACCGCAGAAGCTGGTGGCCTCAACCGTGCGCTTGCACAGTTGCCAAACGGCGTTCAACACGCTGTCGGACGAGGAGAATGACGACGCAAACCGGTCGAACGGATAGTGTACCTCGGTGCGTATGATGCCGCCGTCGGCCAGTTTGCCGCCCGCAAGCTGCACCTCACAGTAGCGGAAGGGGAACACTTCGCCTATGTATCCGGGCATGAGAATGGGGTCAACTCCGCTCTCGTTCTGCCGTGGAGCGGTGTTGCGCCTGTCCTTGCGCGGCTTTATATAATATGTATGTGTGCCCCGCAAGAGCGGCAAGCGGTACATTGCATACCTCTGGCTGCCCTCCGGGCGGCGGTTAACCCGTCCGTCGGCAAGCTGTTCGCCAAGGTGTACGGTGAGCGTGTCGTCGGTTTTTTCCGTGGAAACGGTCAGTTTCAGCTGGCCGAAAGCGTCGGTCCCGAAGTCGGCGAGCACGGTTTGCGGCTGCAAAAGGCTCACGCTGACAGGCTGGAGTTCGGTCTTTTCAAGCGGATAGCGTGACGTTTCGCCATCGAAAACCGCCGCCGTGCGAAACGCTTTCGGGTCGGAAAAGCCGCTCAATGTGCCGCGGTTGTCGCGCGTCTGCACCGTCCAGTAATAGACAGTTGACGGTTTGAGGGGCTTGCCTGCATAGGCTACGGCTGACGAGTTGCCGCTTTTCACCTCGCCGCTGTCCCACATATCGGCCTTGTCCCCGTGCAACAGCTCGCGTTTTGTGGCCACAAGCACCCTGTAGGCGGTCTGCACGGTGTTGGGAGCGCTGCTGTTTACCACCCATCCCAGCCACGGTTGCGCACTGCGGATGGCCGCACACTGCCACGGTTCTATGGCGCTGCCTGTGTCGGCAAGGCCGATTGTCGATGGCAGACCGCCCACATACACTCGGTCAGTGTGCTCCAGAAGGTCGGTGGTGAGGCAGGTTGGCTTCTGCGCCAAGGCCGCCAGCGGCAGCCAAACGAGCGCAATGGCGATGGTTTTCGCGTTCATTATTATATAATAGGTATAGGTTGTTGGCAAGAATGTCTTTGGCAGAGTGCTCCGAACCGGGGCGGTTTCGCTCCGCCGGCAGACGGTTCAGTTCCGTCAACAGGTTATTTCGCCGGAGCCGAAGCAGCGGTGGTGGTCGGAATCATAGACTACACAGAACTGTCCCGGCGCCACGCCCTGTATAAGTGCATCGGAATGCACCGTGTAGCAGCCGTCTGCGGTGCGCTCAAGCGTGGCCTTGTGGAACTCCGGCGTGTGCCTTATCTTGAACGTCACGTCGGTCGGCAGCTCGCTTACGGTAAGGTAGTGGAACGAATGTATGGGGAAATCCCTCTTGTAAGCGGTCAACGGCTCGTAGCCACGGCTCACGTAAAGGATGTTTTCCTGCACGTTTTTCTTCACCGCATACCACGGTCCGCCGCCGAAACCCAGCCCGTGACGCTGCCCGATGGTATGGAACCACAGTCCTTTGTGGCTGCCCAGGCGGCGCCCTGTCTCCAGTTCGACCACGTCACCCGGCTGTTCTCCGAGGTAGCGGCGTATGTATTCGTTGTAGTTAACCTTGCCGAGAAAGCAGATACCTTGGGAGTCTTTGCGCCGCGCATTGACGAGATGCTCGCGCTCGGCTATCGTTCTCACCTCGCCCTTCATATATCGGCCTATCGGGAACAGTGCCTTTTGCAGCTGCCAGCCGTGTATCTGTGCGAGAAAGTCGGTCTGGTCCTTCACCGGGTCCGGGCTTGTGGTGAGCCACTTGCGCCCGTCTATAACCTCCGTACAGGCGTAATGGCCGGTGGCAATGAGGTCGTAGCTGTGGCCGCGCTTCCCGTTGAAGGCTCCAAACTTTATCAGCCGGTTGCACATCACGTCGGGATTTGGCGTGAGACCGGCGCGCACCTTGTCCATAGTGTAGCGCGTTACCTGTTCCCAATACTCCCTGTGGCAATCGACAACCTCCAGTCTGCACCCGTAGCGCGAGGCAACTGCGGTGGCCATCTCAAGGTCTTCCTCCGACGAACAGTCCCATTCCGCATCTTCCTCCGGGCCTATCTTTATGTAGAAACAGTCGGGATGCAAGCCCTGCCGCGCCAGTTCGTAAACCACCACCGAGCTGTCCACGCCGCCCGAAAGCAGCACTGCTATCTTCTTGTCGCTTAGTTCCATGTTCATAACACAATTGCAAAGATATTGCAAGCGAGGCAATGAAAGCCCGCTTTAGCATTGCCGAGTGCAGCTATATCTTATGCAAAGATAACCCATTTGCCCATAATTCCAAAGGAAACCGCACCCTAAAAGACACTTGCCCAAAGCCTTTCGGGAACGCACCGGCACCATGGCCCGGACAAACCGCCGGGTTACGGGGCATAAACGGGCGGGTTGCGATAGCCAAATGCCCGCTTTACGGGCCGTAAACCGCCGCTTTACGAAACGCCGCCCCGCCCTCCCGCCGCGAAAACCCACGGGACACCGCCCGAAAACAGCCGTTTCAGGCGGCGCAAAAAGCAAAAATCCGCAAAACGCTTGGTGGGTTGGATATTAATAATTACATTTGTAACCATGGACAATGCGTGCCACGGCAACCGTACAGGCAAGGGACCCATGCGCGCAACAGCCCTCCTGCAAGGCAAAATCAAACACATTAGACATATATGATAGACGTTAAAGAAACGCTTTCTTCGGCAGAAGAGAAGATGGAAATGGCCGTTATGTACCTCGAAGAGCAGCTTGCACGCATACGCGCAGGCCGGGCTAACGTGGCCATACTCGACGGTATAAAAGTTGACTCATACGGTTCGATGGTGCCGCTCAACCAAGTGGCCAACGTATCGACCCCGGATGCGCGCACAATAGCCATACGCCCGTGGGACAAGAAGCAGATAAAGGCCATTGAAAAGGCCATCATGGACTCGGAAGTGGGCATCACGCCGGAGAACAACGGCGAGATCATACGCCTCGGAATACCGCAGCCCACCGAGGAACGCCGCCGCGAACTGGCCAAACAGTGCAACAAGATAGGCGAAAGCGTGAAGGTTCAGATACGCAACGTGCGCTCCGAAGTGAAGGACAAGCTCAAGAAAGCCATCAAGGACGGCCTCTCCGAAGACAACGAAAAGGACGCAGAGAACGACCTCCAGAAGATTCACGACAAGCAAATAAAGGCCGTGGACGAACTGCTTGCCGCAAAGGACAAGGAAATAATGACGGTTTAACGCCGCAAAGCCACACCCACGCCCACGCCGTCCGCCGCCTCCAGGGAGCGGAAACGGGCAGGACAGAACCAAAATCTTGACAGGAAAAGTGCACGGACTCGTCGTAAAGAACACCGGAAGCTGGTACACCGTGAAGACCGATGACGGACTTACGGTGGAAAGCAAGATAAAAGGCAACTTCCGACTGAAGGGGATAAGGAGCACAAACCCCGTGGCTGTGGGCGACAGAGTGGAGATTACGCCCAACCAGGAGGGCACTGCGTTCATCACAAACATAGAGGACAGGCGCAATTACATAATACGCAAGTCGCCCAACCTGTCGAAACAGAGCCACATAATTGCCGCCAACGTTGACCAAGCCCTGCTGGTTGTCACCGTCAACCGGCCGCAAACGTCAACGACATTCATCGACCGGTTCCTCGCATCCGCCGAGGCTTACCGCGTTCCCGTGGCGCTTCTGTTCAACAAGACCGACCTCCTGTCGCCCGAAGAGCGCCACTATCAGGACATGATGGCGGCGCTCTACGACAACATAGGCTACCGCTGCATTGCCATATCTGCCGCCAACGGCGACGGTATGGAGGCCGTCTTGCCGCTGATAGAAGGCCGCATATCGGTGCTGAGCGGCAACAGCGGCGTGGGAAAATCGACATTCATCAACCGCCTGTTGGGCACTAACCTGCGCACGGCGGCCATCAGCGACGCCCACAACACAGGCATGCACACCACAACGTTCAGCGAGATGCTCCCCCTGCCGCAGGGTGGCTACATCATAGACACGCCCGGCATAAAGGGATTCGGCACTTTCGACATAGAACCAGAGGAACTTACGGGCTATTTCAAGGACATTTTCCACTACTCAAAGGGCTGCCGCTTCAGCAACTGTACCCACACCAGGGAACCCGGATGCGCGGTTCTCAAGGCTGTGGAGGAGCACTACATAGCCGAAAGCCGCTACCTTTCGTACCTAAGCATGCTCGACGACAAGGACGAAAGCAAGTACCGCGCGGCATATTGAGCCATTCCGCCGCCCTTCTCCACCTCCTTTTCACGGCACAACCGATGCGTCTGTTGTGCCACACCGCACCGTTTTTCGGCGAAAAACGGCAAAATACCACGATTATGGTAGCGAGAATGACACTATCATGCGATTGTATGGAGCGAGGAAACGCCGTACCTTTGCACTGTCAACATACGGGACACGGACAGGACGGCAACCGTTCCGAAAGCCAAAACAACCGTATTGGCATACAAAAACGACAAGTATCAACAACAAAACAACAAGAAAGGACAAAGAAATGAGCAACAAGAAACTTCACTTCGAGACACTTCAGCTCCATGTAGGGCAGGAACAGGCAGACCCAACGACCGACAGCCGGGCCGTACCTATATACCAGACCACCTCTTACGTGTTCCGTAATTCACAGCATGCGGCCGACCGCTTTGCGCTACGCGACCCCGGAAACATCTACGGACGGCTCACCAATTCGACACAGGGCGTGTTTGAAGACCGTGTGGCGGCCCTTGAGGGTGGCGTAGCCGGACTGGCAGTGGCCTCAGGTGCGGCAGCCATCACCTACGCATTGCAGAATGTGGCACAGAATGGCGACCACATAATTGCCGCAGACAACCTGTATGGAGGCACGTTCAACCTGCTTGAGCACACTCTGACGACGCAAGGAGTGGAGACAACCATAGTAGATCCGGCCGATTTCGGGGCGGTTGAGAAGGCTTTCCGCCCCAATACCAAGGCGGTAATAGTCGAGACGTTCGGCAATCCCAATGCAAGTGTGACCGACATAGACCGCATTAGCGAGATAGCACACAGGCACAACACGATAGTAATCGTTGACAATACGTTCGGAACTCCGTTCCTTCTGCGTCCGATAGAGCACGGTGCCGACGTGGTAGTGCACTCCGCAACAAAGTTTATAGGCGGCCACGGCAGCTCGCTCGGCGGAGTTATAGTTGACGGAGGCGCGTTTGACTGGAAGAAGAACGCCGACAAGTATCCGACACTGGCCAAGCCAGACCCCAGCTACCACGGCGCTGTGTTTGCCGACGTGGCCGGTGCTGCGGCCTTTGTGACGCGCATACGTGCCGTAATCCTGCGCGATACGGGTGCTGCAATATCGCCTTTCAACGCCTGGATACTGCTTCAGGGACTGGAAACGCTAAGCCTCCGCGTGGAAAGGCACGCCTACAACACGGCCAAAGTGGTGGAGTTCCTCTCGAAACACCCCAAGGTGGCCAAGGTCAACCACCCGGCTCTGCCCGACCATCCCGACCATGCGCTGTATGAAAAGCTGTTCCCCAACGGCGGCGGAAGCATATTCACGTTCGAGATAAAGGGCGGCGAGAAGGAAGCATGGGCGTTTATAGACAACCTCAAGATATTCTCCCTGCTGGCCAACGTGGCCGATGTGAAGAGCCTTGTCATACATCCGGCAACCACAACCCACTCGCAGATGAGTCCGAAGGAGCTGGAAGAGCAGCACATCTACCCCTCCACGATACGCCTGAGCATCGGTACGGAGCACATAGACGACATCATTGACGACCTTGCACAGGCACTCGACAAGGCATAAAGGCAACGGCTGCGGGGCGTGAAGCGCATTCCGCCCCGCAGCCGACACGACACTAACGACATAAAAACGACTGACATGAAGAAGATAGCCAAGCAACTTACAGAACTCGTGGGCGAGACTCCCATGCTCGAAATCGGGCGTTTCTCGAAGCTGAGAGGGGTGGAGACGCCCTTAACCGTAAAGGTTGAGTTCTTCAACCCCGGCGGAAGCGTGAAGGACCGCGTGGCTCTGGCCATGATAGAGGATGCCGAAAAGAAGGGCATACTCACCCCCGGAGCCACAATAATAGAGCCTACAAGCGGCAACACCGGCGTGGGTCTGGCTCTTGTGGCGGCGGTCAAGGGCTACAAACTGATACTGACCATGCCCGAAACCATGAGCGTGGAGCGGCGCAACCTTGTGAAAGCCTACGGCGCAGAGGTGCGTCTGACAAGCGGAAAGGACGGCATGCCGGGCGCAATACGCGAGGCCGAGAGTCTGAAGGCTTCCATTCCCGGCTCGGTAATACTGCAACAGTTTGAGAACACCGCCAACCCCAAGGCTCACTACGACACCACCGGCAGGGAAATATGGGAGCAGACAGAGGGCAAAATCGACATATTCGTGGCCGGAGTAGGCACGGGCGGCACGGTCAGCGGCATAGGAAAGAGGCTGAAAGAGCACAACCCCGACGTGAAAATCGTGGCAGTGGAGCCTGCATCGTCGCCGGTTCTCAACGGCGGGCAGAGCGGTCCGCACAAGATACAGGGCATCGGGGCCGGCTTTGTGCCCAAGATCTACGACGCAGGCGTGGTTGACGAGGTGTTCGACGTGGCCAATGACGATGCGATACTCGCCAGCCGGCAGCTCGCAAAGACCGAGGGTTTGCTCGTCGGAATATCGGCCGGAGCCGCCGCATACGCCGCTTCAGAAGTGGCAAAGCGGCCGGAGAACAAGGGCAAGCGCGTGGTTACGCTGCTCCCGGACACCGGCGAACGCTACCTTTCCACGGTACTTTACGCTTTCGACGAGTATCCTTTATAGACGTGACCCGGCCTTTCGGGGCGGAGAGACCCCTTCTGTAAATACGGAAACATCCCCATGTTCGCAAGAAAGAGCGTGGGGATGCTTGTGTTTGGTGACGGAGAAAAAGCCATCAGGCATCCGCTTCTACTTCTCCACCTCCATGTATGGTTGTTCTATAAACTGCCACCGTAAGAACAACGACAAACAGCATGGGGTACAACCAGCCGTATGGCATCAGCCCGCTGCCGGGCCACGATGCGCAAGCGGTGCATTTGGCGCCCTTAAACAGGCCGTTCAGCATGCGTAACTGTGCCGTTTACGCCTCGTAAACGGCCTGTTTAAGGAACGCAAACGGGCGGCTTTTGCAACACAATGGGCCTCAACGACTTGCAAAGGCGGGCAAAAAAGCGCGGCAAGCATAGGCTTTACTGTGGCTTTATTGCTAACTTTGCAAGCACGATGAAGCAAGTCAGACCCAAGAAAAACCTCGGACAGCACTTCCTGACCGACCTGAACATAGCCAAAAGGATAGCCGACACGGTGGACAGCACGCCCGGTTTGCCGGTCCTGGAGGTCGGTCCGGGCATGGGAGTGCTGACACAATTCCTCATGGAAAAGCCGCGTGAGACCAAAGTGGTGGAGATTGACGCCGAGTCAGTGGCCTACCTGCACGAGAAATACCCCCGCCTTGCCGACAACATCATAGGCGAAGACTTCCTGCAGATGGACCTGTCGCAGGTGTTCGGAGGCAGGCCTTTTGTGCTCACGGGCAACTATCCGTATGACATCTCGTCGCAAATCTTCTTCAAAATGCTCGACTTCAAGCAGCTGATACCCTGCTGCACGGGCATGATACAGCGGGAGGTGGCGCTGAGGATGGCCTCCGCGCCCGGCAACAAGGCCTACGGCATACTCAGTGTGCTCGTCCAGGCGTGGTATGACGTGGAGTATCTGTTCACAGTGGGTGCGGAAGTGTTCAATCCGCCGCCCAAAGTCCAGAGCGCAGTGATACGCATGACGCGCAACAACGTGACGGACTTGGGCTGCAACGAGGAGCTTTTCAAGCGCACAGTGAAGACCGTGTTCAACCAGAGGCGCAAGATGCTGCGCGTAAGTCTGCGCCAGATGCTCAACATGGCCATCGCCGACGCAGAGTTTCTCGCCCACGAATTCATGACAAAGAGGCCGGAACAGCTGTCAATACCGCAGTTTGTAGAGCTGACAAACATGGTGGAACGGCAGCTGAAGCGGCAACAGGAAGGGCGATAGGAACCGGCTTTCATGCCAGAACACACCTGGTTCAATTGCCCGAATGGACTGGTCACCTTGTCCAAACACACTGGTTTTAACCGCTGTGTGCGCCCACAATTAATTGATTTAGGTCAAAAACGGGGCGTATATGCACAAAAAACGAGCCGAAAGGCATTGCGCAACGACAAGGCGGTTGTATATTTGCATCGTCAAAAGCGACAAGACAAGGCGCGAGCCTTACGACATACAATAGGTATAAGGACTGAAAGCCAACAGGCAAAGAGGTAGAAAGACAAGGATAACGCGACAGTAGTCAGTAGGCAGTTGAAACGTTGCAACGACAACAGAGCCGCAAACGGCAGAAAACTCAATAGGTAACGACAATAAAGGCCGGCGGCAAAGGAGTGAAAAGATTGAGGATGACACGCGGAAACGCAAGGTAAGAAGATTGTAAAGGACGGATGAAGACCCCTGTATGCAGCAATACGGCTGCAACAGGCCTAAGAGTCGGGAGACACAAAAGCACGACAAACGGTCGCAAAAGGCGCGGAAACGACAAACGGAAGCACGTGGAAAAGCCATTAAGGATACGGCAGAAAGGTTTTGGAAGGACGTGAAAAGGCATTGAAGCCGCACAAACCGTTGTTAAAGAGAAAGCATTTATTTAGAGTACAGATACCCTGGGCGGTGGCAGTCGGACGATTGTCACCGCCTCTTCTTTCGGGTTGCACCGCCCCGTCGCCCTGTCCGGACTCCCCTTCCCTTGTGTCTGCACCACCCCACCCCCACGTTTCCGCCCCCATACATTATTGTATAACGGCAAAAAGCGTGGCGGTCGGGCGGCGGGAACGACTGTCAAAAAGAACGGAAACGGCTCCTTACGGTAACGTTTTGTTCGCCCGGATGCTGTTTTCTCGCACTAATTGACTATTTTTGCAGCGACTTAAACAAAACAACACATCAAACAACTACAAAGAAATGGACAAGATCAGAGCAGCCGTAGTGGGTTACGGCAACATAGGTCGCTACTCCGTGCAGGCTCTTGAGGCCGCCGACGACTTCGAGATAGCCGGTATCGTGCGCCGCAACGGTGCGGACAACAAGCCCGAAGAGCTGAACGCCTACAAGGTAGTGAATGACATAACGGAGCTGGACGGCGTTGACGTGGCCATACTTGCCACCCCCACGCGCAGCTGTGAGGAATATGCGAAGAAGATACTGCCCCTTGGCATCAACACCGTTGACAGTTTCGACATACACACAAGCATCTGCCAGTACCGCGCAAGCCTCATGCCGGTGTGCAAGGAGCACAACGCCGTGTCGGTAATCGCCGCCGGATGGGACCCGGGGTCTGACTCAATAGTGAGAACCCTCATGCAGAGCCTCGCGCCAAAGGGATTGAGCTACACCAACTTCGGCCCCGGCATGTCAATGGGGCACTCCGTTTGCGTGAAATCAAAGGCAGGCGTGAAGAACGCCCTGTCGGTTACGATACCTCTGGGCGAGGGAATACACCGCCGGATGGTGTACGTGGAGCTGGAAGACGGCGCTTCGCTCGACGAAGTGACCAAGTCGATAAAGGCCGACCCGTACTTTGCGAGCGACGAGACCCACGTTTTCGCAGTGGAGTCGGTCGATGACATTCGCGATATGGGGCACGGGGTGAACCTTGTGCGCAAGGGAGTGAGCGGAAAGACCCAGAACCAGCGTCTGGAGTTCAACATGAGCATCAACAACCCGGCGCTTACGGGTCAGGTACTCGTCAATGTGGCACGCGCATCCATGCGCCTTCAGCCCGGCTGCTACACCATGATCGAGATACCGGTCATCGACATGCTGCCCGGAAACCGCGAAGATTTGATAAGCCACTTGGTGTAAAACCGACAGCCAAACCGCCGGAACAGACAAACAATCCGCCCGGTCCGGCACAGCGCCCCGCGTGTTTAAATACGAAAACCGCCGAGTCAGGCTTATCAACCCGTTGGGGCAGATACGGAAACCGCCCGTTTACCAAGCGTAAACGGGCGGTTTCCATATACAATACTATGCTTCGGCTCATCCAAGCGCAGGTTCCAGCAAGGAGCGGAAGCCGGCACGCTGACGGGAAAGGGCTACTTCACGTTGCCCACCTTGATGAGATATTCGGCAATCTGCACAGCATTCAAGGCTGCACCCTTGCGTATCTGGTCGCCACTGAGCCAGAATGTGAGTCCGTTCTCGTCGGCCAAGTCCTTGCGGACGCGGCCTACATACACGTCATCCTTGCCGGCTGTGTCGAGCGGCATGGGATATACGAGGTTTGAAGGGTCGTCTTCGAGCGTCACACCGGGCGCGGCGGCAATGGCTTTCTGCGCCTCCTCCACCGAAACAGGCTTTTCCGTTTCTATCCAAACGCTCTCCGAATGGGCGCGGAGCGACGACACACGCACGCACATGGCCGAGCACTTGACGTCACTGTGCATGATTTTGCGCGTTTCATTGAACATTTTCATCTCCTCTTTGGTGTATCCGTTGGGCTGGAACACGTCTATCTGGGGTATAACGTTATAGGCCAGCTGGTGGGGGAACTTCTTTACGGTCACTTCCTTGCCCTCTATTATCTCCTCATACTGCTGCTGAAGCTCCGCCATAGCGGCAGCTCCGGCTCCGCTCGCACTCTGATAGCTTGCTATGTGTATGCGTTTTATATGGCTGATGCGCTCCAAGGGCTGCAAAACCACAACCATCATAATCGTGGTGCAGTTGGGATTGGCTATTATACCGCGCGGACGGTTGAGCGCATCGGCCGCATTGCACTCGGGAACCACCAAAGGCACGTCGTCATCCATGCGGAATGCGCTCGAATTGTCAATCATTACTGCTCCGAACCGGGTTATATCCGCAGCAAATTCCTTTGAAGTACCGGCACCGGCCGACGTGAAAGCAATGTCAACCCCCTTGAAGTCGTCGTTGTGCTGCAGGAGTTTCACCTCGTATTCCTTGCCCTTGAACGTGTACTTCCGGCCGGCGCTGCGCTCCGAACCGAACAGTAAAAGGTCGTCAACCGGGAAATTTCTCTCTGCCAACACGCGCATTAGCTCCTGCCCTACGGCTCCGCTTGCGCCAACAATAGCCACTTTCATGTCTCTGATGTCTCCGTTTTTAGTTGTTTAATCTTTTATATTTCGCTGTTTAATCTTCCTGTTACACTACTCTGCCGTTCACTTTCCGCTACCCGACCTTTCGCTTTCCGCCACTTGACATTTCACCTTTCGCTACTTAACCTTTCGTTTTTCACTACTTGACATTTCATCTTCAAGTGCCGGAATGGGCTGTGACACACTGCCAAACGCACCCCTTGGAGTTGCAAAAATACAACTTTTAGTACATTTTACATTCGGATATGATTATTTTTTCGCACCTTTGCATACAAAATGTGTCCTTTCACGACAATTATGCCTGACATTTCACATTATTTTCCCATAACAGACCCGACACTAATCTTCTTTGTCGTGCTGTGCATCATACTGTTTGCGCCCATCGTAATGGCACGTCTGCGCATACCGCACATCGTGGGAATGGTGCTCGCAGGCATACTTGTGGGAAAATACGGGTTGAATATCCTTGAGCGGGACAGCTCTTTTGAACTGTTCGGGCGCGTGGGTCTGCTCTATATCATGTTCCTTGCCGGACTGGAAATGAACATGAAGGACATCAAAAAGCGGCAGGGGCAGTTCCTGCTCTTCGGCATTCTCACCTTTATAGTGCCGTTCGCCACAGCATATATAATAGGTACCGGGATGCTCGGCTACTCCCCTATGGCATCTATGTTGCTGGCCTGTATCTTCGGATCGAACACTTTGATAGCCTATCCCATCGTGTGCAAGTTCGGATTGCAGAAACATCCGGGAGTCGCATTGAGCGTTGGCTCGTCGATGATTGCCCTCACGCTGTCGCTACTCATACTTGCCGCCATAGTCGGAGCGGCCGGTGACGGGGCGGGAGGCATCGGTTTCTGGGTCATGTTCCTGGTGAAAATGTCGGCTTTCTGCATCGGTGAGGTATTCTTTCTGCCGCGTCTGACACGCTGGTTCTTCCGCCGTTACTCCGATTCTGTGATGCTTTACATCTACGTACTGTGCGTGTTGTTCCTCAGTGCGGCGGTATCTGAGATGTGCGGACTGGAGGGTATCTTCGGCGCATTCCTTGCCGGACTGCTGCTAAACAGGTTCATTCCGGGCGTATCTCCGCTGATGAACCGCATAGAGTTCATCGGTAACGCCATCTTTATACCTTATTTCCTTATAGGCGTGGGCATGATTATCGACATAAGCGTGCTTTTCCACGGTGTTGACACGCTGTGGGTGGTGTTCTGTATGGTCTTTTTCGGCACGCTTTCCAAGGCGGTTGCCGCCTATGCCTCGTGCTTTGCGCTGCGCTTTCCCTGGCTTTCGGGACACATGATGTTCGGACTTACCGAGGCTCATGCGGCCGGTGGCATAGCGATAGTCATGGTTGGAATGAAGATGAAGCAGCCGGACGGGTCGTTTCTCGTGGACGCTAACATGCTGAATGGCGTAGTGATGATGATACTGTTCACGTGCATTATCAGCTCCATCGTGGTGGAACACTCGGCGCAAAGGATACTCCTGCGCAGCAAAACCATGCCCGACGAGCAGGACACAGGCGGCGACGACGAGAAGATAATGGCCATTCTGCAGCACGAAGAGGACACCGACGCGCTCGTGCAGCTGGCCATTATGATGAGCAACAGGAAGCTCAACAGGGGGCTGATCGGCCTGAACGTGGTGAACGACGACCTGTACAGCCGCCACAACCAGAGCAACGGCCGCCGCATACTCGACCGGGCGGCCACCGTAGCTGCGGCATCTGACGTGCGGATACAGACGCAAAGCCGGCTGTCAACCAACATCGCCAACGGCATAAAGCATGCCTTCAAGGAGAACTATGCGTCGGAAATAATCATGGCAATGCACCATCGGAACGGGCCGCACGACTCGTTTTGGGGCTCTTTTGCGCAGGGTTTGACAAGCGAAATAAACAGCCAGATAATCATGAGCCGTATCGTTTGCCCCCTCGGAACGCTGCGCCGCATACACGCAGCCGTACCGTCGAGGGTGGAGTTCGAGCCGGGTTTCTACCGCTGGATAGAGCACTTGGCACGTCTGGCCGCCAACATCGGCTGCCGTATAGTGTTCCACGGAAGGCAGGAAACGATGTCTCTCATAAGCGCATACATACAGAACCGCCACCCGGAAGTGCGCGCAGAATACGAGCTGATGCAGCACTGGAAGGAGTTTACCGCACTGTCGAAGGCGGTAAACGCCGACCATTTGCTCGTTGTAATCACCGCCCGCAACGGCACAGTGTCCTACAAACCGACATTCGAGCGGCTTCCTGACGAGCTGACCGCATTCTTTCCGGACTGCAGCCTGATGATTATCTACCCCGACCAGCACGGCCAGCCGCAAGACACCATGACCTTTACCGCCCCGCAACGGCAGGAACAGGAGAGCGCATACGCCGCCATAAAGGAATGGATTGAGCACAAAATGGGTTCAAAGAAGCCGTCCTGACACCATACCAAGCCTGCTTTCTGAGGCCATACATTCAAGAGAAAAGACTGAAACATATGATAGACATAAAAGGAATAACCAAGAGCTTCGGCCCGTTGCAGGTGCTTAAAGGCATAGACCTGCACATCGGCAAGGGCGAAGTGGTGAGTATAGTGGGTCCGAGCGGTGCCGGCAAGACCACACTCCTGCAGATTATCGGCACTCTCGACCGCCCTGACAGCGGCTCGATAGCCATTGACGGGGTTGACGTCAGCGGACTTAACCAGCGCAAGCTGGCCGATTTCCGCAACCGCCACATCGGTTTCGTGTTCCAGTTCCACCAGCTTCTGCCCGAATTTACGGCCGCCGAGAACATCATGATACCCGCCTTCATAGCCGGAACTCCGGCCAAGGAGGCCAAGAAGAGGGCGGCCGAGCTGCTCGACTTCATGGGTTTGGCCGACCGCGCAAGGCACAAGCCTAACGAATTGTCGGGCGGTGAGAAGCAGAGGGTGGCCGTTGCGCGGGCGTTAGTCAACAATCCGGCGGTAATACTTGCCGACGAACCGTCTGGCAGCCTCGACACCAAGAACAAGGAAGAGCTGCACCGGCTGTTCTTCAACCTGCGTGACGAGTTCGGCCAGACGTTCGTTATCGTCACCCACGACGAGGGTCTGGCATCGACAACCGACCGCACAATAAAGATGAAAGATGGACAACTTGAAGACTGAGCGCATCCTTTTGGGCGACTACAACCGCCTTGAGGTGGTCAGGGCAGTACCTTTCGGAATGTATCTTGACGGCGGGGCCGAGGGCGAGATACTCCTTCCGTCACGCTACGTGCCCAAAGGCTGCAAGCCGGGCGACGTTCTGGATGTGTTTATCTACCTCGACCAGGACGAAAAGCCGGTGGCTACCACAGAGAAACCGCTGGCCAAGGTGGGCGACTTCGCCTGTTTGGAGGTGGCATGGACCAACCAGTACGGCGCATTCCTGCGGTGGGGTCCCATGAAAGACCTCTTCTGTCCGTTCCGGGAGCAGAAGATACGCATGGTAAAGGGTGCGCACTACATCGTTTACGTGACCGTTGACGAGGAGACATACCGCCTCATGGCCACCGCAAAGGTGGAGAAATGGCTGGCGCAAGAGCCGCCCCGCTACAGCCACGGCGACGAAGTGAGCCTGTTAGTGTGGCAGAAAACCGACCTCGGCTTCAAGGTTATCATCGACAACCGCTACTCCGGGCTTGTGTATGAAGACCAGATTTTCCGCCCAATCCGCACCGGCGACCGCCTGAAAGGCTACATCGACCACGTGAGACAGGACGGGAAAATCGACGTAACCATACAGCCCACGGGGCGCAGACAGACCGAAGAGTTCTCCGAAGTGCTGCTCCGCTACCTGCAAGACAACGGCGGACACTGCGATCTGGGCGACAAAAGCCCCGCAGAGCTTATTGCCGACCGCTTCAAGGTGAGCAAAAAGACATTCAAGAAGGCCGTAGGCGACCTCTACCGCCGCCGTCTGATAACCATCAACGACCAGGGCATAGCCCTCACATCCGGCATTTCCGAACCGTAAACGCCACATTTAGCCCACCTAAACGCCACATTTACGCCTCGTAAACGCCACCTTTAATATATAGAAAGATACAAGTCCGCCCGGCAGAGCCTCATTTGGCACTGCCGGGCGGACTTGTTTTTCAGCGTATCAGCTGTGGTATATCAGTGCATCTGCCTTGATGTTCCGGCGCAAGAGCCGGCTTTACATCAACTGGGGCAGGAACGACGATATGATAAGCACCACTATGCCGACCAAAAGCACGGCGATGGTCTTCTGCGAGCAGCCTTTCCACTCCTTCAATATGATGCCCCAGACATTGGAGAACACCACGTTGAGAGCCATAAGTATGCAGAATGCGAGTGTCATCAGCGTAGGCGAGCTTGTGAGGAAGCCCTTTCCGAGCGACAGTCCGAAGAACTGACTGTACCACAAAGCACCGGCAAGGAGGCAGAACAGCAGGTTGTTGCCCCATACACTGCCCTTCTTGTAGTCTCCCCAAGTGCCGTTTTTGCTGTTTTGGAAGAAGCAATATGCGGCGTTAGTCACAAATCCGCCGAGCGTAACGAGGAACGTTGCGGGCAGCGTCTTGTACATGTCTGGGGTCAAATCGCCGAAGTTTATGTCCTTTCCGAACTCC